>DATGDN010000452.1:0-3522 GCA_035310865.1 Pseudolabrys sp. | reverse complement strand
CCTGCTCGCCGGCTATAAACGTGCGACCAACATCATCCGCATCGAAGAAAAGAAGGATAAGCGCGATTACACCGGCGCGCCGGATGCCCGGCGCTATCAACTGCCGGAAGAAAAGGCGCTTGCCGAGGTGGTCGATGTTGCCAAGAAGGAAGCCTCCGCCGCCGTCGGCAAGGAAGACTTCGCCGCCGCCATGACTGCCATGGCCAAGCTTCGGCCGCGCGTCGATGCCTTCTTCGACAAGGTGACGGTGAATGTCGACGACAAGGCCTTGCGCGAAAACCGGCTCAAGCTGCTCAACGAGATCCGCGAAGCGACCCGCGCCGTGGCGGATTTCTCGAAGATCGAGGGGTAGCAGTCAGGGAACTACTGCCGCCGTTTCACCGTTTCACACCATTGCCAGCCACTTGGGGAGCCCATCATGGTCGTCGGTATTGCGCACTTGCAGCCTATCGTTGCGCTCGTTGCAGGTATTCTCATTCTTGTCATTCCGCGGCTGCTTAACATCATCGTCGCCGTTTATCTCATCCTCGTCGGCCTGCTCGGGCTTGGGCTTTTCCGATAATTCCGGGCTTGCGCCGGGGCGTTCGGAAGTGTTTTTAGGGGCCATCGTTCCCACCAACAGCTATTGACCTATGGCCAAACGAAAACGCCCACGCGCCCGCGGAAAAAGCAAGAAAACAGCTGTACGGAAGCCCTCCCGGCGCAAGTCGAAACCGGCGACCGGGCAAACAAGGGGGAAGTGGGTCTACAGCTTCGGTAACGGCCGCGCCGAAGGTAAGGCATCGATGCGCAATCTGCTCGGCGGCAAGGGCGCCGGGCTTGCCGAAATGGCGAACCTCGGTCTTCCGGTCCCGCCGGGGTTCACGATCACCACCGACGTCTGCACTTATTACTACGAGCACAACCAGCAGTATCCGAAGGATCTTCGCGGCCAGGTCGAGAAGGCATTGGCGCAAGTGGGCCGGATCACCGGCAAGACGTTCGGCGACAAGTCCAATCCGCTGCTGGTTTCAGTGCGTTCGGGTGCCCGCGCCTCGATGCCGGGCATGATGGATACCGTGCTCAACCTTGGCCTCAACGACGAAACCGTCGAGGCGCTCGCGAAAAAATCAGGCGACCGGCGCTTCGCATTCGACAGCTACCGGCGCTTCATCACCATGTATTCCGACGTCGTTCTCGGTGTCGGGCATGAGCATTTCGAGGAATTGCTCGATCACCACAAGGAGCGGCAGGGTTACAGCCTCGATACGGACTTGTCTGCCGACGATTGGGCCGAACTGGTCGTGCGCTACAAGAAGCGCGTGAAGGACGAGTTGGGCGGTGATTTCCCGCAGGACCCGCACGAGCAACTCTGGGGCGCCATCAGTGCCGTGTTTGGCTCATGGATGAACCAGCGCGCCATCACCTACCGCAAGCTCCACAACATCCCGGAGGGCTGGGGCACGGCCGTGAACGTGCAGGCCATGGTCTTCGGCAATATGGGCGACACTTCGGCCACCGGTGTTGCCTTTACGCGCAATCCGTCGACCGGCGAAAAGAAGCTCTATGGCGAGTTTCTCATCAATGCGCAGGGCGAAGATGTCGTCGCCGGTATCCGCACGCCGCAGGAAATCAGTGAGGCCGCGCGCAAGGAGGCCGGCTCCGACAAGCCGTCGATGGAATACACATTGCCGAAGGCCTATGCCGAACTCAAACGCATGTACAACGTGCTCGAGCGCCACTACCGCGACATGCAGGACCTCGAATTCACGGTGGAGCAGGGCAAGCTCTGGATGCTGCAGACGCGCGCGGGCAAGCGCACGGCCAAGGCGGCGCTGCGCATTGCAGTCGAGCTGGCCAACGAAGGGTTGATTTCAAAGAGCGATGCGGTGTTGCGTGTCGATCCGCTGACCCTCGACCAGCTGCTACATCCGACCATCGATCCGCGCGCGCACCGGCGCGTCATAGCGACCGGCCTGCCGGCCTCACCGGGGGCCGCCAGCGGCGAGATCGTTTTTTCGCCGGACGAAGCCGCGCAGCTCAAATCCGACGGCAAAAAGGTCATTTTGGTGCGCGTGGAAACTTCGCCGGAGGACATCCACGGCATGCATGCGGCCGAAGGCATCGTCACCACGCGCGGCGGCATGACATCGCACGCCGCCGTGGTTGCGCGCGGCATGGGCAAGCCCTGCGTCTCGGGCGCCGGCTCACTGCGCGTTGACTATGCGGCGGGAACGATGACGGCGGGCGGACAGACCTTCAAGAAGGGCGACTACATCACCGTCGATGGATCGACCGGTCAGGTTCTGGCCGGCAAGGTCGAGATGATCGAGCCGCAGCTGTCCGGAGAATTTGCCACCCTGATCGGCTGGGCCGACAAGGTGCGCCGGCTCGGCGTGCGCGCCAATGCCGATACGCCGACGGATGCGAAAGCGGCGGTGCGGTTCGGTGCCGAGGGCATCGGGCTCTGCCGCACCGAGCACATGTTCTTCGATGAGGGGCGCATCCAGGCGGTACGCGAAATGATCCTCGCCGACGACGAGAAAACGCGCCGCACCGCGATCGCGAAGTTGCTTCCCATGCAGCGCGCCGACTTCGTCGAACTGTTCGAAATCATGGCGGGGCGGCCGGTGACCATCCGGCTGCTTGACCCGCCGCTGCACGAATTCCTGCCGCACGGCAAAGCGGAGATCGCGGATGTCGCCGCCGCCATGGGTGCGGACCCGAAGAAGCTTGCCGCCCGCGCCAGCGAACTGTCCGAATTCAACCCGATGCTCGGATTCCGCGGGTGCCGCATCGCCATCGCCTATCCGGAAATCGCCGAGATGCAGGCCCGCGCGATCTTCGAGGCCGCCGTGGAAGCTGCCAAACGGACGGGCAAGCCGGTCGTGCCGGAAGTGATGGTGCCGTTGATTGCGACCAAGGCCGAGCTTGATCTGGTCAAGGCGCGCATCGACGCCATGGCGCAGGCGGTCGCGAAGGAAAAAAACACCAAGGTCGACTATCAGGTCGGCACGATGATCGAATTGCCGCGTGCGTCACTGCTGGCCGGCGAGATCGCGGAAAGCGCTGAATTCTTTTCGTTCGGCACCAATGACTTGACGCAAACGACATTCGGCATTTCACGTGATGACGCAGCGAGCTTCCTCGGAATCTATACCGCGCGCGGCATTCTGCCTGCCGATCCGTTCGTAACGATCGACCAGCAGGGCGTCGGCGAACTCGTGAAGATCGGCGTCGAACGCGGGCGCAAAGTGCGTCCTAAACTCAAGGTCGGTATCTGTGGTGAGCACGGTGGCGATCCGGCCTCCGTCGCCTTTTGCCACGGAGCCAAGCTTGACTACGTGTCGTGCTCGCCCTTCCGCGTGCCGATCGCGCGCCTTGCCGCGGCGCAGGCAGCACTTGGCAAGGCTGTTGCGAGTCAGGCCTAAAAACAGACGAAATCTGGCTTAAACCGCCACTTTCCGCAGGAAGTCTTCGACCTCGAGCCGCAGGTCGGCCACTGCGTGTTCCACCGCTTCTGACGCATCGCGCACGACCTCG
>DATGDN010000451.1:0-1594 GCA_035310865.1 Pseudolabrys sp. | reverse complement strand
TCTGGATTCCGGCGCGGCGGTTGCGATCTGGGATCGCGATATCGAACTCGCAAAAAAGACGGCGAGCGAATTGCAACAACGTGGCCGCGTCCTTCCTTTCGCAGTTGACGTCACCAACTATTCAAACGTGGAACGCGCGCGCGATGAGACTGTCAAGGCACTCGGCCGCGTCGATATCCTGGTCAACAATGCAGGGGTTGCCGGCCCGAATGTGAAGACCTGGGACTATCCGCTGGATGCCTGGCGGAGCGTGCTTTCGGTCAATCTTGACGGACCTTTTCACTGCTGCCGCGCGTTGGCGCCGGTGATGATTGCCCAAGGATACGGCCGCGTTGTCAACATCGCGTCTATCGCAGGCAAGGAAGGCAATCCGAATGCGCCGGCTTATTCCGCATCGAAAGCGGGGCTGATTGCATTGACCAAATCGCTCGGCAAGGAACTTGCCTCTTACGACATATCGGTCAATTGCATTACGCCGGCGGCGGCAAAAACTGCGATCTTCGATCAGATGACGCAGGAACATATCGACTTCATGCTGTCGAAAATCCCGCGCGGCCGCTTCGTGACGGTCGACGAAATCGCAAGCCTCGTCGCCTTTTGTGCTTCGAGCGACTGCTCATTTACAACCGGCGCGGTCTTCGATATTTCGGGTGGCCGGGCAACCTATTGAGCGCGTTTTCACAGCAGCGCCGTCAACGGCTGATTGGCATCGCCCTCATGTGCGGTGCCGTAGCCTTGTTCGCATGTCTTGATACCACCGCGAAATATCTCAACACGCAGATGGATACACTTGAGATCGCATGGGCGCGCTACACCAGCGCCTTCGTGCTGACGCTGATTGTTTCCAACCCGTTCACGCATAGAGGCTTGCTCAGCACCCGCAGCCCGAAACTTCAGGTGACTCGATCGATCCTTCTGGTTTTGTCCACCATCTTGAATTTCCTCGCGCTGCGTTGGCTGCAACTCGACGAGGCCCTGTCGATAATTTTTACTTTTCCATTCATCGTTGCGATCATCGCCGGGCCGTTGCTGGGCGAATGGATTGGTTGGCGGCGTTGGTCGGCGATTGGTTTCGGTTTTGCCGGCGTGCTGTTGATCACGCGGCCGGGTCTCGGCGGCATGCATCCAGCCGCTTTCTTCTCGTTAGCGGCAACAGTCTGTTACGGCTTCTACGCAGTCATCACCCGCATCGTCTCGCGAGTCGATTCCAACCAGACTTCATTGTTCTACGCGAATGCTATCGGTGCGCTGGTAATGCTGCCCGTCATTCCCTTTGTATGGCAGCCACCGGCGGATTGGATGATCGCATTGATGCTGATGATGACCGGCGTGCTCGGCAGCACCGGTCACTATTTCCTGATTGCCGGGCACAAGCTGGCGCCCGCATCGGTATTGTCGCCCTACATCTACACGCAGTTGATCTGGGTAATCATCCTTGGCTATCTGGTTTTCGGCCAAGTACCCAATAGCTGGACGATTGCCGGGGCCGCCATGGTTATCGCGTCCGGGCTCTATCTGCTCTACCGCGAGCGCAAAGTGGGCAAGAGCACAACCAGCGAAGCAGCCATCGAAGGACCGCTTGAATAGGAGAGTT
>DATGDN010000450.1:0-8184 GCA_035310865.1 Pseudolabrys sp. | reverse complement strand
AGAGGTTGTTTGACCGCCACGCATCTTGCTCCGCAAACGCACCGACCGAGCGGAAGAAATCGATGTAGACTCAATGAATTATATCATAGTGCCGCTAACGGGCTAATATGGCCACAGCAAGGTGACATTCTGCTAACCGCTAGGCTGAAGACCGGCGAAACCATGCGCACATTCGCGGCTTGCGATGGGACGCGCCACGGGCCACTTCTCTCGACAGAGGGGAACGGAGCGGATGGACAAGTCCACCACAGAGCCTGCCAAGGTCGGTGACGTCGATATCGAGGTCTTGGCGCACAATGTCGCGCGTCTGGTCGAGGAAGGCGGCAAGGCGCTCGCCGCCTACATGAAGCCGCGCGAGGAAGGCAAGATTAAAGGCGACCTCGCCGATGACATCACCGACGCCGTCAAGTCTGTCGGCCGGGTGGCGGAATATTGGATGTCAGATCCTCACCGCGCGCACGAGCTACAGACCAGCCTTGGCCGCGCCTATCTCGATCTGTGGGCCGCCGCGGTCAAACGAATGGCCGGCGAACAGACCGAGCCGGTTGCCGCTCCGGATCCAAGGGACAAACGTTTTGCCGACCCGGAATGGTCGCAAAATCAATTTTTCGATTTTCTGAAGCAGGCCTATTTGCTCACCGTGCAATGGGCCGACCGCCTGGTCAAAGATGCCACTGGCGTCGATGAGCAAACACGCAAGAAAGCCGAGTTCTACGTCAAGCAAATAGCCAACGCGATCTCGCCTTCGAACTTCGTCCTCACAAATCCGGAGTTGCTGCGCGAGACGCTGTCATCGAACGCAGAAAATCTCGTGCGCGGCATGCAAATGCTTTCGGAGGACATCAAGGCGGGGCATGGGACCCTCAAGATCCGCCAATCTGACCACTCGGCGTTCGACGTCGGCCGCAACCTTGCCCTCACGCCCGGCAAGGTCGTCTTCCAGAACGAGTTGATGCAGCTCATCCAATATGAAGCGACCACCAAAGATGTACTGAAGATGCCCTTGCTGATCGTGCCGCCGTGGATCAACAAATTCTACATTCTCGACCTTACGCCGGAAAAATCCTTCATCAAATGGTGCGTTGATCAGGGTATCACGGTGTTCGTGATTTCCTGGGTTAACCCCGACGCCAGGCTCTCGGAAAAAAGCTTCGAAGAGTACATGCGCAAAGGCGTGATCACGGCGCTCGACAAAGTCGGAGCGGCAACCGGGGAAAAACAGGTCAACGCCATCGGTTATTGCGTCGGCGGCACTCTGTTGTCGATTACCCTCGCCTACCTCGCTGCAAAAAAGCAACACCGGGTCAAATCAGCGACACTGTTCGCTGCGCAGGTCGACTTCACCTATGCCGGCGACCTCATGGTGTTCGTCGACGAGGAGCGCGTCAAACAGCTTGAAGCGCATATGAAGGAACAGGGCTATCTCGAAGCATCCCGCATGGCCACCACCTTCAACATGCTGCGCTCGAACGATCTGATCTGGCCATATATCGTCAACAATTACATGCGGGGCAAAAAGCCGTTGCCATTCGACATTCTCTACTGGAATTCCGACGCCACCCGCATGCCGGCAGCCAATCATTCGTTCTATTTGCGTAACTGCTATCTCGACAACAAACTCACCAAAGGCGAGATGGAAATCGGAGGCGTCCAGCTAGACCTGCATAAGGTCACTATTCCGATCTATAATCTCGCGACGCGCGAAGATCACATCGCGCCGGCAAAATCAGTGCTTCACGGCTCGCAATATTTCGGTGGTCCAGTGAAATACGTGCTGGCCGGCTCAGGCCACATCGCCGGCGTGATCAACCCGCCGGGTAAACCCAAATATCAGTACTGGACGGGCGACAACCTGGATGGCGACAGCGTTGAAGATTGGATGAAAAATGCCACGGAGCATCCGGGCTCCTGGTGGCCCGACTGGCTCGATTGGCTAAAGACACAAGGCGCCGAGACCGTGCCGGCACGCACGATCGGTGGAGGCAAGCTCAAACCGATCGAAGATGCGCCGGGCTCTTATGTCAAGGTGAAAAGCTGGATCTGAGCCACATATTACGGCGCAACCTTAACCGGCACTTTTAGGTAACGGACGCCATTGGCTTCCGCTGGCGGAAATTTGCCGGCACGAATGTTGACCTGAATTGAGGGAAGCAAAAGCAGCGGCGTCGTGAGCGTGGCATCACGCGCCTCACGCATCTTGACGAAATCATCTTCAGAGACGCCCTCGTGCACATGAACGTTGCGTGCCTTTTCCTCGCCTACTGTTGTCTCCCAGGCATATTGATCACGGCCCGGCGCCTTGTAGTCGTGACACATGAATAGGCGGGTTTCTTTTGGCAGCGAGAGAATCCGCCGGATCGAGCGGTAAAGTTCTCGGGCATTGCCGCCCGGAAAATCGGCACGCGCCGTCCCGTAGTCAGGCATGAACATCGTATCGCCGACAAATACCGCGTCGCCAATTTTGTACGAGACGCAGGCCGGCGTGTGGCCGGGCGTGTAAATCACTTCGGCATCAATGGTACCAACCTTGAAGTGCTCCCCGTCCTTGAACAGGTGATCGAATTCCGATCCGTCACCTGACACATCCAATGCATTGAACACCGGCCGGAAAATCTTCTGCACATCCTTGATGTGCTCGCCAATCGCCACCGTGGCGCCTGTCTTGAGCTTGATATACGGCGCACCGGAAAGGTGGTCGGCATGTGCGTGCGTCTCCAGCACTTGCTTGATCTTGACGCCGAGTTTTTTCGCTTCGGCGAGCACAGCGTCCGCTGACTCCACCGTCACATCGCCGCTGCGATGGTCAAAATTCAACACAGGATCGATGACCACGCCCTCTTTGGTCGCAGAATCCCACACAAGATAACTCACCGTGTTGGTGGGCCCGTCGAAGAACGCCCGTATCTCAGGTTTTGCAGCGGCGGCCATGGCGCGTCCCTTTCATCATCTTCGACCTTGACTTATATATTAGCACTCCCTAATTTAGCAACATCTAATTTATGGAGACGCCGATCATGCCTGTGCAAACGCTGCGGCGACCCAAGTCTGCGGCCGATATTGGCATCGCCGATCTTGAGCGCAAGGCGGGCGAAGCAGCCGGACTACTCAAGCTACTGGCCAACGAGAACCGTTTGCTGATCCTCTGCCGGTTGGCGATTGCCGGAGAAATGTCGGTCGGTGATCTTGCGGATGCTGTGGACCTGGGCCAGTCGGCGCTCTCCCAGCATCTCGCGAAGATGCGTGAAGACGGCCTGCTCGCTACCCGGCGCGAGGCGCAGAGCGTGTTCTACCGCATAGCCGACCCGAACGCGGCGCGCGTACTCGCACTTCTCAAGAGTATCTACTGCCCTTGAACGATCCTTCCAAAGAAACAAGAAAAACAACGGAGCCCTGCGATGAGTGAGCTGAAGACCATTTCCCCTAACCGCGCCGCCGAGCTGGTACGGAAAGGCGCCGTGCTGATCGATATCCGCGAAGCCGACGAGCACGCGCGGGAACGCATTCCCGGCGCCCGCCACCATGCATTGAGCCGCATCGATGCCGAGACTCCGGCGCGCGCGGGCGACGAGATCCTCGTGTTTCATTGCCGCTCCGGTGCACGCACGAGCGGCAATGCGGCAAAGCTCACAGCCGCATCGCGCAATTGCGAAACCTACATCCTCGAGGGTGGCCTCAATGCCTGGAAGAAAGCGGGCCTGCCGGTCACGCTCGACCGCAGTCAGCCGATTGACATTATCCGGCAAGTTCAAATCGTTGCGGGCTCGCTGGTGCTCATCGGCATACTACTCGGCACTTTCGTCACATCCGAATTCTACGCGCTCTCCGGCTTCGTCGGCGCGGGCTTGCTGTTTGCCGGGACTACCGGCTTCTGCGGCATGGCGCATGTCCTGGCCCTGATGCCCTGGAACCGCCGCGCACCCGCACAATGACGATCCTGCACGATCTGCTGGCGATTGCTTCCGGCAGTGTCGTCGGTTTCGTTCTCGGGCTGGTCGGCGGTGGCGGCTCCATTCTGGCCGTGCCACTGCTGGTCTACGTGGTTGGCGTACCCTCGGCTCATGTCGCGATCGGCACAAGTGCGATAGCCGTTGCCGCCAGTGCGGCAGCCAATCTAGCCGGTCACGCGCGGGTGCAAACCGTGAAATGGCCCTGCGCGATCACTTTCGCGATTGCCGGCATGATCGGCGCGGCCGGCGGCGCACAAATCGGCAAGATGGTCGATGGCGGCCGTCTGTTAACATTATTCGGCGCGCTGATGATTGTCGTTGGTGTGCTGATGCTGCGGCCTCGCAAATCCGGCGGCAACCCGGATGTCCAACTCACGCGCGAGAGCATGCCGCGCCTGTTGCCGCTCCTGATCGGAATAGGCCTTGTCGTGGGCGCACTTTCCGGATTCTTCGGCATTGGCGGTGGATTTTTGATCGTGCCCGGCCTTATCGGCGCGACCTCGATGCCGCTGATCAACGCTATCGGCTCATCGCTGGTTTCGGTCACTGCCTTCGGCATTACCACCGCGGCAAGCTACGCCTGGTCGGGCTTGGTCGACTGGCCGCTCGCGGGACTTTTTGTTCTCGGCGGCGCACTCGGCGGCTTGTTCGGCATCAAGCTCGCACGTCATCTCGCGGGCCATAAGCACGCGCTCATCCGCTCTTTTTCCGGAATTGTCATCGCGGTTGGGCTGTATGTCGTCGTAAAATCGTTGACGGCTTCTTGATACCAGCCGCCGCGACAACGGCCGCGCCATCCCCTATGCTCAGACATCTTTCGAGCGTCGACAAAATGGGGAAGCGACGATGACCAAGGAACTGTTGTGGCTGACGCTAACGGTCATCCTGACCGGGCTGCTGTGGGTGCCTTACATCATCGACCGCGCAATGGTGCGCGGGCTGATGGGCTGCATGGCCAACCCCTCGCGCAACGACAAGCCGCAATCGGCCTGGGCACAGCGCCTTTATTTTGCGCACACCAATGCGGTTGAGAACCTCATTATCTTCGCACCGCTGGTGCTTATTCTCGATGCGCAGGGCTATTCGACCGACGGCACCGTCATCGCCTGCGCTGTCTATTTCTGGGCGCGGCTCGCGCATGCCATCATTTACACGATGGGGATCCCGGTTCTGCGGACGCTTGCCTTCACCGCCGGTTTCCTTGCGCAGGCTGCACTCGTATTGGCGGTGTTTGGAAAACTTTAGCTGGCCGGCGCCGCTCGTTCTGCAATCGCCCGTGTATCAAGCCCATGCGGCAGCATGCCGAAGACAGACGCTCCCTCGCCGGCAAGCCGTGAGGTACAAAATGCGTCCGCCACGCTTGGGGGTGCGTGTCTGACGAGCAACGCGCCCTGAAGCGCAAGGATGAGCTCCCGCACGAGCGCACGCGCCTGCGACTCGTCTGCGTGATCGCGGGCGGCAAGCCGTTTCTCAAAGCGCTCGGCAAACGATTGGACCCGGCTATCGCCGGCCGCGGAGATTTCGCTGCGCAGCACCTCGGCGGCATTCGGCGTTCGCTCTATCGCGCGCAGCACATCGAGGCACATGATATTGCCGGATCCTTCCCAGATGGAATTGACTGGCGCCTCACGATAGAGGCGAGGCATGATGCTTTCCTCGATGTAGCCGGAACCTCCGAGCACCTCCATCGCCTCGTAGGTCACGAATGGCGTACGCTTGCAGATCCAGAATTTGGCCGCAGGAGTCACCACGCGTCGGATGACCTGAGCCGCGTCGCCATCCTCGTCATAGGCACGCGCGAGCCACATGCTGAGTACGGTCGCCGCCTCCCATTCCAGGGCAAGATCGGCGAGCACGCTCGTCATCAGCGGCTGATCGATCAGTTTCTTCTGGAACGCTGTGCGATGGCGAGCGTGGTGGATCGCCTGGGCGATTGCCTGCCGCATCAAGGCGGAGGAACCGATGCAGCAATCGAGCCGCGTATAATTGCCCATCTCGATGATGATCGGGATGCCGCGCCCCTCTTCACCAACAAGCTGCGCGTAAGCGCCATGGAATTCAACTTCGCTCGACGCATTGGAGCGGTTGCCGAGCTTGTCTTTCAGCCGAAGAATGAGAACGGCGTTGCGGTCGCCGTCAGGCGTCCAGCGCGGCATCAGGAAACAGCTCAAGCCATTTGGCGCCTGCGCGAGAACCAGGAATGCATCGCACATGGGCGCCGACATGAACCATTTGTGGCCGTAGAGGCGGAAGCTTCCATCGGCCGAGGGCTGCGCGCGCGTTGCATTGGTACGCAGATCCGAGCCGCCCTGGTTCTCGGTCATGCCCATGCCAACCAGAGCCGAGGTTTTCAGGCGCGCCGGGCGAAAGCGGCGGTCGTATTCGCGCGAGTAAATACGCGGCAGCCATTCGGCCGCAATTTGCGGGGCGTGTCGCAACGTCGGCACCGAGCCGTACGTCATCGCGAGCGGACAATAAACGCCGCTCTCAATTTGCCCCAGCATGTATGTGCCCGCCGCGCGTGCTACGTGCGCGCCAGGTTTGGGGCTTGCCCAAGGGCTCGAATGCAGGCCCGCCTCTAAGGAAATTTCGAGCAGTTCGTGCCAGGCCGGGTGAAACTCAACCTCGTCGATGCGGTGGCCGTACCGATCGAATGTCCGCAGTTGGGGCGGAAACTTGTTGGCGTCGAAGCCCAGTTGAATGGTCTCAGGCTTGCCTAGCTTCGCGCCAAATGCGGCCAACTCGCTTTCCGACCAGCCTGCCCCTTCGCGACACACCGCTTCGCGCAGCACGACATCGCTCGCAAACAAATTGTAAGGCTCAAGCGGCGGCGGCTGGTTCTGGACCTCGAACATTGGCCGTGTGCCTCCGGCGAAAACGCCACGATTGTACCAGTGGAATCAGGGAAACAGCGCCACCTGCTCCAGCCCCATTGTCTCCGGCCAGCCCATGACCAAATTCATGTTCTGGATCGCCTGTCCGGAGGCACCCTTCACCAGATTGTCGAGCGCAGAGACGAGTATAGCGCGCCCGGGAATGCGGTCCTTGGCCACGCCGATGAACGTCATGTTGGAACCGCGAACATGTCGGGTCTGCGGTGTTTGCCCGAAGGGAAGCACGTGAACGAAAGGCTCTTTCATGTAGAACTTTAAAAGCATCGCATGAAGATCCTCGGGGGTCCGGCCACGCCGCCCCCGTACATAAATCGTCGAAAGAATGCCCCGGTTCATCGGAACGAGATGCGGCGTGAAGGTAACGGTCACTTCGCGTTCCGCGGCAGCCGAGAATTCCTGGTCGAGTTCGGCCATATGCCGGTGATGCCCAACGCCGTAGGCGTGGAAGCCTTCCGAAACCTCCGAGAAAAGCATGGCCTCCTTGACCGCACGCCCTGCTCCCGTCATGCCGGATTTGGCATCGACGACGATCTCGTCGAGATCGATCGCCTTGTTCTTGATCAGAGGCACAAGCGGCAGCTGCGCGCACGTCGTATAGCAGCCTGGATTGGCGACGAGCCGTGTGTGCCTGATCTCGCGCCGGTGGATTTCGGTAAGACCATAGACGGCCTCCTTCTGCAATTCGGGCGCGTGATGATCGTGGCCGTACCATTTCGCGTAGGCCGCTGTGTCGGCCAGACGGAAGTCGGCCGAAAGATCGATCACCTTGGTCGACGGTGATTTCGCTATCAGGTCTTTGATGACCTTCTGCGTCGTGGCGTGCGGCAATGCACAGAACGCGACATCGAGCGCTGTGCTGCTCCAGTCGAGACTGTCGATCGCCACCAGTTGCGGCAACGTGAACGGTGAGAACTGCGGAAACACGTCGCGCATTGCCTTGCCGGCGCTGCGTTCGGCGGTCAGGAGTACGATCTCAGCCCGCGGATGGCGCAGCAATACGCGAACCAGTTCACCCCCCGTGTAACCCGAGGCACCCAGTACGCCGATCTTCGCTTTCGTGGCCATGAATCGGTCCTTATCCAGAAGTCTTAAAGAACTACCGGAAGAAGGCCACAGGTTTTCTTGGGGAAATGTGCCGCGGCCTCAAATCCGGCGGCACGGGTAATTGCAGCGCTACGCCCGTGCCGGGGTGGCACGGCGGCGACGGAGCTGTCTGGCTGCAAGAAGCATCGTCATGACGGCGCCATATATGCCGCCCGCCCTGACCCGTCAACTACGCCCGACCAGCGGCAAGGGCTGCTCCTTAAGCATGGCCTTGACCACGACCTCGCGCGCGGCGGCCG
>DATGDN010000449.1:0-2399 GCA_035310865.1 Pseudolabrys sp. | reverse complement strand
GCCATTCGCGGCAGTGCCGATTGCGATCACTGTCTGAATGCCCTTGTCCTTGAGTATCTTGTCAAGGTCGGTGTTGAGAAATTTGTCGGCGAAGGATGTGACCGACGCTTCGCCCGCGGCCGGAGCCAAATCCTTGTCAACGATGTCGTCGAATGTCGTCTTGCCGAACTTTGTATAAATCACGGTCGCTTTGGCAGCACGCGCCTCGCCGAGCAATTTCTTGACCGCAGGAAGTGTGGCCATGCAGCGAGGCCGAACGCCGCAATTCTGCTTCATGAAGTCGAGCATCAATAGCGCCGTCGTCTTTGAATCGACCGTCACCGGCTTGAGCGCAGGCGGCGGTGGCGCTTTGACGCTTGCCCACTCATCCACGATATTGGCTGCATGGGCAGGCAGCGCGAGCGCGGCCACCACGGCGGCTGCAGTGATCAGATTGCGTTTCATGAATATCCTCCCTTGGATAGCCAGTTTCTTGAACGATTGTGGGCGAGATCATGCGCAAGCAGTACGTGTTCTGTCAAAGCGCTGGTGACGCACCCCGCTTGATGAAACACCGGCAGCCAGCGCAATATTGCAACGATAGCGGGCAATTCACTCAGGACGGGCCACGCAATAACGAAAAGACCGGAAGGAATAGGGTTTATGAACATCAAGGTCGGCAAGCAAGCGATCGCCGAAGCCACACAAAAACTCAAGAATTGGGGGCGCTGGGGCAAAGAGGACCAGATCGGCACGCTCAACCACGTCACTCCGGAAGACATCGTGAAGGCGGCGAGCTTGATCCGTTCCGGAAAAATCTTTGCGCTCGGGATTCCACTCGATCGCACAGGCCCGCAAACCGGCCTGTTCGGCGGGCGCTTCAATCCGATCCACCAGATGCTTGCCACCGGTACCGATGCCATTTCAGGCCAACAGGATTGGAACAAGATCCGCTACGCCGACGACACTCTGACTCTGTGTGTGCAGGGCGCAACACACTGGGACGCACTCGGCCACATCTTCTATGAGGACAAAGCGTATAACGGCTACGACGCCAAGCTGATCGACTCGCGCGGCCTGTCCGTGCTCGGCATCGAGCATTCCAAGAACAAGATGGTCGGCCGCGGCGTTCTGCTCGACATCGCGCGCTTCCGCGGCGTGAAATGGATGCAGGACGGCGAAAGCATTTCCAATGACGAACTGGACATTTGCGCCAAGCAACAGAATGTCTCCATCGGGCGCGGTGACTTTGTAATCGTGCGCACCGGCCAAATGGAACGCTGCCTGGCCGAAAAGAATTGGGGTGGTTACGCCGGCGGCGACGCGCCCGGCGTCAAATTCGAGAATTGCTACTGGTGTCAGGAAAAGCAGATCGCGGCGATCTGTACCGACACCTGGGGCGTTGAAGTACGCCCGAACGAGACCACGGAAGCCAACCAGCCATGGCACTGGGTCGTGATTCCGGCGATGGGCTTGTGCATGGGCGAGATTTTCTATCTCAAGGAACTCGCCGAGGATTGCGAGCAAGACGGCATCTATGAATTCTTCTTCTGTGGCCCGCCGCTGATCATCACCGGCGGTACAGGTTCGCCGATCAACCCGCAGGCGATAAAATAGTCCGCAAGCGCGTAACAATCTCAGGCGTCACCCCCGGGCTGTCCCGGGGGTCCACGTCTTTAGGCTATAGTGCAACCAAAGACGTGGATGGCCGGGACAAGCCCGGCCATGACGAAAATAAGCAGGAGGTACGTTATGGCACGTTGGCTCAAACGCGGAATGGACGCGGGCGCGATCAAGGCCGCCGACGCCAAGGTGCGCGAAACCGTGGAATCCATTCTCGCGCAGGTCGACGATCGGAAGGACGCCGCGATCCGCGAACTGTCGGAGAAGTTCGACAAGTGGTCCCCGAAGGATTTCCGCCTCCCTCCGTCCGAGGTCGAGCGCGCCATCGCGCAAGTGCCCAAGCGCGATCTCGAGGATATCAAGTTCGCGCAGGCGCAGGTCCGCAATTTCGCGCAGAAACAACGCGATACCATGCTCGACCTGGAGGTCGAAACGCTGCCCGGTGTGGTGCTGGGACATCGCCACATTCCGGTGAACTCAATCGGCTGTTATGTGCCGGGCGGCCGTTATCCCATGGTTGCCAGCGCGCATATGTCGATCGTCACCGCCAAGGTCGCGGGCGTGAATCGCATTATCGCCTGCGCGCCGCCCTTCAAGGGCGGACCGCATCCGGCAATTGTTGCAGCGATGCATTTCGGCGGCGCCGACGACATTTATGTCCTGGGCGGCGTGCAGGCGGTCGCCGCCATGGCGCTCGGCACTGAAACGATCAGGCCGGTGGACATGATCGTCGGACCGGGCAACGCCTATGTGGCGGAAGCGAAGCGCCAGCTGTTCGGCCGTGTCGGCATTGACCT
>DATGDN010000448.1:0-5401 GCA_035310865.1 Pseudolabrys sp. | reverse complement strand
TGCCTACGCCAAGGCCAATCCGGGCAAGCTCAACTACTCGACCGGCGGCGTCGGCACGTTGCCGCATCTCAACGCCGAGCTGTTCAAGTCCGTGAGCGGCACGAATATTTTGCACGTGCCGTACAAGGGTGGCGGTCCGGCGCTCACCGCAGTTGTCGCCGGAGAGGTGCAGATGACTTTCGACACGGTCAGCACGTCGCTACAGCTGGTCCAGGACGGCAAGTTGCGTGCCCTCGCCATCGTCGGGCCGAAGCGCGCGCCCGAATTGCCGGACGTGCCAGCGATGCCCGAGCTTGGCTATCCGGCCGTGACCAGCGGCGCCTGGACCGCGCTTATGGCGCCGCGTGACACGCCGCCCGCGGTCATCGCAAACCTCAATGCGGCGACCAACACCGCGCTCAAGGGCGATGCGATGAAAAGTGCGCTGTCGAAGCTCGGCGCGCAGCCGCGCGGCGGAACGCCGCAGGATCTCACCGACCACATCCAGCGTGAAACTGCGAAATGGAAGCCAATTGTCGCGGCGTTGAAACTGCACGTCGATTGATAACGCCGCGGGACTCGCCCATCACACCTAGCACGAACTGACAAAATGGAAGCCCATCGTCGCTGCGCCTGAATTTGAAAATCGTTTGTGGATACTCTAGACTACCAGACATCAGTACCGGCCTTTTCGCCGTCGCGCGGCCTATAAAGTTCCTGGCGATGGTACGGGATGTGGCAACAGCGACTGAACCGTTTCCGGCGAACTCAACACCTGCGCCATCGCCACCAAGAGATGTATTCCTGGTTAGCGTGAGCAGTCAGGGGGTACGGTGGTATTTATGCCGGCCGATGTGCCGGCAGCCCCAACAGGCGCTTCCGCCCTCGCTTTGATGCCACAGGCCCACCGTTCGGAATTTCGATATCGACCTCGAGGGTCGAAACTTTATTTCCGCGGTTCATCTTCACACTGACACCGGCATGAGCGATGTCGATGTGCCGGCCCACGGCAGCGAGAATTTCTTCACGCAACACGGCGAGAAGATCAGAAGGAGCTCGGGTGGACCGCTCGTGAGCAAGCAAAATCTGCAGGCGGTCGCGCGCCACCGGAGCGGACCCTCCCCGCTTGAACAGGTTGAAAAGGTTCATGCCGCTCTCCGCCCGAAGAGCTTGCCAAACAGCCCCACTTTGTCGGTGGGAATAGTCATGTCGATGTCCTCGCCCATGAGCCGCCGGGCTGCGTCAAAATAGGCCCGAGCCGCACTGCTGCCTGGATTGTTGAGGGTCACCGGTGAGCCAAGATTCGACGCGCGCAGGATCTCCTCGCTCTCCGGCACGATGCCAAGGAGTGGCGTTGAGAGAATCTCAAGCACATCATCTATAGTCAGCATCTCGCCTCGCGCGGCACGTCCCTGATCGTACCGGGTGATCAGAAGGTGCTTATCGACACGCTCGCCGCGCTCGGCCTTTACCGTCTTGGCGTCGAGAATCCCGATAATGCGATCGGAATCACGGACCGACGAAACTTCCGGATTGGTGACGATAATGGCTGCGTCAGCAAAGCGCATCGCGAGCGTGGCACCGCGCTCGATGCCGGCGGGGCTGTCGCAAATGACCCAATCGAACATCTGCCGAAGCGTTGCTATCACGCGCCGTACGCCATCTTCCGTGAGAGCATCCTTGTCGCGGGTCTGGGAAGCAGGAAGAAGCGCAAGCGTTTCGATGCGCTTATCGCGGATAAGGGCCTGCGGGAGCTTGGCGACGCCCTGTATCACGTTGATCAGATCGTAAACGACCCGCCGCTCGGCCCCCATCATCAAGTCGAGGTTCCGCAGACCTACGTCGAAGTCGACGATGACGACTTTCTGGCCGATTTGCGCCAGCGCCGCTCCCACTGACGCAGTCGTTGTAGTCTTCCCCACGCCGCCTTTGCCGGAAGTAACAACCACGACCTTCGTCATTGTGTGCATCTCCTGGAGGTGAACCATTTAGTCCAAAGCGGTGATTTTCAGCGCGTTACCGTCGAGCCATGCCTGGACCGGCCCCTTGTGAAGGCCCTTATCCATCAAGTCGGCAGTCAAATAGTATCCGTCGATGGCCAAAAGTTCGGCCTCGATTTTGCTACAGAAGATGCGCGCGTGCGGATTGCCGTTCGAGCCTGCCAGCGCGCGTCCGCGCAATGTGCCGTAAATGTGAATCGAACCGCCTGCGATGAGCTCTGCGCCTGAGCCTACTGAACCGAGCACAGTCACATCGCCATCAGGAAAGCAGATCGATTGGCCCGAACGTATCGGCTTGTCGAGCAGGAGCGTTGCCGGGCCTTGACGCTCATCAGGCACCCGTGGCGCCGGTGCCTCGATTGCGCTCGCCGTGCGGCTCGATCTCAGCAATGGCGGCAGACTTGCACCCGTGGAAACCGGATCAACGTTCTCCAGACCCAAGACCCGGACGCCGCGCTGCTCCAATTCGAATATCAGCTGTGCGATTGCCAGTTTGCTGAGCGTCACCGCACTCAAGTCGAGCACCACCGGCGTGCCGGCCAGGAAACTTTCTGCTTCTTTTATCCTTTGGGCAGTCTCGGCTACCCATTCCATGATCGGCGGCTCGGGCACAAGCACAACAGCCATATAAGACCGGCAAACGAACCGTGCAGCCTGCCGGGGTTGAACAACGGTCGTCACGGCCGCTCCCTACTCTTGATGACTTTAGAGCGACCAGACGAACTTCGTCGTGCCGCTTTTTTTTGCGAAGCGATTTGCGTCGCGGAACTCACGCGCGTAACGGCATCGCAGAGTCATTTAAGTAGTGTGAGTCGTGACTATTTCCGAAGTGCGATGCTACCGCACAGCCAATAATCGAATGCGCCAAAGGCAACGCATGGCCGATTGGTCAGAATCGTCGCTTCTCTGCAAAGCAAGGCAGCCCGCGTCAGCTGTCGGCACTTTCCCGCTGCATCAGAAATCCGCGTCCTGGTGCGGGCACGAGGCTCGCCTGTTCGTGCTGGATCGCTCCGTCTGCTGCCATGGCCCGAAGCACTTCTGCGGCCCGCTCGGCTTTTGTTGCATCCGCAATGGCGTCTGACAATTTGGATCGCAGAACCATACGCGAAGCGCACAGAGTGGCCGACTTCGCGAGGTCGGCCGATGCAGTACTAAGTTCGGCCAACATGGCCTCGAAACTTGGATTCGTAATTTTCACCCCTTCTACTCCATACTCGACAAGGTGGTGACGCCCCTGAAGGCGGACTATCGCGTACCGAACATCGAAAATCCAGTTGGCGCAATGGAGCCAGAGCGGACCGCAGGGACAGACTTGGGGGGAAATTATCCTGAGGACCGACGTGCCGGGCCGTTAACCTGATACCTTCGCCCGGCATCGAGCCGCTCAAGACTTTCGAGCTCCGGACTTTGTCGGCAACACCGCGCCGTTTTTAAACCACAACTATTTTACACTCTGCAGGTAGAGGTCCGTGTTCGAGTGCTGCTGCCTGGGGAGTCAACGGCATATCGACGTCACTCAGTAGCGATCCAGCAGATCGCCGGTATCCGAGCCGGCCAGTGATGAAGCCAGAACTCCTTTGGCGGCTCGCGCTTCGCCGTGCCGCGTCGTTTGAGTGAGTGAGGTTTTGTATGATCGAATCGATCATGTGGTTTGGGATTGGCTTCCTGTTTGCGGTCCTCGTCGCGTTGGCCGTCGTCCCTCTGATCCACGCCCGAGCCGTCCGGCTGACCATTCGCCGTCTTGAAAACGCCATGCCGCAATCGATGGCGGAATTACAAGCCGATAAGGATCTGCTACGGGCAGAATTTGCAATGTCGATGCGTCAACTTGAGATACGCGTCGAACAACTCAAGGATAGTAACACCAGGCAGCGGGCCGACCTGAGCAAGAAAGACGACATTATCAACCGTCTCAAAATCGACCGCGAGACGCATAACATCGAGGATATTTTGCTCAAAGCTGAAGTCGCGACACTCAAGGAGCGGTTCGCGGCTGCCGGCAAGGAGATGAAGGTCGCTCAAAGCCGCCGTGAACCCGAGCTCGCCTCTACCCTGCCGCACCGCTATGCAGAATCTGCGCTAACTGTGGCGCCGGCGGATTCCTCCCAAACTTCAGCCCTGCACGAGGCGCGGCATCAGGGCGATTCCGTCTCCCTTGTGCCGAAAGATTGGTCCAGCACCGGCCCCATCGTCAGGCGGCTAGACTCCACACAACTTCCCGCGGCGATCGCCAAACACGGTGTGGCCGATGCCATGTCACTTGTGCCGATGCCGACACCCGATCGAGCCGGCTCTGCGGCGCCCGAGAGTGATCCGAATTCCAGTCGCGCCTTCGGCCAGCCAAACGGAAGGGTTCGCGAGGCACCTGAAAGTTTCGCCGGGTTGCGAACAGACGCCTCAATTCGCGTCTCTCCGGAAGATCAATTCTCCGGAGAAAGGGCGCCGATTGGCCGGCGAAGGTTCCGCAGACTGGCTCTGTTTTCCACCTTGACCCTGATCGGAGCCGGCGGCTTTGCATGGTGGCCACAGACCGACGAGGCGGCGGTGATGATCCGGGATTTGACGCTGCCGTTGAGCCGCTGGTTGTCTGTTACAACGACAAAGCCGCTGCCCGCGAGCGAGACTCGCGACAGCGCAACATCCCCGCCAGTGGCGGAACAGCTTGAGGCGATCACGCGCGACGTCGCCGAGATGCAAAACACTGTCCAGCAGTTCGCCGCCACGCAAGAGCAAGCGGAAAAGGATATCGCGACGCCAAAGCCCGAGCAGGCAACAAAAGAAACGCGGTTATCCCCGGCTCCACAGCCTGAGCCGAAACTAGCGCCGATGCCGGAGACAAGACCCACAACCATTGCAGGCTGGACGCTGCGTGAGGTGAGCAATGGCACCGCGGTAGTTCAAGGGCCAAATGGCGTCTGGCGGGTGACCCAGGGAGACAGAGTCCCGGGAGTAGGCAAAGTCGTTTCTATTGTGCGCTGGGGCAACCGCTGGATTGTTGCGACCAGCAGCGGCCTGATTTCGACTCCCTGAGCCTGCCCCGGCTCACGGCACGGTGTACGTCAGCCCTCATTCAAATTGGGCGGCGCGTTGCATTATTCGCCACACGCAAACCGTCAGTTATTGCTGTTCGGGGCGCTCGTAGCGGCCAGGTTGATCTCGACTATGGCATGCCCACCCTGGCTCCTGAAACGAGTCGAAACGACAGTCGATTTTTGAAGCTCTTTAGGAAGCATTGCCTTGAGCTTTACAAAATTAATCGCGCTTTGAATGGCAGCGAAAACTTTCTGATTTATGTCCACCTTTGCCTGATTCAGATTTGCATTAGTGACGATTGCATCCTGTCCTTCCAGCTTTATCTCGGATTCAACAATTTTTAGCGCGACATTTGCGCTGCCCTTTTGGATCAATTGAATAGGCAGATT
>DATGDN010000447.1:0-2517 GCA_035310865.1 Pseudolabrys sp. | reverse complement strand
GCGCCCTTCGTTCTTGGCGCGATAAAGCGCCATGTCGGCATAGCGCATGATGTCGGTTGCAGTACCACAGTTCTTTTCGATGACGGCGATGCCGATCGAAGAGCCGATGATGATATTCTGCCCGCTGATAGAGTAGGACGCGCAGATCGCCGAAATAATACGTTGCGCGAGGCCCATCATCTTCTCGCTGTCGCCTGCGATCGAGGAGATCACCGCGAACTCATCGCCGCCAAGACGCGCCACAAGATCTCCTCCGCGCAGGGTATGCGACAGCCGCAAGGTGACGTTCCGGATGAGCTCGTCGCCGACATGGTGCCCGAGCGTGTCGTTGACGTCCTTGAAGTGGTCGAGGTCGATGTAAAATACGGCGGCCGGCGTGCTGCCATTTCGGACTTCCTCGATCACAGCCTCAAGGCGCTCGCCGAAGAAAATTCGGTTTGGCAATCCGCAAAGCGGGTCGTGCAGGGCGAGATGACGCAGGCGGGATTCGCCGGCCGCAATTGCCGCCGCTGTGCGGCGCATGTATCGCACGAAAGCCGCGAGCAGTGCGAAACCGGTAAGAGCTACCGCGATGAATGGCACCACGTTGTGCACGATCTCGGCGCCCGGCTGTTTCGGCGTCCAGGCGAAGCGCGCTATGACGCTGCCATCCGGCCCGGTAAGATCAAAGACGAGGTCGCTCTGCGGCACTGGAGCCTGGTCTATCTTGCGCAGGTTCACCAGCCGCAATTGGGCCGCGATGATTGAGAGCGCGCTATCGTCGATGAATTTCACCGACATGATGATGGGTGCATCGCCGTCAACAGATTGGGGAATACCGTCGACCGGGCCGACTGCAACTGCGGCGATGACGGCCGGCTTTCCCATCACGCGCCGGATCACGGCCGACTGCGGATGCGCGCCGCCTTCGGTCAAGCTGGGGTGGTTGAGACGGATGGCGCCGTGCAAGGTCGGATCGCGGCCGCGCATATATTCGATCACGGAAACAAAATCGGATCGCGCGCTTGCCAGCCATTTGGCGTCCGCGGCCCGGTTGCCGAGAAGCGAATAGATCAATTCGTCATTGCGGTCGAAAATGAAGACATAGTCGTGGTCGAAATAGGTCTCCAGCCAGTTGCCGACTCGATCCTTGGCCCAGACCCGGTCGAATGACCGCCGGACGTTCTGGATCGTCGCCGTCGAGGAGGCCACGCTTTCCACTTCACGCAGCACGCGCTCGCCGTAATTGGTGATCGCGCGCGAGAACAATTGCTTCTCATGGTCGATCGCGACGACGTCGGCGCGCTGGGCAGAAGACAGGACAGCGACAACAATGCAGACGATCGCCACGGCGACGATTACGCCAATGGGGACGACCACGCTCAGGCGAGCGCGATCCCAACTGGTGTATTGCCGCGCGTCGGAGGCACGCGGACGAGCGACAGCCGATACCATGAAGTCCCTTAAAGCGTCCTGCCCATTAGGCTTTTCGGGCCGGAAGCTAGGGGACAAAACTTGCTATTCGCTTTCGTTTTAGTAACCCGAACCGGCAATTCGACCAGTTCAATTAACTGAGGGTAAAGCTGAATATCTCCTTGTAACTCTTGATGTTCCTTAGTTCCCGGCGGACCCGCGATAGGGCGGACGCGGGATCGAGATATGGGCGGCCCGCAACGCGGCCGACCAGCGCGCGCGCAGGTCCTGAAAGTAGGGCTCGCCCGGCTCAATCCGATAGTTGACCTCGGCCTCGCAGGAATCCCTATGCACAACGAGGAGGTCGATCGGCAGACCGACCCCGAGATTGGAGCGCATGCTCGAATCCATCGAAATGAGTCCGATCTTGAGCGCGTCGTACAGGTCGGTGTCATAGCCGATCGCGCGATCGAGCACCGGCTTGCCGTATTTGTGCTCGCCGATCCGTAGATAGGGCGTGTCTATCGTGCACTCGATGAAGTTGCCGGCCGAGTAGATCATGAACAGCTGCATGCGTCCGCCCTTGATCTGCCCGCCGAACAAAAACGAGACGTCGTGTTCTACTTGCGCCTTGCCCAGCGCCTTGCCTTCGACGTCCTGCACGCTTCTTACGGCGCTACCGATGCGCTGCGCCGCCTGGAACATGCTCGGCGCATTCATCAGCGTTTCGACCTCGCCGGTGTCCGGATTTTCCACGCCTTCGGTGAGGGTCGAGCGCACCGATTGGCTGAGCGACAGATTGCCGGCGGAAGCAAGCGCCATGATGCGTTCGCCGGGCTGCGTATAGATATGCAACTTGCGGAACGTGGAAATGTTGTCGAGGCCGGCGTTGGTGCGCGTATCGGCGATCATGACGAGACCGGCGCGCACGAGAATTCCGCAGCAATAGGTCATGGGCTGGGTTTCCGACAGGAAGCGATGGTGTTCTTGCGTCCGGCCGCCGGTTGTTGCAACGCGCGTCGTGCGGAGTCCGTTTCAGCGCAGGGGACAAGTTGCCATGCGGCGAAAAGCATTGTCAAAACTGGGTCTTAGCAATGTAGGGGGAGCGTCGGGTGATTGAGCATA
>DATGDN010000446.1:0-20782 GCA_035310865.1 Pseudolabrys sp. | reverse complement strand
CGGCGGCGGTGCTGGTGCCGATTGTCGATCATCCGGAACCGACGGTGCTGCTCACTCAACGCGCACAGCATCTGCCGGACCATGCGGGGCAGGTCTCGTTTCCGGGCGGCAAGATCGATGACGGTGACGCCGACCCGCGCGCATCGGCCTTGCGCGAAGCCGAAGAGGAGATTGGCCTCGACCGCCGCCACGTCGAGCCGCTTGGCTATCTCGATCTGTATATGACTACGCTCGGCTATCGCATCGTGCCGGTTATCGCACGCGTGAAACCCGGATTTGCGCTCAAGCTCAATGTCAGCGAAGTAGATGCGGCCTTCGAAGTGCCGCTCGATTTCCTGATGGACCAGAACAACGTGCAGCGCCATTCACGCGACTGGCAGGGCATGACCAGGCGCTATTACGCGATAACCTTCGGCGAGCGCTACATTTGGGGCGTGACGGCTGGTATCCTGCGAAATCTTTACTATCGGATATACCGATGATTCGCCCGGTGTTTACAGAGGTTGCTCTGTTTCTCACGCCGTTCGTGCTCTATGTGGTTTTCTTGTGGGCGACAAAAGCCGGCGTATTGGATCTCAAGTCCTGGCCGTTGGCGCGTGTCTTGACGCTTGCCATCGCTGCAATGCTGCTGGTGCTCGGCAGCTTTGCCTATTTTGCGCACTTCTCCGGTGCACCACCGGGATCGACCTACGTGCCGGCGCACATGGAAGACGGGAAATTCGTGCCGGGGACCACGAAGTAATGCCGTCGCAGATCGGCCGCACCGACCGGAGCTTCAAGGACGCCGCCTGGCTGACGTCTGGCGCGTTGCCGCGGCTGCTAGCCGTGCTCGATTGCGACGGCGAGGAGGCGCGCGTCGTCGGCGGCGCGGTCCGCAACGCGTTGCTGGGTGTGCCGATCCTGGAGGTCGACGTGGCGACCACGGCTGTGCCTGAAGAAGTGGTGAAGCGCGTTGGCGCGGCAGGCTTCAAGGCCGTTCCGACCGGGATCGAGCATGGCACGATCACCGTCGTCATCGACAAACATCCCTTTGAGGTAACGACATTACGTAAAGACGTCGAAACCTATGGCCGGCACGCCAAGGTCGAATTCGGCCGCGACTGGAAGGACGACGCCGAGCGGCGCGACTTCACGATCAATGCGCTGTCGGCGACGCGCGACGGCACGGTTTACGACTATGCCGGCGGCCTCGATGATCTCGCTCATCGCCGCGTGCGCTTCATTGGCGATCCGGCCAAACGCATCGAGGAAGATTACCTGCGCATTCTGCGTTTTTTCCGTTTTCATGCCGCGTACGGCGCTGGCCATCCCGATGCCACAGGTCTCGCCGCGTGCATCGCCGCCCGCAATGGGCTCGACCAGCTCTCGCGCGAGCGCGTGCGCATGGAGCTTCTGAAGCTGCTGTTGTCGCCGCACGCGACACCGACACTCGCCGTCATGTCACATGCGGGACTGCTGCTGCGTGTGCTTGGAGGCGTGCCCTATCTCGCCGGTTTCGAGAACATGGCCAAGGTCGAGTCGGCGATCGGCGCGGTGCCCGATGCGGTGCGGCGGCTCGGGGCGCTGGGCGTGATTGTCGCCGAAGATGCCGAGCGGCTTTGGCAGAAACTGCGGCTGACGAATAGCGAGCACGAGCGCCTTGCCTCCATGGCCGAAGGCTGGCGGCGTATTTCGCCGGCATTCGGCGAAAAAGCGGCACGAGCGCTGTTGTACAAGCTCAATCCTCAGCATTTCACCGATCACACGCTGCTCGGATGGGCGCGCTCGGACGCGCCGTCGAGCGACCCTGAATGGCGCGCACTTGCAACCTTGCCGCAGCGATGGACCGCGCCGGAATTTCCGGTGAAAGCTGCGGACTTCATAAAGCGGGGCGTGCCGCAAGGCCCCGCATTGGGCGCAGCCCTCGCGTCGGCGGAACGAGCCTGGATCGCGGCGGGATTTCCGGCCGATCAAGGCGCGCTCGCCGTCATCGTGGATGAGGTTCTAAAATCCCCAAACGCATGACGGCCTTAATCGGGCGAGGTATGCTGCAGCCGATGGGGGTGGCATGGGCGGCTTTTGGCGTGGCCTGGCGATTTCCTTTTTGGCGGTGTCCTGGGCACGGCCTTCGGCGTTGCCCTCGGCTTCTTTTTCTTCCCCTTTGTCTTTCCACCGCCGCCGGCTGTGGAGCAACTGAACGAAGCCGATCGTTCGCAGCTCACCGCGACTGGAACGTTCATTCACGCAAATCCATCCGATCCAATCCACTACGGCAGGGGAAAAGTCAGCGTCTATCAACGCGCTGTATTTCTGGAATCGGATTTCGAAGTGGGCCCCGGGCCGGCGTTCCACGTCTATTTGGTGCCGAAAGAAAAAATCCGCGACGCTGCCAGTATCAAAGACACGATGTTCGTCGATCTCGGAGGTTTGCGTTCCTTCGAGGGCAGCCAGCGTTACCCGATCCCTGCAGGCGTCGATCTTAAGAACTATCCGAGCGTCGTCATCTGGTGCGAACGCTTCAGTGTGCTAATCTCCCCAGCCGATCTCGTCCCCGTACGCTGAATGGAAATCCTCGCCGGTTTTGCGAACGCGTCGCTGGCGCAGCTATTGCTCGTCGCCGGCGTTGCCTTATTGGCCTCGATCGTCGGCGGCGTGTCCGGCTACGGCACCGGGGCGCTCATGCCGTTGGTCCTGGTGCCGTTGGTCGGCGCTGAGCCGGTCGTGCCGATCATTGCCGTCTCGGCAATGTTCACCAATTCGAGCCGCGTCTTTGCGTTTCTCAAATACGCCGACTGGCGGCGGGCGACGATCGTGCTTGCAGCATCGGTGCCGACTTGCATCCTTGGAGCCTGGGGTTACACCAAGCTCAGCAGTGCCGGCGCAGCACTTGTTATCGGCACGATGTTGATCGCGAGCGTGCCGTTGCGGCGGCTGCTTCGGCAGCGTGGATTCAAGGTTGGCGATGGCGGCCTGGCGCTTGGTTCCTTCGGTTACGGCGTAGTGGTCGGCGGCACGGCTGGCTCTGGCGTAATTCTACTCTCGCTGCTCATGGCGGCCGGTGTGGAGGGGGCAGGTGTCATCGCGACCGACGCGGCCATTTCGATCGTCATCGGCATCGTGAAGATTTCCGTTTTCGGATTTGTCGGCGTGATCACTGCGCAGGTACTCGCGTTCGCGCTGCTGATCGGCATTGTCGCATTGCCGGGCGCTTTTCTTGCCAAGGCTTTCGTCGAGCGAATGCCAGTGCACGTGCATACGGCAATTCTCGACGCGGTGGTTCTGTTCGGCGGGGTATTTCTGGTCTGGGGTGCGCTGCGCTGAGCTGATTACGGCCATTTCACGACCGGCGGCATGGACGACAGAATCGATTCCACATTGCCTCCCGTCCTCAGCCCGAAAATCGTTCCGCGGTCGTAGAGCAGGTTGAATTCGACGTAACGACCGCGGCGTATCAATTGCTCTTCACGCTCGGACTCGCTCCAGGGCTGCGTGAAATTTTTACGCACCAGGTTTGGATAGACGCGCAAAAACGTCCGGCCGACGTCTTGCGTGAAGGCGAAGGTCTCGTCCCAATCGGTTTCGAGATAGTCATAAAAGATGCCGCCGACGCCGCGCGGTTCATTGCGATGCTTGAGGAAAAAATATTCGTCGCACCATTTCCTGTACTTGTCATAGGGCGCGATCTCGGCGTGCCCGTCGCACGCGGTTTTCATCGCGGCATGAAACGCGATGCTGTCGGGATCGTTCTGCAGGCGGCGCCTATCAAGCACGGGCGTGAGGTCGGCGCCGCCGCCGAACCAGGATTTGCTGGTAACGACGAAGCGCGTGTTCATATGCACCGCCGGCACGTTCGGATTATGTGGGTGCGCAATCAGCGAAATGCCGGAGGCCCAGAAGCGGGGGTCTGTTTCTGCGCCGGGTATTTCCTTGCGGAATTCGGGGGCGAATTCGCCATGCACGGTCGAACAGTGCACGCCGACTTTCTCGAATACGCGGCCGTGCATCATCCCCATCACGCCGCCACCGCCCGGCGCACCGGCATGATCGGTGCGCTGCCAGGGGGTGCGAACGAAACGGCCCGCCGCCCGGTCGGCGAAGGGCGCATTCGCTGGCAATGCGTCTTCCAGCGATTCGAATGCGCCGCAGATATCGTTTTGCAGCGCTTCGAACCAGGCGCGGGCCTTGGCTTTTTGCGATTCGAGTGCGGACTGATCCATTTCTCTTTCTCGCTCAGCCAATCCTATCACCGCACAAAATCCTGCGTCTGCCGTAGAGCCTCTCCGGCCACCATTGCCGCGGCCACGGCAATGTTCAGTGACCGCATGCCAGGCGCCATCGGGATGCGCAGGCGGACATCGGCCGCTTCATGGACGGCCGTCGGAACGCCGGCGCTCTCCCGTCCGAACAGCAGCACCTGATCCGGCGTGAATGCGTGGTCGAGGTACGACTGTTCCGCCGCCGTGGTCAGAAGCACAAGCGGCAGCCGTTCGCGCAGCCGCCACTCCTCGAATGCCGGGAACGAGCCATGACGGGTAATAGTGACGCGGTCGATGTAATCCATGCCGGCGCGGCGAAAGGCGCGATCGGTCACCGGAAATCCGGTTGGCTCGATGATGTGCGCCTCGATCCTCAGGCAGGCGCACAATCGCAGAATCGTCCCGGTGTTCTGGGGGATATCCGGCTCATAAAGGGCGATCCGCATGGTGGGCCCGGCATCCCTCGTCGGCCGGCACAAAGCCGCGCTAGACAAATGATTTATGCGACTAATCCTCGCGGGCGCGATAGCGGGCTTGCGCTCTTACGGCAAGGGTGCCAATAGAACCCCGCCGACGCGTTGCCCTGCCTTTTCAGGGGCTGCCGCACCCGGTCCGCCCCGCCGCCCGTCGGACTTCGGTCCTGGGCTCCAGCCTCGGGCGGATGAACAAGCCACCGGAGGAGAGGGCTTTAGACGTGACGACCGTGTCTTCGGCGGAGCACACGCGCCGCGACTTTCTTTATATTGCCACCGGCGCCGTCGGCGCGGTGGGGGCTGCGGCGACCCTCGTCCCGCTTATCGCGCAGATGAACCCCGACGCATCGACGATCGCGGCCGGTGCGCCGATCGAAGTCGATCTCGCCCCCATTTCGGATGGGCAGATCATCAAGGTGTTCTGGCGTTCGAAGCCGATCTTCATCTTCCATCGCACCAAGAAAGATATCGAAGAGGCGCAGAAGGTGAATGTTGCGAGCCTGCCCGATCCGGAGGCGGACTCGGCGCGCGTCAAGCAAGGCCATGACCAGTGGCTCGTGCTCATCGGGATCTGCACGCACCTCGGCTGCATCCCGCTTGCGCATCAGGGCGAGTATGACGGCTGGTTCTGCCCATGCCATGGCTCGCAGTACGATACCTCGGGGCGTATCCGCAAAGGTCCGGCACCGAAAAACCTGCCGCTGCCCCCCTACAAGTTTGTTTCCGACACCAAGATCCAGATCGGCTAAGCGAAACGTCGCATTCAAGGTTCAATCATGAGCGGACACTCGACCTACCAACCGCAGAACAAATTTCTGCAATGGTTCGAGAAGCGGTTGCCAGTTGGCGGCCTGATTCATTCTTCCTTCGTTGCCTATCCGACGCCGCGCAACCTGAACTACCTGTGGACGTTCGGCGGCATCCTCGCGTTCATGCTCGGCGTGCAGATCATCACCGGCATCGTGCTGGCGATGCATTACACGCCGCACGTTGATCTCGCCTTCAAATCGGTCGAGGCCATCATGCGCGACGTCAACTTCGGTTGGCTGTTGCGCTATCTGCATGCCAATGGCGCCGCGATGTTCTTCCTCGCCGTCTATGTCCACATGTTCCGCGGCATCTACTACGGCTCATACAAGGAGCCGCGCGAAGTGTTGTGGATCCTTGGCGTCATCATCTACCTGCTGATGATGGCGACCGGTTTCATGGGATACGTGCTGGTCTGGGGCCAGATGAGTTTCTGGGCGGCGACCGTGATCACCAACCTGTTCTCCGCCATTCCGGGTGTCGGCGATGCGATCGTGACGTGGCTGTGGGGCGGCTATGCCGTTGGCAACCCGACCCTCAACCGCTTCTATTCACTGCATTACCTGCTGCCGTTCGTGATCGCGGGCGTGGTGGTGCTGCACATCTGGGCGCTGCATGTCGCCGGCCAGAACAATCCGACCGGCATCGATATTAAAGCGGACAAGGACACGGTGGCGTTCACGCCTTACGCCACGGTCAAGGACGGCTTCTTCATGGCCGTGTTCTGCATTCTCTATGCATGGTTCGTGTTCTACATCCCGAACTTCCTCGGCCATGCCGACAACTATATCCCGGCAAATCCGGCGGTGACTCCGGCGGAAATCGTGCCCGAGTGGTACTATCTGCCGTTCTACGCAATTTTGAGATCCATTCCGGACAAGCTGATGGGCGTGATCGCATTGTTTGCGTCGATCGTCGTCCTTGCGTTTATCCCTTGGCTCGACACCTCTCGTGTGCGTTCGGCGCGCTACCGGCCGCTCTTCAAGCAGTTCTTCTGGCTTTGGGTGATCGCCTGCATCGGGCTGGGCTGGCTCGGCTCGAAGCAGCCGGAGGGCATTTACGTCATCCTGTCGCGGATATTCACGGCCTACTACTTCGCCTTCTTCCTGATCGTTATGCCGCTGCTCGGCATCTTCGAAAAGACCAAGCCGCTGCCGAATTCAATTTCGGAGTCGGTCCTGGGCGCAAAGGCGTGAGCGGCGGGCAGGCAATGACAATCATGAAACGCACTGTTCTTGCTTTCACTATTGCCGGCGCGGTCGCCGCGCTGGTCCTGCCTGCGGCAGCCGAGGAGCAGGTTACACCGCCAAAGCTTAAATGGTCATTCGCGGGACCATTCGGGAAATATGACGAGGCGCAGCTACAGCGCGGCTTCAAGGTTTACAAGGAAGTCTGTGCGGTCTGCCATTCGATGTCGATGGTTTCGTTCCGCAATCTCGCCGAGCCGGGCGGCCCGGGCTTCAGTGAAGCGCAGGTGGCAGCAGTGGCCGCCGAGGCCAGGATCCAGGATCTCGATGACAAGGGGGCGCCGACCGAGCGTTCCGGCCGGCCGGCCGATTATTTCCCGTCACCGTTTCCAAACGAGCTTGCGGCGAAGGCCGTGCACGGCGTCGCGCCTCCGGATATGTCGACCTTGGCGAAGGCGCGCACCTATCAGCGGGGTTTCCCCTGGTTCGTGTTCGACATGTTCACGCAGTATCAGGAGCAGGGCCCCGACTACATTGCGGCGCTTCTCAAAGGCTATGAGGAGCCGCCGAAAGGCTTCCAGCTGCCGCAGAACGGCCATTACAACAAATATTTCCCCGGCCATAACATTGCGATGCCGAAGCCGCTGCAGGAGGGCCAGGTCACCTACGACGACGGTGCGCCGCAGACAGTGGACCAGTATTCGAAGGACGTCGCGGCATTCCTGATGTGGGCCGCCGAGCCGCACCTCGTGCAGCGCAAGCGCCTCGGCTTCCAGGTGATGATCTTCCTGATCGTGCTGGCGGGTCTGATGTACTTCACGAAGAAGAAGGTGTGGTCGGCCGTGCATTGACACTGCAACCACGAAAGCACTTGACGCAAGGGCCCCATTCGGGGCCCTTCGTTTGTGCGCTTTGAGGGCAGGGAGGGATGGCTAGATCAATCCTCGGCATCATCGGAGGGTCCGGCATATATGACCTGCCGGGTTTGACGAACGTGCGCGAGCAGCGCATTGCCAGCCCGTGGGGCGAGCCTTCCGGACCACTGCGCATCGGTGAGATCGGCGGCCTGCCGGTCGTGTTTCTTTCGCGTCACGATCAGGGTCATCGTCTTTCGCCCTCCGATATCAACTATCGGGCCAATATCGACATCCTCAAGCGGGCCGGTGTCACCGATCTGGTATCGCTGTCGGCATGCGGTTCGTTTCGCGAAGACCTGCCGCCGGGCACTTTCGTCCTCGTCGATCAATTCGTCGATCGCACTCACAAGCGCGAGAGCTCGTTTTTCGGCAAGGGCTGCGTTGCGCATGTATCAATGGCGCATCCGGTTTCGCCGCGCCTGCGCGCGCGCATCGGCGAGGCCGCCCTCAAGGAAGGTATCGACCCGTATTACGGCGGGACCTACATCTGCATGGAGGGCCCGCAATTCTCTACCTACGCCGAGAGCATGACCTACAAGCAGCTCGGCTATTCGGTGATCGGCATGACCAATATGCCGGAGGCCAAGCTCGCGCGGGAAGCCGAGATTTGTTATGCGACCGTTGCCATGGTGACCGATTTCGATTGCTGGCATCCCGATCACGATGCGGTCACCGTGAAGGACATCATCAATGTGCTGTTGGCGAACGCCGAAAAAGCAAAACGTCTTGTCGCGCGGCTGGCCCTCGATTTTCCGCGCGAGCATGAACCTTGCCCGGTGGGCTCAGATCGCGCGCTTGACACGGCGTTGATCACGGCCCCTGAGGCGCGCGACCCGGAGTTGATCAGGAAGCTCGACGCGGTGGCCGGCCGGGTGCTGAAAGGATAGATCGATGCCATCTTCCTCCGTCGAACACGACCTGCGCGCGGCAATCCGGTCGATCCCCGACTATCCCAAGCCCGGCATCATGTTCCGCGACATCACGACGCTTTTGGGCGATGCGCGCGCCTTCCGCCGCGCGGTGGACGAGCTGGTGCAGCCCTGGGCCGGTATGAAGATCGACAAAGTGGCCGGCATTGAAGCCCGTGGCTTTATCCTCGGCGGTGCCGTCGCGCATCAGGTGTCGGCCGGCTTCATTCCGATCCGCAAGAAAGGAAAGCTGCCCTACAAGCGCGTCAGTATCGGCTATTCGCTTGAGTACGGCATCGATGAAATGGAAATGCATGAAGATGCGGTGTCGAAGGGCGAACGTGTCATCCTTGTGGATGATCTGATTGCTACCGGCGGCACCGCGGAAGGGGCTGCGAAGCTGCTGCGCCAGCTCGGTGCCGACGTGCTCGCCGCATGTTTCGTCATCGACCTTCCCGAACTCGGTGGTGCTGACAAGCTGCGCAAGCTCAACGTGCCGGTGCGCACGCTCATCTCATTTGAGGGGCATTAGCTCCCGTATTTACTGCATTTAGTCTGGGCTGAAATTGTTGGCTGCAAAGTGCAGCCGGCCGACGTTGAAGAAGGTGAGCCCAAAACGTCGGCCGGGTGTCCATTAAGGCTGCGCCGGAGTCTGTCGCCACCGGCGCGTCGGACGATCTGACATTGTGATCAAAAAAAATAAATTGCTTGGGCCGAAGCGATCGTCGACGAGCGAATGGCGACAAAAATAGAAAAGGTCTTCCTATATTTTGCGACCATCGGTACGCGCGTCGCGCGAAATGCAAACCCTCGCGCATCATGATCGTGATCAAAATACAACAGTGTGATGAGTAAATGCATTTGCGCACCTTAAATCCTGCGAATTGTCGCTCACGACAAAATCGCCGACGCGATGGCCCAAGCGCTCTTAGCCACAACTTCTAAATCTAAACCACGTTGCGACTCCAGATCCGGATGACGGAGAGAGCAGTGGTGATTTTGCAACGGGGGGAGGGTCGCTCGATGCCTGATGCGCGAGTGACGAAATCGATGATTGTAGGTTTCAAAATGAAAATGATGAAAAGCCTGTTGCTCGGCTCGGCAGCCGGTCTGGTTGCAATAGCTGGAGCGCAAGCGGCCGATCTTCCTGTCAAGGCGAAGCCGGTCCAATACGTGAAGATCTGCAGCCTGTACGGCGTCGGGTTCTATTACATCCCCGGCACCGACATGTGCATCAAGATCGGCGGCTGGTGAGCGCCGAGACAACGGCAGCATCACATGGGGTTGGGCGAACGCGAACAGAAACGATCGCACGACCAGCAACAGCACGTGGCGGTCGCGTGGTTACATCACGGCCGATGCGCGTAACCAGACCGAGTACGGGACGGTGCGCGGCTACATTGCGGTCGGCCTGAACGACAACGACACGACTGGCGCTCCTCCGGGCTTCAGCGCGAACCGCGCCTTCATTCAGTGGGCGGGTTTCACGTTCGGCCTGGCGCAGTCGTTCTATGACTTCTACAGCGTGCCGGCGACGTCATGCTGGGGCTCATTCCCATCCTCTGACACCGGTGACGGTGGCTGGAAGGTTCTCGGTTACACGGCACAGTTCGGCAACGGTCATCTCGGCGACAATTGCCGCCGAGATGCGTCGCATGACTCAAATCCAGCGCGGTAGGGCGAGCGTGACGCTTTCCGACCCCTTCCCCAACCAATACGGTGGTTTCCAGGCGCCTGACGTCGTCGCAAATCTTCGCGTCGATCAGGCATGGGGCTCGGCGCAGATCATGGGCGCACTGCACCAAGTCAATGCCACCTACTACGACTTGCTGACACCGGCATCGGGTCATCTTGATGACAAATGGGGCTTCGCGGTCGGCGCCGGCATCAAGCTGAATGCGCCGATGATCGGGCAAGGTGATTTCTTCCAGGCCCAGATCAACTACACCGAAGGTGCGGCACGTTATGTGCACAACACGCCCAACACCAACTGGAGTAAGCTCGATGGCAACAGCGCGGGATTCGGGTTTCTGAGTGACGCTGTCTTCGGCGGTCAAATCGATGCTGATGCCCCGCCGGCGACCGAACTTCAGTTGACGACAGCTTGGGGCATCAACGCGGCTTACGATCACTTCTGGAATCCGCGCTGGAGGACATCCGTTTATGATGGCTATGCGGCAGTGAGCTACAACGAGATCGCGAACAACATTCTCTGTACCGGTGATCCGACGGTATCTCGCCTGAACTGCGACAATGACTGGTCAACATGGTGGGTCGGATCGCGGACGCAGTGGAATGTAACCAAGGACTTTTATATGGGCGTTGACGGTCATGTACGCAAAACTGCAGAGCGCCAATTGGGGCCTTGTCGGCGTCCAACCCAATACGGCTCTCAGCGCAGTTGGCGCGCGTCCGATTAGCGACCAGGATCAGCTGCACTTTCGCTTCCGCGTTCACCGCGATTTCTATCCCTGATCGCGCGACAGCGTTTTTGCGAGACAACGACTCCCGGCAGCGAGCTGCCGGGAGTCCCTATGTTAGGAGCCGACTATGCGCGTTGCTTAACCGCGGCGCGGTCCCCACGGCCCGGCCGGACCGCCGCCAAGATCGACCGGCGGCTCGTCCGGCAGGAACGGCTTTGCTTCGCCCTGATTGCGCTCGCCGTGACCCCATGGGCCTTCCGCCTCCGGGGCGGGAAGGCGGCCAGGCTCGTCATATTCCACGGCCAGCGGCCCGGGGTCGTGGCCACCCGCATACCGCACCAATGCCTCGACGCGGGCATCGACCGACGGATGCGTGGCAAAGAGATCGGCAAAGCCCTCGCGCGGATTGTCGACGCACATTTCCATGACGGCGGAATTGGCGGCATGCAGTTCGCCGCGTCCCTCGATCTTGCGCAATGCGGAAATCATCGCATCCGGATTTTTCGTGAGCTCGACCGAGCCCGCGTCGGCGAGGAATTCACGGCGGCGGGACAGGGCAAACCGAATAACGATCGACAGCACCCAGGCGACGACGATCAGCACCAGCCCGATAATGATGGCGAGCCCGGCGCCGCCGCCCTTTCGATCGCCGTCGCCGCCGCCACGCCGGCCGCCATAAAAGGCGTTCTGGAAGAACAGGCGGAAAATCATTTCGCCGAAGAAGGAGATCACGCCGGCAATCACAACGGCGATGACCAGCATGCGCACGTCGCCGTTGCGGATATGCGTGAGCTCGTGCCCGAGCACGGCCTCCATTTCCCTGGCATTAAGCGCATTCATCAGGCCGCGCGTCACCGTGATTGAATATTGCTTCTCGTTCAGGCCGGTGGCGAAGGCGTTGAGGGCATCATCATCGGCAATGCGCAGGGTCGGCATCGTGATGCCGCGGGAAATGCAAAGATTTTCGAGCAGGTTGTAAAGCTCCGGCGCCTCCTGACGAGAAACCTCGCGGGCGCCGGTGACCGCGTCGATCATCGATTGATGGAATTTGTAGGCAATCGCGATCCAGATGACAGCGCCGACGGTGGCGAACGGCGCGGCCTTGACGAAGTCGTACACGGCGGCCTGCACGAGGTAGTCGAGCGGCGCATTGGTGGTGAGCCCTTCGGCGACGAGCGCGCCGGCGAACACCAGCACATAGACCAGAAAGAACAGGCCGATCAGTAGCGCGACCGAGCGCCGCTTGTTCGACTGGATATGGCTATAGAGTCCGTAGGCGGCCATCGTGTCTTTGCTGGACCTTCCATCGTCATGCCCGGCCTTGTGCCGGGCATCCACGTCTTTATTCATGGATGGCCGGGACAAGCCCGGCCATGACCGGTGTGGTTCCTAAAACCTCACACTCGGCGCTTGGTCGAGCTGCGCGCGCGTTTCGCCGAGATCGAAAAAAGTCCGTTGCGCGAAGCCAAAAACGCCGGCGAAAAGTGATGCGGGGAACTGCTGGATGCCCGTGTTGTATTCCTGCACCGCGTTGTTGAAGAAACGCCGTGACGCCGCGAGCTTGTTTTCAATGTCGGACAGGTCGCTCTGCAGCTGCTGGAAATTAGCATTGGCTTTGAGGTCCGGATAATTCTCCGATAGTGCGAACAACTGGCGCAGCGCACCGCTGAGTACATTTTCGGCCGCCACCTTTTGCTCGATTCCGGGCGCCGCGATTGCCGCGTTTCTCGCCTGGATGACCGCTTCAAGCGTACCGCGCTCGTGCGCCGCGTAGCCTTTGACCGTCTCGACTAGGTTGGGAATGAGATCGTGGCGCTGCTTGAGTTGCACGTCGATGTCGGCGAAGGCCTGATTGGTCCTCTGCCGCATGGCGACGAGCCTGTTGTAGATACTGATCGCCCAAACGACGATGACGACGATGACACCAAGCACAACCCAGCTGGTGGTGGACATGAAACGGGCTCCGGATTGGGAAGCGGTGAGTATTTGAACGAAATCAGTCTAGCTCAAGTCAGACCGCAGCGGCCAACGGCAACCGGGTAGGGGTCGCCGCCGGCAGCCCGGTAGTCATTGTGAAGTCTCTGATCGGCGTAAAAAAGACCCCGAGCATAAACCCGGGGTCTCTTCGCCAGACGGCTATTCGGGGGGTAAGGGGGGAGCCGCCCAGCTGAAATACACGCGGCATTAACGCCGGTCACCGGGAATGGTTCCGGGCGGTAACGTGATCATCTAAAATTTATCCACAGGGCGTGAATCCGTCGTCAGATGGACATGTTCCTTGAGTTCCATCGCAGCCTGACGAGGGTGGGAGTAATTCGGAGGGCATCACCCATGAGTTTGGTGATGATCAAGTGCCCAATGACAGGCCGCGCGGTTTCGACGGCAATCGAGACCGAACCGAGTGTGTTCCGCAAGCTACCTCCCGTCACCGCCCGCATGCGGTGCCCTGCCTGCGGGCGGGATCACGAGTGGTCGGTAAGTTCCGCCTGGCTTTCGGGCGAGCCGCGCCTTGTGGCGCAAAGCGACCCCAAGAGAACAGCGGCGGCTTAAACGCTAGCTCGCCTCGCGGAACCGTACGGCGGCTTCGAGATCGACCGAGACGAGCTGCGACACGCCGCGTTCCGCCATGGTGACGCCGTACAAGCGGTTCATGCGCGCCATGGTGATCGGGTTGTGTGTGATGATCACGAAGCGCGTGTCGGTCGATTTAGTCATCTCATCGAGCAGGTCGCAGAAGCGTTCGACGTTGTGATCGTCGAGAGGGGCGTCCACTTCGTCCAGCACGCAGATCGGCGCCGGATTCGTCAGGAACACCGCGAAGATCAACGCCAGCGCGGTCAGCGCCTGTTCGCCGCCTGACAGCAGCGACAATGTTGCCGGCTTCTTGCCGGGCGGTTTGGCCAGAATTTCCAGCCCGGCTTCGAGCGGATCTTCGCTCTCGATCAATTGCAGTTCGGCGGTGCCACCGCCGAACAGCTGCGTGAACAGATGCTGGAAGTGTTTGTTGACCTGCTCGAACGAGGCGAGCAACCGCTCGCGCGCCTCTCGGTTCAGGCTCTGGATGCCGAGGCGCAGCTTCTTGATGGCTTCGACCAGATCGTCGCGCTCCGTGGTCAGGGATGTATGCTGCGTTTCGACTTCGCGAAGTTCCTCTTCGGCGCGCAGATTGACCGCGCCGAGTCGCTCGCGTTCCCGCCGCAGACGTTCCAGCGTGGATTCGATGTCGGCGAGATTCGGCAGCGGATCGGTCGGCTTGATTTCGGCAAGTTCTGCGACCGCTGACGGGGGAATTTCAAGCATGTCGTGGATCTCGCGGCCGATATCCGCGAGCCGGCGCTTGGCGCCCTCGAAACGTTCTTCTGCGCGGGCCAAGTCCTCGCGCGCGGTGCTTGCCGCCTCGAGTGCCGCGCGCGCATCGCGATCAGCTTCCGCCAGCGCGTTCTCGGCCTCCTGCAGGCGGTCGGCGCAGGCGCGGCGTCCGGTTTCGGCAGTTTTAACTTCTGTGATCAATGCGCTGCGCTTCTCGGCGAAGACTTGCGGCGCGTTTTCCAGCTCAGTGCGATCGCGCTTGGCCTCAGTGATACGCTGCTCGAGCGTCGAAATCTGTGTGCGCGCGCCTTGCTGGCGTTCGACCCAGCCGGTCTTGTCGGCGGCAAGCTGCGACAGGCGGCGATCGGCCAGTTCGGCTTCGCGGACCATCGCCTGCTGTTCCGCCTGCACTTCGGCAAGCTTCGCGCGCTTGCCCGCAATGTCGTCGCGCACCTGTACGAGCTTCATTTCGAGATCGGGCGCCGGAACAAGCGCGCCGAGCGCCGTTTCGGCTTCTGCTTTCGCGGCGACTGCCTCGTCGCGGCTCATGTTGAGCCGCGTGCGCGCTTCCGCGAGTGCTGAAAGCCGTGCGGCCTGGCGATTAAGGTCGCGCTCGCGTGCCCGCGTTTCGGTTTCGGCACTGCCCGCCGCATCGAAGGCCGATTGTGCTGCTTGCAGTGCCTGGCGTTTCGCCTCGACCTCGCTGCGCGCGGTTTCAAGTTCGCCGTCGATCTCGGCAAACCGGCTGCGTTGCGCCAGGCGCCGGGCGGCACCGGTCGGCGCATGGGCGGCGGCGACAAAACCGTCCCAGCGCCAAAGGTCGCCGTCGCGCGATACCAGCCGCTGCCCGGTCTTTAGGGCGCCGGCAAGTCGAATTCCGGCGTCGCGTTCGACCACGCCGATTTGAGCGAGGCGCCGAGCAAGCTGCGCGGGTGCCTTGACATAACGCGCCAGCGCCTCGACCCCATCGGGCAGGCCCGGGTCGCCAGTCTCGCTCTTCACCTCGGTCCAGTGCATGGGTGACGACGGATCGACGGGCGCGTCCAGATCGTCGCCGAGCGCGGCGCCGAGAGCCTTCTCGTAGCCCTTTTCAAGGGACACGTGGTCGATGACCGGCGGCCACAGGCTGCGGGTTTCGAGCGACAGCATCTTGGACAGCGTCTTCGCTTCGGTCTCGAGGCGTTGCACCCGCTTTTCGGCTTCGGCGGCAGCCTCGCGGGCGGTTTCGAGTTCTGCGCGCGCCATATTGTGCGCGGCTTCCGCCGCAATCGCGGCTGCTTCGGCTTCGGTCAACGCGGCTTGCGCACCCTCGACGACGGCTGCAAGGGGCGCGCTATCGGCGCTTTGCAGGGTTGCGAGTTCACGCTCGATGGCCGCGATTTCCGATGAAATCCTGGCAATGCGCTCGTTTTGCTCGCGCGAGGCGTTTTCGAAACGGTTGCGCTGGGCGGTCAGGTCGGCAAGCGCAGTCGTGAGATCACTGAAAATCTTCTCGGCAGCGCTTAGCTCGGCATCCGCCTCCGACACCTTTGCGTCGACGCCGCTACGGCGGCCGGCGCTTTCCCGCGCCTCGGCGCGAATGGTCTCTTCCTCAGTGGCGAGGCGAGCGATTGCCTGCTCAGCGTCGACAGCAAGCCGCTGCTCGCGTTCGCTATCCGCGGCAAATTGCACGAGCCGCAAATCGAGTTCGGCAATACGATCCTTGGCGCGTGCCTCTTCCCGGTCGAGTTCCTGAAGGGCGACATTGAGACGGTGCAATGCCGCGCCCGCGCGCGCCTCGGCCTCGCGCAACTCTGGAAGTGAAGCCGCTGCAAGCGCCTGGCGTTTGGACGCTTCGGCCTCTGCGCCAACACGCTCGGCAACCGTGCGCACGCTGACGTCTTTGGCGTGCTCGGCTTCCGCTACTTCGTTGTTCGCAGCCGTCCAGCGCAAGTGATAGAGCGTCGCCTCCGACTTGCGCACCTGCGAGGACACGGTGCGATATCGAATGGCTTGGCGCGCCTGTTTTTTCAGGCCGTCGACCTGCGCAGCGAGCTGTCCGATGACATCCTCGACCCGCAGAAGGTTTGTTTCCGCCGCCTTGAGCCGCAGCTCGGCTTCGTGGCGGCGTGCATGCAAACCGGCGACGCCCGCCGCTTCTTCGAGCACGCGCCGCCGCTGCTCGGGCTTGGCCTGGATGATCTCGCCGATGCGCCCTTGATGCACGAGTGCGGGCGAACGGGCGCCCGTGGATGCATCCGCGAAAAGAATCTGCACATCGCGCGCACGCACTTCGCGCCCGTTGATCCGGTAGTTGGATCCGGAATCCCGCTCGATACGCCGGGCGATCTCCAGGGAGTCCTGGTCGTTGAAGGCCGCAGGTGCCGAACGTGACGAGTTGTCGATCGCGATCGCGACCTCGGCATTGTTACGCGCCGGACGGCTGTTTGAGCCAGAAAAAATCACATCATCCATGGACGAGGCGCGCATGGATTTATGGGACGATTCACCCATCACCCAGCGCAGCGCTTCAACCAGGTTCGACTTGCCGCAACCGTTCGGTCCGACGACGCCGGTGAGTCCCGGCTCGATCAGAAAATCCGTGGGCTCGACGAATGATTTGAAGCCGAGCAGGCGCAGCCTTGTAAGTTTCATCGGCTTAGAGCCTCATGCATTCTTTTGTTGGCGCACTTGTCTGCGACCTTCCTGCGCCGCCAAACCTGATTTGCGGAAACAGAGACTCTTGGGATCGTGCGCGAGGCGAGAGAGCCCGCCGGTCCATCTGATTTTTCATTCACTAATTCAGCAAGCCTTCCCGGGGCTTGGCCCGGATTTGGCTGCCCATTTGCCGCGTCCGCCGGAGAATGAATCGCCGCGCTCGCGAGGGCAACTGCCGTGCGGACCGCAGCAGCGGTTTTCCAGACCTTTCGGGCGGGCCGGGGACAAAACTGCAGCGGCAGGCGCGCGCCAGTCCTCTTCTCGAAGCCAAAAAACCCTTATCAGCCCTTGAGATAGGGGTCGATCGCCTTGGTCATCTCATCAATGGAGAGGGCGCCCGGGTGAGCTGTTCCATTGATGAAAAAGGTCGGGGTCGATTGCACCTTGAACTGCTTGATGGCTCGCTGGCGCACGCTTTCGATGCCGTCGAGCATCTGCTGATTCGCAAGGCAGGCATTGAATGTCTGCTCGGTGAAGCCGGCCTGCTTGGCGATCGCAAGCAGCGGCGGAATAGGTTTCTCCACCGCCCACTGCCGCTGCTGGCGGAACAACGTGTCGACGAGAGCAAAATATTTTTCCTTGTCGTCTTTGCCGGCGCAGCGCGCCAGCATGAAGGCAGCCGCCGCGAGACTGTCGAGCGGGAATTCGCGGAATATGTAGCGGACCTTCCCAGTGTCGATGTAGCGCTTCTTGAGCTCGGGGAACGTCACCTCCTGAAAATGCGCGCAGTGCGGGCATGTCATCGAGGCATATTCGATAACGGTCACCGGCGCCTTGTCATCGCCGATCGCCATTTCGGGCAAGGCGTCGGGTTTCATCAATTCGCCCGTGGGCACCGTCTCGCCGAACGCCATATCCGGGAACGGTGATAGCGAGGAGAAACCAAGCACGCCCGTGGCGAGCGCAAGGGTGGCCGTCGTCTGGCTAAATGCGCGGCGGGTGATCTGCAATGGAGGCTCCTGGGGCTGAATGCCGGTCTAATCAGACTATTGGCTAGCTGGACAGCACAATTGTGGCAATGGGGCGCCCGCCTGCCAAGCCGCCCAGATGGCTCAATTTCTCTTGAGGGCAGCGCCTAGGCGGCCAAGAGCCTGCCGCAAGTCATCATCCGCGACGTCGGGCAAAGATTCAGCGATGCGTGCCGCCGCCGCGGGGTCCGGCGGGCTCGGGGGCCGAGTTTCGCGACGCCGAAGGGGGGCCTGACGCAGGGCGATTCGGCCGATCGCCTGCCAGCCAAAAAAGCGGTTGACCCGTTCGAGAATGACGGCGGACAGATGCTGGATTTCGAGCGCCGCCGGGCCCTCGACCCGCAAGACCAGTGTCGCCGGCTCCGGCTCGTTGTCGCCGACCGCGCGCGGCCAGCTGATCTTGCGCGGCTCGCTATGGGCAGCGATCTCAGGTCCTACAATGTCCGCCCAGCGTGAAATGATTTCCGTCGAGGCGAAGCCCTGGGCCTTCAGGACATCGCTGAGGGTTGCGCCCAGCAGCTCCGAAAGCGGGCGGGGAAAACTGCGCGAGGACTTGCTCATGAGGACAGGCCTTGTGCCATCGTCGGCGCCATGACCCTAGCAGTCCGATTACCATCGCGGAAGAAAGCCCCGGTGCCGGAGGCCGCTGAACTTCTGGCCTGGTACGACAAGCACGCGCGCGTGCTGCCCTGGCGTGCCCGGCCGGGACATCGGTCCGATCCGTACCGGGTCTGGCTTTCCGAAATCATGTTGCAACAGACGACAGTGAGGGCGGTTGCGCCTTACTATGCGCGGTTTTTGTCGCAATGGCCGACGGTCGATACGCTGGCGGCCGCAAGCCTCGAGGACGTCCTGCGGGCTTGGGCGGGGCTCGGCTATTACGCGCGCGCCCGCAACCTGCATGCCTGCGCGAAGGCGCTGGTCGAGCGGCACCAGGGGATATTTCCCGAGGACATTGAATCGTTACTCGCGCTGCCCGGCATTGGCGACTACACCGCGGCCGCCGTGGCGGCGATTGCGTTCGATCATCCAGCGGTCGCGGTCGACGGCAATGTCGAGCGTGTGGTGTCGCGGCTATTCGCCGTCGAAGGGGAATTGCCTGCTGCCAAGCCTGAGATCAAGAGGCTAGCGGCCGCATTGCTACCAAGTGAGCGCGCCGGCGACTTCGCGCAGGCGCTTATGGATCTCGGTGCCACAATCTGCTCGCCCAAGCGGCCGGCCTGCGCGCTCTGTCCGTGGAACCGCGCATGCGTCGCAAATGCGCGCGGCAATCAGGAAACCTTCCCGCGCAAAGCGCCCAAACGCGAAGGCGCGTTGCGGCGCGGCGCGGCGTTTGTCGCACTGCGCGCCGACTCGGCCGTGCTGCTTTGCCGGCGACCGGAGAAGGGCTTGCTCGGCGGCATGAGCGAAGTACCCGGCAGTGAGTGGTCGCATGATTTCGATGTTGCAGGCGCACTTCGGTCGGCGCCGCCTCTGCGCCGCGCAAAATGGCGGCGCGTTCCGGGAATTGTGCGTCACGTCTTCACGCACTTTCCGCTCGAGCTTGCGGTTTTTGTTACGCAAGTGCCGCGCGCAACGAAGGCGCCAAAAGGTGCGCGCTGGTCGAAGATCGAAGATCTCGCCGAAGAAGCTCTGCCGAACGTCATGCGCAAGGTCTTGGCGCATGCGCTCGGCAGCGATCACCGATAACGTCAAACCGCGGGGATGCCCGCTGCTGCGGTCAGGAACGCGTTTTCTGCGCGCTCGACCTGATCCGGCTTCGGTCGCTTTCTCGCGGCGGCTTTGCGATTGATCTTGCGCTTGGCGATGCCGTTGAGTTTCTTGTCGGTCGCCTTCTCTTCCTTGAGGTTCATGTTCAGGATTTTGGCGACGTCGTTGCGGCCGAGCAATTTGGCCCAGGCCACCAAAGTGCCGTACCGGGTAATCTCGTAGTGTTCGACGGCCTGCGCGGCGGCGATCAGCGCGGCGTTAAGCACCATCTTGTCGTCGATCTCGCCCGCAATTTCATTGGCCTCATCGATGATCCCGTCGATGGCCGGGCATTTTGTGCCCTCCGGAGCTACCTTCAATTTCTTGAAGGCCTGGTCGAGCCGCTTGATCTGGACTTTTGTCTGCTTGAGGTGAGTGCGAAAGCCTTTCTTGAGCTCTGCGTCGGAAGCCTTCTCCATCATGTCCGGTAGAGCTTTCTCGATTTGCCGCTCGGCGTAGTAGATGTCGTGCATGCTGTGCAGGAACAGGTCCTTCATCGTCTGCATATCGGCTGAAAACCAACCCATGACGCGTCTCCTTGCTGTTTCCAGCGTTAAGTCGCGCGGGCCACGTGGGTTCCCAAGGCCGGCAAAGATCGCTAGGAAACGCGCGAGGTCTTTTTTGGAGGAAGGGCATGGCCGTTGAGCGTCACGATATCGGACCGCGCATGAGCAAGGTGGTGGTGCACGGAAACACTGTCTATCTCGCTGGCATCGTGTCCGATAATCCAAAAGGTAAGTCCGTCACCGAGCAAACCAAGGACATTCTTAAACAGATCGACGGGTTTCTGGCGAAAGCCGGCACCGACAAGAGCAAATTGCTGTCGGCCAATATCTGGATCACCGACATGGCTAATTTCGCCGACATGAACGCGGTGTGGGATGCCTGGGTCGCGCCGGGCAACACCCCGGCGCGCGCGACCGTCGAAGCCAGGCTCGCTGCGCCCGACTATAAGGTCGAGATCATGGTTGTGGCGGCAAAGTGAATGGTGACCGCAAGGCGGGCGAAAGACTTCCCGGAATTCTTGCGATCTGGAACGACTGCCGCGCCGGTCGCGAGGCTGAGTTCGACGCCTGGTTCCAGGGCGAGCACCTGCTCGAGCGGCTCGC
>DATGDN010000445.1:0-2441 GCA_035310865.1 Pseudolabrys sp. | reverse complement strand
CGATTGATCGGTCTGTGCGCCGGGATCCTGCCGGCTTCTTCATAACGCTGCACAATTGGGTCCTCGGCCACGTGTTCGTTCTGTTTAGTTCGAACGCTCAGGCATCAGATCTGCTCGTGATGCCGCCGTCGGCTTATGCCGCCGCCGCGCGCGAACTTGTCAGCCTGGATTTTCGCGACGGATATCTCGCGCGTATGATCGTGCAAGTCGCGAACTGGTTGAGCGGTCCGGCGGGATCTTATGCCACGATCCCGCTGAACGCGGCCGGGGTGGCCGTTCTCATTTACGTCGTTATTCGTGCCAGCCAATTCGACCCGTGGCTGCGGCTCGTCGGCGTCTCGGCGCTTGCCCAGCACGCCGTCGCTTTGTTCTACACCGCAGCCATCGCGCGCTATCACTTCCTGACCTGGTTTCTCACGATGCTGGTTGTCATGGTCTGGCTCCAGCGGATGGGGGTCATCTGGATACAGCAGCGCTATCCGGCGCTTTCGGAGCGTTTCGTCACAAATCCTTGGTCCCGGCGGCTTGCATCCGGGCTCGCACGGCTGCAAAAAGTATCGGCATGAGCAAAAAACCGACAGGCATCGCCAATGGCCTCACCAACTATGGCGACCGCGACTTCTCCCTCTATTTGCGCCGGTCCTTCGCGCAGTCGATGGGCTATTCACGTCCCATGCTGGAAAAGCCGGTTGTCGGCATCGCCTACACGCCGTCCGGCTTTAACAATTGCCATCGGCACTTCCCGGAAATGCTCGATGCCGTGAAGCGCGGCGTGCTGGCGTCCGGCGCCTTGCCCATCGAGTTTCCGACCATCTCGCTCGGCGAGGTGTTCCTCAATCCGACCAGCATGAAATTCCGCAACCTGATGTCGATGGACACCGAGGAGATGGTGCGTGCGCAGCCGATGGATGCGGTCGTGCTGATGGGCGGCTGTGACAAGACGGTGCCGGCCCAGCTCATGGGCGCGGTGTCGGCCGGAAAGCCGTCGATCATGCTGCTGGCCGGCCCAATGATGACGGGCCGCCATCGCGGCGAGCGGCTGGGTGCCTGCACCGATTGCCGCCGTTTCTGGGCGCAGTATCGTGCCGGCAAGCTTGACGATGCCGAAATCTCCGAAGTCGAAGGACGGCTCGCCACCACCGCCGGGACCTGTGCCGTCATGGGCACGGCTTCGACCATGGCCTGCATTGCCGAAGCGCTCGGTATGGTCCTGCCGGGAACAGCAGCAATCCCCGCCGTGCATGCCGACCGTCTGCGCGCGGCGGAGGCGACCGGTGCTGCGGCGGTCAAATTGATCGGTTCGCAACTGACGCCCGACAAGATCGTCAATCAGAAATCGGTCGAGAACGCGTTGCGCGTGCTTCTCTCCATCGGCGGCTCGACCAACGGTATTATCCATCTTACCGCAATTGCCGGGCGCGCCGGCGTGCCCGTCTCGCTGCAGCGGCTGAACGAATCGTCCGACACAACGCCGGTGCTGGTGAACCTGAAGCCGGTCGGCAACGGCTACATGGAAGACTTTTTCGCCGCCGGCGGCATGGGCGCGCTGATGCGCGAGTTAAAGGACCTGCTGCATCTGGATTGTCTGACGGTGACAGGTGAAACGCTGGGTGAGCGCCTCGCACATGAAGGCGATGGATGGGTGGATCGGACCATTATTGCCGAGCGCAAAAAACCGCTGGAGCCGCAAGGGGGGCTGGTGGCTCTGTTTGGAAATCTGGCGCCGCAAGGCGCGATCCTCAAACGCTCGGCGGCCGATGCAAATTTGTTCGAGCACGAGGGCAGGGCGGTTGTTTTCACGTCGCTTGAGGATCTCGCCGCCCGCGTTGACGATCCGAACCTGGACGTTGATGCCAAAGACGTTCTTGTCTTGCAAAATGCCGGCCCCCATTCTGCGTCGGCCATGCCTGAGGCAGGCTATCTGCCAATTCCGAAGAAGCTCGCCGCGAAGGGCATCAAGGACATGGTCCGCGTTTCGGATGCCCGCATGAGCGGCACTGCATTTGGCACAATCGTACTGCATGTCACGCCGGATAGCGCTTCGGGGGGCGCGCTTGGCCTCGTGCGCAACGGCGATCGGCTCCGCCTCTCGGTCAAGCAGCGGCGCATCGACCTTCTTGTCGATGACGCGGAACTTAAACGCCGGGGGTCGGAATCCAAACGTTCGGTGCCTCCGCCCACGCGGGGTTACGCCCGCCTCTATGCTCAGGAAATCCTTGGGGCCGACCAAGGGTGCGATTTCGCCTTCCTGAAGCCGAATTGATCGTAATGATGCGCCGCGCGAAAATAAGAGAGCTTAATGGTGCTGCCGGAGTGGATTGAACACTCGACCTCCCCCTTACCAAGGGGGTGCTCTACCACTGAGCTACGGCAGCGAGGGTGCGCACAGCCGCAATTGATGCGGCGCAAACGCGGCGGAAACTGCCATACGGCCTCATGTG
>DATGDN010000444.1:0-3397 GCA_035310865.1 Pseudolabrys sp. | reverse complement strand
GACTTTTTTAGAGCCGAGGAACCGTTATGCGGATAAAAAACGACCCTTGAACGAACCAAAACGTCAGTTTTGGCAGAACGAAGCCAAATTAACCTGGCTGATCAACAGCGCGATACAAACGACAGCAGGCTGGCAATCGTGTCCCGCTCCGCCAAAAGAGGCGCATGACCTTGATCGGGCACTTCCAAGACCTCGAGTGCCGGACGCCGTGCCCGCATCTGTACCAATGTCGCTGTCGATAGAATGTCGGAATTGGCGCCGCGTACCACCATCACAGGCACGTTCGCCAGTGCGTCGAATTCCTTCCACAACGGCGGGATTGGCCGCTCGAAGTCGACTGCGTCAAGAGCTTTGGCAAGCCCGATGTCATAGGTCGGTACTAGCCGACCACCTTCTTTTTTGAAAGCGCGGCGGGCGTTGGCAAGCCAGTCTTCCGGCCGAAGTTTTGGGAACTGCCCGTGAAAAAGGCGACGCAGGATCTCGGCGCCTTCCTCAAGACTTCGAGGCTCGGGTAGCTTGCCGACATAGCTCTTGATCCGCATCAGGCCCTGCGGCTCGATGACGGGCCCGATGTCGTTCAGGATGGCGCCAACGATCGCCGTCGGCCGGACCGCGGCAAGCAGCATCGTCAGGATGCCGCCGCGCGATGTACCGATGAAAACCGCCGGCATGGCTTCGACCGCGGTGACGACTGCGAGGACATCGGCGAGCTCTACAGGCACTGAATAGTTTGCCGGATTGCGGTCATAGTCAGAAAGCCCGCGTCCACGGTAGTCGAGTGCAAATACGCGGCGAGGGTGGGCGCAATCTTGCGAGAGCGCCAATGCAAGCGTCTCGAAATCGGCGGCAGTGCGGGCAAGGCCGGGCAGGCAGACAACAGGGACGGCCGGCGTGCTGCGTCTGCCGTAACAACGCGCGTGAAGGCGGAGTCCATCGGGCGCGGTGATGAAAGTGCTGTAGGGGCCGTCTTTTGCTGATGGCGGCAGCCCGACCATTGCACGGGTCAGTGCGTGCTGCCGCGCTTGATGTCGGCTTCGATCAGGAGTTTGGTGCCGCCGCCGAATCGCGCCCGGTAGACCTGCAGGTTCTCCATAATCCGCTCGACATAATTGCGCGTTTCGGAAATTGGAATGCGCTCAACCCAATCGACCGGATCGACATTCGGATCACGCGGATCGCCGTAGGCCGCGATCCACTGCCTCACCCGGCCGCGCCCGGCGTTGTACCCGGCAAACGTGAGGATATAGGAACCATTGTACCCGTTGAACAAATTGGACAGCTCGGCTGCCCCCATTTGCATGTTGTAGACCGGATCCTTGAGAAGGCGTTCACGACTATAGGTGACCTTGTACTTGGCGGCCGTGTCGATACCCGCCGCCGGCGTCACTTGCATCAACCCCATGGCGTGTGCGCTCGAAACGACTTTCTGATTGAAGTGGCTCTCCTGGCGGGCGATGGAATAGGTCACCGCCGGATCGATCGGTGGTGCGATTGGCCTGTAATCCGGCAGCCCCACGGTGGGGTAGGCGTAGTGCTCGAGCGGAAGCCCGCGGGCGTAGGCGGCTTCGCCGAGCAACAGCATCGCGCGGCCGTCGCCATGCTTCGCGGCAAGCTCGCCCAGAACCGCCATTCCCGCGATGTCCGTCGCGCTCTCACCAAGTTCCGCGTAGATCGACGCCAGCATGTCACGCTCGCCGAGCTCGTAAAGGATCGCCGCTGCGCGCACGACTTCAAGATTGCCAAGCACATTCTTTTCTTGAGGCGTAAAAGAAGGCGGACCATGCAGCCCGATATCCTTGAGACCGAGTCTGGCGCGCGCGAGCTGCCCATAGTAAGCCGCTGTAAACTGCGCGGCCATTTCGTAGAATGCCTTGGCTTGCGCGTGTTGCCCCATAGCTTCGGCCGCGCGGCCCTGCCAATAGCCGCCGCGGGCGAGCGCATGCGGATTGACAGTGCCTTCCGCGATATGCGCGAAATGCTGCGCGGCGGCTTTCGGATCGTGCAGATAGCGCAAGGCGACCCAGCCGGCAGTGAAATGCGCATCGACGCGGTAGAAGCCGCGCATCGGAGGCGCCGCTTCGCGTGCCACGTTGTAGGCCGCGTGAGGGTCATGCTCGTCGAGCAATTTGCGGACCAGCAAACGCCGCTCCAGCCACCACTGATCGAGATCGACCAGCGCATCGGAATTTTTCGGCGCAGTGAGGATCAGCGTGCTTGCTTCCTCCACCTTGTTGTTTTGCCGCAGCCATTGCACGCGCGCGAAAATATATCCGGGGTCACGCTGGGCAGCCGCTGGCACGGCATCGAGCAATGATTTGGCGTTACCGGCTTTTTGCAGCACCGCCGCGCGCGCCCGCCCGATTGCGAGGTCGTTGCCGCCGAGCCGTTCGGCAGCACGCAGGCCGGCGGCGGCGTCACCGGCATAGAAGCGTGTCTCCATGCGCACTTTGTGGTCGGCCGCGGTCACCATGCCGCCGAACATCTCGAGCACTTTCTTCTCGACCTCGGCGCTGCAGTCATCGTGACGCCATGCATGCCTGACGAGCGCCGCAGCTCCCTCGCGATCGCCTTGAGCGAGCAAAACGCGCGCGAGCATATAGCGGCCCTTGGCGGTCGACGGCGGCTTTTTGGCAAAGAATGCCCGCACAACAGAAGCATCGACTCCGTCATTCCAAAGCGCATTTTCAGCGCGGCGGCGGAATAGCGGCGCGTGAGGCCAGCTGGGATTGGCCTGCACGAACGTGGCATACCGCTCGAACGACGGATTGGTATTGTCCGAGCGCAGAATGACCCATTCGGCGAGCTTGCGGGCAATCGGGTCGGCAATGGTCGCCTGGGCTGCATTGGCGTCGGCCTCTTTGCCTTTGCGCGCAGCCTCGATCACTCGCTTTACCGCGGCAATGTCATTGGCCGAGGTCGTCGCCGTAGGCGCAATTGCAAAGGGGCCGGATGCCGGGCGTGCGAGCGGCTTGAATTCGGCGCGGCTTTCGAACAGCGCGCCATGCAAGCCGACGTTGGCTTGGGCGAAGGCGGAAAGGCCCCCGCTATCGGAAAGGGGCCGCTGCTGAGGCAAAGGCGTGGTTTGCCGCACCGGCGCCACTGCCTGCTTGTTGGCTTGAATCGTCGGCCGCGGCCGCGGCAATGGAACCTTTTGAGGCGCGGGCAGGGCCATTTCAGCGCACAGCCCGCAAACCGCGGTCAACGCCAAAAAAATACCCCAGCGGCTGCGATCAGTCGCGTTCATTAAACCCCGTGATTTTAACGCCTTCGCCGCCGACTCAAGGACGGGCCCCAATTCGGTTGGCCCATTAGGCCAATTCTATTAATAAATGATACCGAAAAATTTCATGTGCTGGCACACAATGTTCTGAGAGGGGCAAAAACACGCCGTCATTGG
>DATGDN010000443.1:0-11568 GCA_035310865.1 Pseudolabrys sp. | reverse complement strand
CGGGAGATGGTCGGCTAGCCTGGCGCGCCCCCCCACGGGTCCTAAATCTGTGGGGCGGTCCCGCCGCAGTCTTGTCGCAATTCGGCAACATTGTTGTATAAAAGCATCAGTCCTACGAAGAGCTTAAGCTGCTTCAGGACGGGTTTTCCGCGGGGTCTTTGCCCCGACTTCCGCATCAGGGGTCTATGAGCGTCGAACAGGCCGCTACCGCCGAAACAGCGCTTGCCGGCGCGCCCGCCAAGCGGGGCGACATGCGCATCCTTGGCCCGATTGCAGTCGGGCTGGCGCTGCTATCGGCCTTTCTCACGTTCATCGTTCTCGCCGACCTCACGCCACTTTCACCGACGCACTACGTGGTGGTGACGTTGCTGCTCGCCAATGCAGCGACAGTCCTGCTGTTGCTCGGAATCATTGTTCGAGAAGTCTGGCAGGTCGTGCAGGCCCGCAGGAGTGGCCGTGCGGCTGCGCGGCTGCACGTGCGGATCGTCGGGATCTTTTCATTGATCGCAGCCGCGCCTGCGATCATGGTGGCGATCGTCGCCAGCGTTACCCTCGATCGCGGCCTCGATCGGCTTTTTTCCACGCGCACGCGCTCGGCGATTGAGAACTCGTTGATCGTTGCGGAAGCGTATCTACGCGACCACGCACAGATGGTGCGCTCAGACATCATGGTGATGGCCTTCGATGTTGCCCGCAACAAGACTGTTTTTGATCAAGACGCCGACAAGCTTCGTCAGTTTCTGACTTTTCAAGCGTCAGTTCGCGGGCTGGCCGCCGCCATCGTGCTCGACAAGGATCTGAAAGTTATTTCGCGCGCTGATGTCAATATCAGTCAGACCTTCGCTTTGCCGCCGCGCGACGCCCTGCCTCACATCACCAGCAAAGACCCGCAAATCGTTCTTTTGCCTGACGCCAACTACGTCGCTGCTATCATCAAGTTAGAGCAATATGACGATTACTATCTCTACCTGACACGGTTGCTCGATCCGCGCGTGGTACCGCAATTGCAGGCCACGCGGGCGAGCGCGACAGAATATGCCGCCCTCGAGGCTCGGCGCGTCGGCGTGCAGGTCGCGTTTGCGCTCATGTACACGGTCATTGCGCTTATCGTGCTTCTTTCGGCGGTCTGGATTGGTCTCAATTTTGCGAACCGGTTGGTTGCGCCTATCCGCCGGCTCATCGGTGCCGCCAATGCGGTTTCGACCGGAAATCTCTATGTGCGTGTGCCAATACGCGAGGGAGAGGGGGACTTGGCGCACCTCGGCGAAACCTTCAACCGGATGACACAGGAACTCCGCACCCAGCGTGACGACATCATGCACGCACGGGATCTTATCGATAGTCGCAGACGCTTCACCGAAGCCGTGCTGGCCGGCGCCAGCGCCGGCGTCATCGGTGTCGACGGCAATGGCGCGGTGAGCATCCTCAATCGGTCGGCCGAAAAACTGATCGGCTGCAGCGAAAGCGAGGGACTCGGCAGACCATTGGCTGAGGTGCTGCCTGAGCTTGCTGATTTCATGGCGGCGGCGCGATCAGGATCTCGCACCCAGGACCAGGTCACGATCAGTCGCAATGGTCGCGAACGCAATCTTTCAGTTCGCGTGACGACTGAGCAGTCCACCGACTCAGATCGCGGCTACGTCGTGACCCTCGACGATATTACAGAGTTGGTCGCCGCCCAGCGTACCTCTGCCTGGGCCGACGTCGCGCGCCGTATCGCTCACGAAATAAAAAATCCTCTTACACCCATTCAGCTTTCAGCCGAGCGGCTGCGTCGCAAGTACGGAAAAATGATCGTCGAGGACCGAGGTGTCTTCGAGCAATGCACAGACACGATCATCCGTCAGGTTGACGACATTCGGCGCATGGTTGACGAGTTTTCGCATTTTGCGCGAATGCCGAAGCCCGTCATCGCAGCGGAAGATGTCGCGGATGCGGTGCGGCAAACCGTATTTTTGATGCGCGTTGGAAATTCTGAAATCGATATCGATGCCAAAATCGAGGAAGATCCGATGCCGGCCACGTTTGACCGGCGATTGATATCGCAGGCACTCACTAACATCATCAAGAATGCTACCGAGGCAATTGCCGCGGTTCCGCCAGCCGAACTCGGAAAGGGTGCGATCCACGTTTTTGCGGCGCGCGATGGCGACGATATCGTCATCGACGTGGTCGACAACGGAATTGGTCTGCCCAAATCGAACCGCAGCCGGCTACTTGAGCCGTACGTCACGACACGGGAAAAGGGCACCGGCCTCGGGCTTGCGATCGTTGGGCGCATTATCGAAGAGCACGGCGGCAGCATCGAGTTGCGCGACGCTGCTGAAAAGATACCTGGCCAGCGCGGGGCATGGGTACGCGTGAGATTTGCTGCTGCCGGCAAGACAGAACAGCCTGAATCACAACAATCAAAGACCGCTAGTGAGTAGTGCAATGGCCTCCGAAATCTTGATTGTCGACGATGAGGCCGATATCCGCGATCTGGTAGCGGGTATTCTCCAGGACGAGGGCTACGTCACGCGCACTGTGCGCAATAGCGATGATGCAATGGCCGCGATCGCTGCGCGCCGGCCCAACCTGGTCTTTCTCGATATATGGCTTCAGGGCAGCAAACTGGATGGACTGCAGTTATTGGAAGCGGTCAAACAGGAGCATTCCGATCTTCCAGTTGTGATGATTTCCGGACACGGAAACATTGAAACGGCGGTCGCCGCCATCAAGCACGGCGCGTACGACTTTATTGAAAAGCCCTTCAAGGCAGACCGGCTCGTGCTGGTTGCGGACCGCGCATTGGAAAATTCGCGACTCAAGCGCGAGGTCAAACAGCTCAAGCAACTGGCGCCGGTCCCCTCAACGCTGATCGGCCGCTCCGCTTCGATGGGGCAACTCCGGCAGGCAATCGAACGCGTCGCGCCGACCAATAGCCGGGTGCTTGTTGTCGGGCCATCTGGGGCAGGCAAGGAGCTCGCTGCACGAACGCTGCACATTCAATCCGGGCGTGCGAACGGTCCGTTTGTCGTGATCAACGCCGCAGCCATCACGCCGGAGCGTATGGAGATCGAGCTGTTCGGTGTCGATCAATCGAATGGATCAGAGAGCCGCAAGCCCGGCGCCTTGGAAGAGGCACATGGCGGCACGCTTTTTATCGACGATATCGCGGAATTGCCGCGAGAGACCCAAAACAAGATATTGCGGGTACTCGTGGACCAGACCTTTCAACGTGTCGGCGGCAGCACCAAGATCGCCGTCGATGTGCGGATCGTATCGTCGACGGCCCGGAATCTCGAGGCGCTGATCGCCGAAGGAAAATTCCGTGAAGACCTCTACCATCGTCTCGCTGTCGTGCCGATTCGTGTGCCGCCCTTGGCGGAGCGCCGCGAGGACATCCCCGAACTCGTCGACTATTTTATGGACCAGATTTCGCAAGCGACCGGCTTGCCCAAACGGCGAATTGGCGAGGATGCCATGGCTGTTTTGCAATCGCACAATTGGCCTGGCAACGTGCGACAGCTGCGCAACAATATCGAACGGCTGATGATACTTGCCGGCGGCGACCCGGATGCAGTGATAAACGCCAGCATGCTGCCGCCGGACGTTGGTTCAATGGTGCCGAATATGCCAAACGGAAATGGCGGCGAACATCTTATGGGCTTGCCATTGCGGGATGCACGCGAAGTGTTCGAACGGGAATACCTGGTTGCGCAGATAAGCCGTTTTGGCGGCAACATCTCGCGCACTGCTGAGTTCGTTGGTATGGAGCGTTCGGCACTGCACCGCAAGCTCAAGGCGCTTGGAATCGATTAACCGTTTATGTCAAGGGTCGCATACGTCAACGGCCGTTATTTGCGCCACAGTGAGGCAAAGGTTGCGGTTGAGGACCGCGGTTACCAGTTCGCAGACGGTGTGTACGAAGTCTGCGAGGTGAGGGGAGGCCGGCTGGTCGACGAGAGCCGCCACATGGCCCGGCTTGACCGATCGCTTAGAGAGTTAAAAATCGCACGCCCGATGTCTCCTTCCGCACTTGGAGTTGTGCTGCGTGAGACGATCCGGCGAAACCGGGTCCGTGACGGGATCGTCTACTTGCAAGTCACGCGCGGCACGGCGAGACGCGATTTCCCCTTTCCGGCGGAAAATACACGGCCATCGCTCGTTGTGACTGCACGCAACAACGATCTCGAGCGCCTAGAGCAAATCGCTGCCGAAGGAGTCTCCGTTATTACCGTCCCCGACTTGCGTTGGAAGCGCGTCGACATCAAGTCGGTGGCACTCTTGCCGAATGTATTGGCCAAACAGACAGCGCGTGAACAGGGCGCGCGTGAAGCATGGCTTGTTGACTCTCAGGGCCGTATTACCGAGGGTTCCTCATCAAACGCCTGGATCGTCAGCCGCGACGGCAAACTCATCACGCATCCGCTCGGCCAAGACATTCTTCCCGGCATTACGCGTTCGGTCGTGATCGACATGATCAAATCGCAAGGCCTCACTTTCGAAGAACGCAGCTTTACGGTCGAGGAAGCCTACGAAGCGCGCGAAGCATTCATCACCTCCGCCAGTCAGATCGTGCTGCCGGTTGTCAGTATTGATGGCCGTCCGGTTGGGAATGGCGCGCCTGGATTAGTCACGTCGGCCCTGCGCCGCGACTATCATCGCTACGCTGAAATTGGCCTGTAGAGTTTCTTCCGGACAGCAGGCCGCACTCGGCCGGAGCTTAAAGCCTGACGGTAAAATCGAGAAAATGTCCTTAATTTCAGGACTTTGCCGTCGCTTCCATGAACTTCTGCTTGCGCAGGAACAGTAGCTGCCATCTAATAGTGCTTCGCGGGCCTCGCACCGCTGCGCGTGGGCAGAGTGGCGCATGCGCTTCTCATCGCATGCGGAAGGACTTGGGCAAATAAGGTCTCGCGCGCTTAGACGCGAGCAAAAAATGGAAAAACGGCCATGGCAGCCGATCGTGCGCAAAATCTGCAAGATACTTTTCTCAATCATGTCCGAAAAAGCAAAATACCTCTCACCATATTTTTGGTGAACGGTGTTAAATTGCAGGGTGTGGTGACCTGGTTTGATAATTTCTGTGTGCTGCTGCGGCGGGATGGGCATTCGCAGCTCGTCTATAAGCACGCAATTTCGACCATCATGCCGGGACACCCGATCCAGCTCTTTGAAGGGGCCGAAGAACCGCCGGCCGGAGACAAAGTTTAATTGGAAGTACCGCGCCGTGATCAGAGTGCCGATGTTTTAAGTCCGACAACATCGGGCAGTGAGACCGGCCGTGCGGTTGTTATCGAACCTTGGATCAAGACTTCTGCGCGCAGGAGCAGTGCTCGCGCGCAATCGGGTTTACGTACGCCGGAGGCGCGCCTCGAAGAGGCTGTCGGGCTTGCACGCGCGATCGACCTGACCGTCGTGCAAGCGGGGCTTGTCACGCTTAGCGAGATTCGGCCTGCAACCTACATCGGCAAAGGCAAGGTTGATGAAATCGCCGGCGTGACGAAAAGTCTGTCGGCTTCCATCGTCGTGATGGATTGTCCCATGTCTCCAGTTCAACAGCGCAATCTTGAAAAGGCCTGGAACGCCAAAGTTATCGACCGCACCGGTTTGATCCTTGAAATTTTCGGCCGACGCGCGCGTACGCGGGAAGGGTCTCTGCAGGTCGAGCTGGCGCATCTCACCTATCAGAAAAGCAGGCTGGTCCGTTCGTGGACGCACCTCGAGCGCCAGCGCGGCGGGTTTGGATTTCTTGGCGGTCCGGGCGAAACCCAGATCGAGGCCGACCGCCGCATGATCGAAGAGCGCATCGCGCGCATCGAGGCGGAGCTCGAGAGGGTTAAACGTACACGCAAATTGCATCGCGACAGCCGCAAACGCGTGCCTTATCCGATCGTCGCCCTGGTTGGGTACACGAATGCCGGAAAATCAACATTATTCAATCGAATGACGTCAGCGACAGTCCTGTCGGCGGATATGCTGTTTGCGACCCTCGATCCAACACTGCGCGCGGTGGAATTGCCGCACGGCGTGCGCGCTATTCTGTCTGATACCGTCGGCTTTATCTCGGATCTGCCGACCATGCTGGTTGCGGCATTCCGCGCGACTCTGGAAGAGGTGATTGAAGCGGACGTCATCTTGCACGTACGCGACGTCTCTCACGAGGACTCTACGGCTCAATTGCACGACGTTGAGAAAGTGCTTGATGAACTGGACATTGCAGCGACAGACAAGCGCCTGATCGAAGTCTGGAACAAAATTGATTGTCTCGACGCGGAATCGTGGGCGAGGGTGCTCAACCTGGCGGAGCGCCAGCCTATGGACCGGCGGCCCGTGGTCGTATCGGCGTTAACCGGTGAGGGCATGGATCGGCTTGCCGCAGCCATCGAAACGCGCCTGAGCGAAAGCCGCCAGACCCTGGAGGTTTCGGTCGATGCTGCGGACGGCGCCGGTCTGAGCTGGCTCTACCGCACTTCAGAGGTGCTGGCAAAAGATGTACGCGATGATGGCAGGCTGTCCGTCACGGTGCGTGCGGACGCAGACAATGCGGCGCGCGTGCGCGCGAAATTCAATTCCTGAATTTACTTTTCGGCGGCTTTGGCCTCATCCCACAGTTTGTCCATCTCCGACAAGGTTGCGTCCTTCGGCGTTTTTCCGCGTTCCGCCAACGCACGTTCGATCGATGCGAAGCGCCGCTCGAACTTCAGATTTGTCTCGCGCAAAACGCCTTCAGGATCGGCGCCCAGGTGGCGGGCGAGGTTAACGACCGCGAACAGCAAATCGCCGACTTCGGCCGCCATCCGGCTCTCGTCGGCGCGATCGAGCTCGGCTTCGATCTCGTCCGCTTCCTCACGGATCTTGGCAAGAACGGCCCGCGGGTCGTTCCAATCGAAGCCCACGCGGCCGGCTTTGTCCTGAAGCTTCAGGGCGCGGGTTAACGCGGGCAGGCCAACCGGAACGCCCGCCAGTGCTCCATTTGCCGTCTGCCCGCCGCTTTTTGCCTTTTCCCCGGCTTTAATCCGCTCCCAAAGACCCTCCACGGCCTTTGCCGTCTTGCCGTCGGCGTCGGCAAAAACATGCGGATGGCGCCGGATCAGCTTGGCGGTAATGGCCTCAACAACGTCACCGAAATCGAATGCGCCTTGCTCCTGCGCCATGCGCGCGTGGAACACGACCTGCAGGAGAAGATCGCCAAGTTCGTCCTTCAGGCCCGTCAGATCGTCACGCACAATGGCGTCCGCGACTTCGTAGGCTTCCTCAAGCGTATAGGGAGCGATGGTGCGAAAATTCTGGTCCAGATCCCAGGGACACCCCGTTCCCGGCGTGCGCAGCGCGGCCATGATCTCGAGGAGCCGAGAAATGTCGCTGGAGGGCTTCACAGGGGCGAACTTGCACCGAGGTCTGGCAGGTGAACCGCGCGACCGTAGCAAAGCCCACCCGGGCCCGCGACCGTTGATCCCGGATTCGCATAAGACATATTATGGAATATTTTCTATATACCTAGGGGCTTGGCTTGGAGCCAGCTCAGATCGATAAAAGTCTATCTTTTCAAGGCGAACCCAGTCGCCGCGAGCACGGCGCTTCAAGGCGTGAAAGACATCCGGTCATGGGCCGGCTCTACGCCCGACGGCAGTTCAGCACACAGCGTCGCGTAGTCCATGTCGGAGTGCAGGTTGGTCAGGATCGCACGCTTCGGTTTGATCCTTGCGATCCACTCGAGCGCCTCGTCCAGATTGAAATGGCTCGGGTGCGGCTTTCTGCGAAGCGCATCAACGACCCAGACCTCAAGGCCTGCGAGCGCGGCAATGCTTTCGGCCGGCAGGCTTTTGATGTCGGCCGAGTAGGCGACGTTACCGAAGCGGAAGCCAAGGGACGGGATGTCGCCGTGGTCTTGCAGGATGGGTAACGCCCCGATCGATCCTCCCTGCCCCTCGATGGTAACCGTACTACCGGCCACAAGGCGCTTTTCGGAGGCTATGGGCGGATATTCGCTGCCCGGCGGCGTCATGAAGCAATAGCCGAAGCGGGCGTGCATGGAACGTGAGGTTGGCTCGTCCACATAGACGTCCACCCGGTGCCGCTTGTGCACGAACAGCGGCCTCAGATCGTCGATTCCGTGTGTATGGTCGGCATGCTCGTGCGTGATCAGGACGCCGTCGATCCAATCGACTTCAGCATCCAGCAATTGCATCCGCAGGTCGGGCGAACAATCGACCAAAACGCACGTCCGATGACCTTGCGCATTGGTCCGCTCGACCAAAAGCGAACAGCGCCGGCGACGGTTCTTCGGATTGTTTGGGTCACATGAGCCCCAGCCCAGCGCCACGCGTGGCACGCCCATGGACGAGCCGCAGCCAAGGATCGTGAAGCTCAGGCTCATGCAGCGTCCGCCAACGCGCGCGGCACCTTGTTGAAGAGCCGGAAGAAATTCTCGGTCGTTTGGCGCGTGATCTCTTCAAGGGATACGCCACGTGCATCAGCTAAAACTTTAGCTGTTTCGACCACATACGAGGGTTCATTGCGCTTTCCCCGATAAGGCCCCGGGGCCAGATACGGTGCATCCGTTTCCACCATCACGCGGTCAGCCGGCAAGGCGGCCGCGATTTCGCGTAACGCGACCGAATTCTTGAACGTCAAAATACCGGTGAAGGAGACATAATGACCGAGTTCGATGGCGGTAAAAGCGAGGTCACGGCCGCCGGTGAAGCAATGCAGCACCGCCGGGAAAGCACCCTTCCCGCTCTCTTCCTTCAAAGTTTGCGCCATATCGGCATCGCAGTCGCGCGAATGAATCACCAGCGGCAGGCCGGTTTCGCGTGCCGCTGCGATGTGCTGGCGGAGGCCGGCAGCCTGTGCGTCGCGCGGGCTGGTATTGCGAAAGTAATCGAGCCCAGCCTCGCCGATCGCGACCACTTTTGGATGCTTTGCAATGCCGATGAGTACTTTGGCGTCGATATCCAACTCTTCATGGGCATGATTTGGATGTGTGCCCACGGAGCAAAATACTTCTGGAAATCTTTCGGCGATGGCCAGAACCTGCGCGTGGCGTTTGACCCGTGTTGAGATCGTGACCAGACGGCCGATGCCGGCGGCGCGGGCGCGATCAACCACCGCGTCAAGCTCCGCCGCGAAATCCGGGAAATCCAGATGGCAATGGCTGTCCACCAGCATGGATCAGGTCTTTTCTTCCGTTTCCACGTAGCGTGGGAAAACCCCCACAGGCGTCGGCAATGCGGCCTCCGCCTTGATGCGCCGGTCTGGCATGAGCGCGGAAAAGCTGCGCTCGTCCTGCGGAACTGCAAGGAGATCGAGCAGTTTTGCCGCGGACGACGGCACAAACGGCTGGGCGAGAATAGCGACCTGGCGCAGAACCTCAGCCGTCACATAAAGCACGGTCTTCTGCCTTTCGGGATTGGTCTTGGCCAGAGCCCATGGCGCTTCGGACGCAAAATATCGGTTCGCATCGGCCACCACTGCCCAGACGCAATTGAGCACCTGGTGCAATTGCTGCGTTTTCATGTACTCGCGCGCCGTACCAATCATTGCATCTGCGGCGGCAAGAATTGACATATCGGCGCCGCTGAAAGCGCCAGGCTTTGGCAACTTGCCCCCGAAGGCTTTGCCGATCATCGACAATGAGCGCTGCGCCAGATTGCCGAGATCGTTCGCCAGGTCCGCATTGATGCGGTTGACGATCGCTTCGTGGCTGTAGTTGCCGTCCTGTCCGAACGGCACCTCACGCAAGAAGAAATAGCGGAACTGGTCGACGCCATAGGTGTCGGCCATGGTGAACGGATCGACCACGTTGCCGACCGACTTCGACATTTTTTCCCCGCGATTGAACAGGAAGCCATGCGAGAAGATGCGCTGCGGGACTTCGATGCCGGCCGACATCAGGAAGGCCGGCCAATAGACCGCGTGGAAGCGCACGATGTCCTTGCCGATCACGTGTAGGGCTGCCGGCCAGTAGCGCTTGAATTTTTCGGTGCCGGTATCGGGAAAGCCGACCCCGGTGATGTAATTGGTGAGCGCGTCCACCCACACATACATGATGTGGCCGTCGGCGCCGGGCACGCGAATGCCCCAGTCGAAAGTGGTGCGCGAGATCGAAAGATCCTGCAATCCACCGCGCACGAAGCTCGCCACCTCGTTCAAGCGCTCCTTCGGCAAAACATAGTTCGGACGCTCATAGAGCTTGAGCAGCTTGTCCTGGTAGGCCGACAGACGAAAGAAGTAGCTCGCCTCCTCCACCCACTCGACTGGCGTACCGGTTTTGGTGGCGACGCGCACCTTCTGTTCGTTCCGTTGCGTCTCGTCCTCCGCGTAATAAGCCTCGTCGCGGACCGAGTACCAGCCGGCATATTTGCCGAGGTAGATATCGCCGTTCTGTTCCATCCGCTGCCAGATGGCCTCGGACGAGCGGTGATGGCGCTCTTCGGTGGTGTGGATGAAATCGTCGTTCGAACAATTCATCCGTTTCACCATCGCCTCGAAGCGCGGCACGTTGCGGTCAAGCAATTGCCTGGGCGTTAGCCCCTCCTTGGCGGCGGTCTGCTGGATCTTCTGCCCGTGCTCGTCGGTGCCGGTGAGGAAATAGACATCATAGCCGTCGAGCCGCATAAACCGTGCGATGGCATCGGTCGCAATCGCCTCGTAGGCGTGACCGATGTGCGGCGGACCGTTCGGGTAAGAGATCGCGGTCGTGATGTAGAAAGGCGTGTTGGCCGGCATTTGGCGCTTCATTTCAAAGACATGGATGGCCGGGATAGGCCCGGCCATGACGATTTGGGACTACGTATCAACCGCGGGCGGCCGGGGCAAGCAACCGAAGACCAAGAGTTGCGTGGGCTTGGCGTCGCTCCTAGTACTTTGACATGAATTATCCAATCGATTCGCGCCGCGTCGCATTTCCGGCAACCACGACTGCTGCGATGTGCGTCGCATTGGTTGGAGCCGCCCTGCTCTGGTCGCAGACTGCGTTCGCCGCTCCGATGCGCTGCAGCGGCGAGCAGAAAACGTGCATTGCCAAATGCCAAGAGCCTCGATCGGGCCTCGATATCGACTTGCGTGACCAATTGCGGCGCGCGTCAATCGTCGTGCATGAAAACCGGCTGCTGGGATAGCGGAGCACAAAGATACTGCGGCCTTCTCAAACAGTAGGCCCGCATACAGGCCCTTCCCGGCGATTTCCTCTGCGCGAGGCTTAAACTACCTCCATTTCAGCCTTGCGACGGCCGCTCGCCTTTACGAATTCCTAATCCCACCTCGCGTACACTCTAAATGGACGTTAACCAACTGCAGATTCCAGATCCGTGGCCAACCAGAACGGTTTCCCAGGGCTTATGGGTGCTCCCCTCGAACTCATCCAGCAGCTCGACAGCTCAATCGCGCATAGCACCGACGAGCGCAGATCAGCCATGCTGCGCCACCTCACCGATCTTTTCCTGGTCGGATCCGATCAGTATTCCGACGATGAGATCGATTTGATCGACGATTTTTTTTATGCGGCTTGTGACCACAATCGAGGAATCATCGCGCGCGCTGCTGGCCATCCGGCTTGGCGTTATTGAACGGAACATGCGC
>DATGDN010000442.1:0-13871 GCA_035310865.1 Pseudolabrys sp. | reverse complement strand
GAGGCGATTCGCGCCGTTGTTCTGGTGCCAATTTTTTGCGGCCTTCAACGACAATTTTCTGAAAACCGCCCTGGTTTTTGTCGTTCTTTTCCACTCGGACGCGCGCGATTCCGAAGCCTTGATCACGTTCGCGAGCGCGGTATTCATCGCTCCGTTTTTTTTCCTGTCAGCGCTCGGCGGTGAACTTGCCGACCGTTATGACAAGGCGCGGGTTGCCCAGCGGCTGAAGCTCACGGAAATCCTCGTCGCCACCCTGGCAGCGTGGGGATACGTACAGGCTTCACTTCCGTTGTTGTACGTGGCGCTGCTCGGGTTTGGCATCCTCGCTGCACTGTTTGGCCCCATCAAATACGGCATTCTCCCGGATCATTTGCGGCGCGAACAGCTGCCCGCGGCCAATGCGCTTGTGGAAGGCGCGACTTTTGTCGCGATTCTTCTAGGGACAATCACCGGCGGACTCGCTGCGCGCGGTGAAGGAAGCCACGTTTTTTTTGCAGCATTAGTCGTTGGCTTTGCGATCGCATGCTGGCTGTCGGCGCTGCTGATCCCGGCGACCGGCGAGGGCGCGCCGCATTTGAAAGTTACGGCCAATCTCGTTGCCTCGACGGCGGCAATGATCCGCCACCTGCGCGCTGATCCGCGGTTGTGGTGGGGCGCTATGGTGACAAGCTGGTTTTGGCTGGTTGGGATCGTCGTCTTGTCGCTGCTGCCCCCGCTGATCAAGACCATGATTGGCGGTAACGAAGTTACGGTCACCGTTTATCTTGCGCTGTTTTCTGTCGCGGTCGGCGCCGGGTCGGGCCTTGCCGCGGCGATCGCGCGCGGACGCATCGTGCTCAAGACGACCCTCGCCGGCGCCGTGCTGATTGGGATCTTCGCGCTGGACCTTGGCAATGCAATGCTTGGCTCAGCCCCGGCTGCTTCGGCCCAAGGCCCTGCCGCGGTGTTTGCATCGGCACTCGGAATTCGCGCGGCCGTGGACCTGTTCGGACTCGCTGTTGCCGGCGGTCTTTTCATCGTGCCGGCCTTTGCCGCCGTGCAAGCCTGGAGCGACGCCGCCTACCGCGCGCGTACCGTCGCCGCAGTCAATGTGCTGAATGCGGCATTCATGACCGGTGCGACGGTTGTCGTCGCGCTTTTGCAGAAATACGGCGCAACCGTTCCGATGCTGTTTTTGCTGGTCGGCGCAACGACACTTTTGGTGGCGCTCACAATCTGGAAAACGATGCCCAAATCCGATTAGGCTACTTGCGCATCTTCAGCACGCGATCGACCATTTCTCCCGCGACACCGAGATAATTTGCCGGATCAACCAGCTTTTCCAGCTTCTTGCGGTCGGCGTGCTTGCTGATCTCCTTGTTTTCGGCGAGCAGATCGATCAGCGGCCGCCCGGTTTTCACGACCTCGCGGCAAATATCGTAAACGAGATCATGCGCTTTATTGCGGCCAAGGTCGGCACCCAAGCCCATCATGACTGCTTCTGACATGATCAGCCCGTTGGTGATGTCGAGATTCTCCCGCATCTTCTTCTCATTGACTTGCAGGCCTTCGACGAGGAAACGGGTCTGACTCAGCGCGCCTGCCGAGAGCATGAAGATTTCCGGCAGCGCGATCCATTCGATCTCCCACGGCCCGGTTGAGCGTTCGTGATCCTCGACCTGGGCCTCGAGCAATGCAGCGACGAGCTGGCGCACCATTGCGGTCTGGGCGGTGATGTACACTGAGGAAATCGGGTTTCGCTTCTGTGGCATTGTCGATGAGGATCCGCGACCGGCGTGGAACGGCTCGTAGACCTCTTCGACTTCCGTCTGCATCAGCAGTTTCACGTCGAAAGCGATCTTGCCGCAGCTTCCCGTGACCAGGCCGAGGAAACAGCCGACTTCGGCAATGCGGTCACGCACCGTATGCCACGAAATCTCCGGCTGGCCGAGCTTGAGCTCCTTCATCAACTCGTCCTGCACCTTCAGGCCGTCCTTGCCGAGCGAAGACAGTGTGCCTGCCGCGCCGCCGAATTCGCCAACCAGCGCGCGGGGCTTGATTTCCTTCAGGCGCTGCTTGTGCCGCTCGAACGCCGCAAGCATCGTCGCCATCTTGTAACCGAAGGTGATCGGCACTGCCTGCTGCAGGTTGCTGCGTCCAGCCATCGGGGTGTCGCGGTACTTCTTCGCGAGGACTGCCAGTCCGTCACTGATGCCGTCGATGTCCTTCTCAATGATCGCGAGCGCCTCGCGAATTTGCATGATCGTCGCTGTGTCGGTGATATCCTGGGTGGTCGCGCCCCAGTGCGACCATTCGCCGAGCCCGTCCTTGCAGAGCTTCACAAGCTGCTGAACGACGGGCAAAACCGGGTATCCGATCCTCTCGGTCGCTTCCTTGAGTTTCGCCATGTCGATCTTGTCGGCCGAGCAGTGGCGGACGATTTCGGCGGCGGCCTCCTTCGGAATGGTGCCGAGCTTGGCCTGCGCGCGCGCAAGCGCGGCCTCGAAATCGAGATATTTCTGCACCCGGTTTTCATCAGAGAAAACTTTCCGCATTGCCTCGGTGGTGAAAATGTCGCGGAACACCGCGGAATCGAGGATCGTTGAGGGCATTCGGGCTCTCCTGTCGGGCGCACGTTAGCGGTTCCGGCGCCGCGATCAACACGCGATGCATCACCATCTGTACCGGTTGCGTCCTGCAGCATTTCGGTCCCAAATGGTTCAGATTTGTCCGCTGATGGGAGTGCACCCATGACCGTAATGACAAAGCCAGAAAAGACTTTTCGGCTCGAGCCCGTGCATCCGAAGCCGGAGGAGGCGCACACCATGCCGTACGCGCCCGCTATTCACATTGTCGGCGCCTGCGACCTGATGTTCCTGTCGGGCGCCACGCCCTCACCGCTCTACCACAAGCATCCTCATGTGGATTCCGAGCACGTCCATCCGCATTCGATCGAAGAGCAGACGAGACGTTCGATGGACGCGATCAAGTCGATCCTCGACCACGTCGGAGCAAGCTGGCGCGACGTCGTAAAGGTGACCAAGTACCTGACTGACTTTCGCGACGCTGACGCCATGCACGCCACCATGGCCAAATATTTCGGCGACTGGCGTCCGGCAAGCACGACCGTTTGCATCAATCAGCTGTCATCACCGGGCGCGCGCGTCGAGCTCGACATGATCGTCGCACTGCCAAAGAAGGCGACGTGACGCTTCCTCCACATCTCGCGCGCATTGTCGAAGCCGACTATCCGCGTTTCTCCGAACAGGAGATGGCACGGCGGCGCGCGGCCGTCGAAGCGCTCCTGACGCAGGTCGAGTGCGATCATCTGATTTTTTGTGGCGCCAACCGTTTCGGATCGGCTGTGCAATGGCTTACACAATGGCCGGTTACAGCCGAGGCAGTCGGCGTGCTCACCCCGGGCGAGCGTGATGCACTATTCGTGCAATATGTGAACCACGCGCCCCAAGCGAAAATCCTTGCCAATAAAGCGGACGTGGCGTGGGGTGGCGAGTCGTCGATTGCCGCGGCAATAAAAGCGCTCGAGCGGCGAGGTGCGCGCGCGAACCGTATTGCAACAATAGGCCCGGTGACCGCTGATCAACATGCGGCCGTGTCGGCCAAATTTGGCAAGCCGAAGAATCTCAATCGCGATTACATCCGCTTGCGGCAGGTGAAATCGGTTGAGGAGCTGGGTTGGCTGCGCGCTGGCGCGCACTTCAGCGATCTTGGCATGGCGGCCCTGCGTGACGGGGTGAAGCCCGGGCTGAACGAACGCGAACTCGGCGATCTGGTTGAGCGTGCCTACATCTCGCATGGCGCGACCAATGTTATTCACTATATTGGTGTGACTTCGATGCAGGCGCCCGATCTTGGGGTGCCTCGTCAGTTTGCGCGCATGCGGCGCGTGCAGGCGGGCGATGTCGTAGTGGCCGAAATCACGGCGGCATTCTGGGATCATCCGGGGCAGGTGTTGCGCAGCTTTGCGCTCGGCGAACCGAGCAAGCTCTATCGTGAATTGCATACGGCGGCGGATGCCGCTTTCGATGCGATTGCGTCGGTGCTCAAGGCGGGCGCCACGCCCGCGCAAATCATCGAAGCCTCCGGCGTCATTGAAGACGCCGGCTTTACGATCATCGACGATTTATTGCACGGGTACGGCGGCGGGTACCTTCCGCCTATACTCGGCTGCAAGAGCCGTCCGGCCGGACCGGTGCCCGAGGATCCGTTCCGAGCGGGCCAGACGGTCGTGATTCAGCCAAACGTGGTCACCCGCGACGGGAAGGCCGGCGTGCAGACAGGCGAGATGGTATTAATCACCGAAACCGGCATCGAGCGGCTGCATTCGTTGCCGCGCGGTTTCCAGACTATCTAAGCTGCTCGGCCATCCAATCGGCGCTTTGCGAGCGCCAGCGGTAGGCGCGGTTTGTCGCGATATGGTTGCCGTCCTCGATCATCATCAGCTCGACCGGCCCTTTCGCCTCACGCGCGAGGCGTTCGGCGTCATTGGCCGGCACAATACGGTCGAGCCGTCCGTTCACGATAAAAAGCGGACAGGTGATATTTTGCACAACGCCTTCCAAAGACAGCGTATTGGCGTTCTTGCGCGCTTCGTCCTGCGTCTTGCAGTGGCTGCGCACACGGAACGCTTCGCGCGTGAGCTCCGGCAGGCCGTCCCACGCAGCGCCCCAGTTGAAGGGACCACCTAGCGCGATGCAGGCCTTAATGCGCTTATCGAAAGCGGCGGCGCGCGGCGCATAGTAGCCGCCCAGGCTCACGCCCCACATGCCGATGCGCTTCGCATCGAGGTCGCCGCGCTTTTCGACGAAATCGAGCACGGCCTTGACCGGCACCTCGTAGTCGCCGCGAATGGCAAAATCATATTGTGCCTCGCCTTGCCCGGGCCCCTCAAAAATCAATGTCGCGATGCCGCGTGCTAGGAAGGGTGCCTCGTATGCGTCGCCTTCCTCCTTTGTGGAGTCGAGACCGACCGCCATCACGACAACCGGAGGCTTCTCGAGTCCAGTGGGCTTGCGTAGAATGCCCGCCAGTGTCTTGCCCTGATATGAAATCTCGACCCGTTCACCGGGCGGCCGAAGATAGGGAAGGGCGGCCTGCCGGCACTCGATCTGCTTCTTGTGTGCGGCCTTCATTTGCGGCTGATCGTGCACGAACAGGAATGACGCGAAGTGATAGTAGACGCCGGCACGCTGCAGACATTCGCCGGCCGTCAGCAGGCGCTTCTTCGCCAGAGCGTCGCGTCCGAGCTGCTCGTGGTGCGCTGCGCGCGCCGACCAGGCGCTGCACCATTCATCGTACGACGTGATTGAACCGGTGACTTCCTCGAAATCGGTGAGCACGACGCCGTTGGCGACGAATCGCGGGCCCCAATGGGCAACGGCAGCCTTGAGGCGGGGGTCGGACGACATGCGTCTTTAAGTCCTTGTTGTACTGGGGTCAGTTCGTTTTTTCGTTGCGCCGATACCAGGGCATGAAGCGACGGGTGCTCCAGTTCACCAGCAATTCGAATCCGACGCCGAAGGCAGCGAGCAGCAGCACGCCAACGAAGGCCTCGTTGTGATGATAAGAGCGTGAATTGTAGAGGATGTAATAGCCAAGCCCGCCGATCGAGATGAAAAACTCCGCTACCACGGCGCCAATCAATGCGCGGCCGGCGGCCAGCCGGAAACCGGCGAGCAGATAAGGCATCGAAGCCGGCAGCACGATTCCGGCCAGCATGCTCAGGCGATTTGCGCGAAATGAGCGCGCCACCTCCATGTACTCGCGCGGCACCGAGCGCGCGCCATCGGCGACGTTGACGATAATCGAAAAGATGGCGGCGAAGATGATGGTGGCAATGCGGGTCGCGCTGGAATAACCAAACCACAACGAGAACAGCGGCAGCACGATGATCATCGGCATCGCGTAAAAGCCATTCACGTAGTGGCGGATTGCACGGTCGAACGCCGCACTGCGGCCGATGAGCAAACCAATGATCGTCCCGAATACCAAAGCGATCGCCAGGCCTTCGGCTACCGCGGTCAACGTCGCGCCTGTTGCTTTCAGGAAGACAGGATCGGTGATAACGTGCGGGATCGCCAGGACCACGGTGCTCGGCTTTGCGACATAGGCGGGCGCCAGCGCGCGCACCACAAATTCCCATACCAGCAGGATCGAAATGCCGGTCAAAAGCCGGGGCACGAAAGTGGCGCGCAGCCGGTCGATCAGCGGCGCGCCTTGTGGCGCGGCGACGAGCGGGATGGAGACACCAACGGTCGATTCGGCCACGTCTAGTTTCTCCAGCGCGCGAAGTGGTGTTCGATCACGAGTCCCAGCCGCATCAATCCGACGCCAACCAGGCCGATAACGAGAATCGAAGCGAACACACCCGCCGTGTCGAAGTTTTGCGAGGCGCCCATGATGAGCTGGCCCAGCCCGGTCGAGCTCAGAAAGAACTCGGCTGCCACCATGCCGACCAGTGCACGACCGATTGCCTGGCGGACACCGGTCATGGTGAAAGGCAGGGTGTAGGGAAGCATGACTTCGCGCCACAACGCCCATTCACTGGAGCGGAAAGACTTGGCGACTTCGATCAGTTCGGGCTTGATGCTGCGCGCGCCTTCGACCGTGTTGTAGATTACGGGGAATACCGCAAACAGAAATACCACGAGGACCTTCGGCGCAAAGCCGAAGCCCATCATCGACAATATGAATGGGATCAGCGCAACCATCGGCGTCGCATAGACGATCATGATGTAGGGCTCGATGCCGACGCGCAGCGCGCGAACCCGTGCGAGCAACATGCCGAGCGGCGCGCCGACCAGCAGCGCAATGACGAATCCGGTGAAGAACAAAGTTGCAGAATCGGCCAATTGCGGAATGAAGTCGCCGGCGACGATCAACTCCCACAACCTGCGAATGGTCTCCGTGAACGGCACCATGAAGGCCGCACTGGTGCTGCGGCCGGCGGCCTCCCAAAGCGCGATGCCGACGAGGAGGCTGATCCAGAACGGGACATAGCGGCGGATGGTTTGGTGCACGTCTGTCACTTGACTCTCTGTCGTCCCCCGCTTGCGCGAGGAACGACAGATCTACGGGTTTTGACGCAATGCCAGGGGCAAGACGTCTACTTCACCATCGCGTTGGCATCTTTCCAGATGCTCGAATCGACGAGATTCTCAAACGTCACCGGTTCCTTGTCCGGTTTGATGGCGCCGATCTTCTTCATCAGGTTGGCGGTGGCTTCGAGTTTATTGCGGGGCAGCCCATCGTCCTTGGCCGCCCAAAACTCGATATCAAGGAAGGCTTTCAGGGCCTTCTTGTTCACGTCCTTGCTGTGGCCGGTATTGGTTGCGACTTCGGCGACGGCGTCGGCATTTTTGGGATCCTGCATGAAACGTGCGGACTCGATCATGCCTGCGACAGCGCGCACGAACGCATCGCGGTTCGCCTTCAGGTTATCCTTGCGCGCGACCAGCATCAGGTAATGGCTGGTTGGATTGGTGTTTTTCATCGCCAGCAAAATATTGAGCTTCTTGCCCTGGGATTCGATTTCGGCAAGGTCATCCAGATGCAGCACGGCATAGTGCAGGCGGCCGGCAATCAGCGCCGGGCCGGGGCCAGAGCCGAGTGCAACCTGTTTCACATCCTCAATTTTCATGCCGGGACAGCCAGCGGTGAGCATCGAGCGAAGTGCGACGGAACGGGCGCCATTGATCGAATCCACGCCAACGTCCTGACCAGCCATGTCCTTGCAGGTCTTGCCTGGCTCGCTTGCGCCGATGACCCAATCCGGATTTGGCATTCCGTAAAGCGCGACAAGCGGCACGTCAGCGTTGGAAATCTGATTGATGACGGGCGGCGTCGGCGACCAGGCCATATCGATATCGCCGGCGACGACTGCGCGCGCTGCAGCAGTGCCGTTGTCAAACGGGCGGATTTCGACGTTGGCGCCGTGCTTTTTGAAAAAGCCCTGCTTTTCAGCGACATAGGCGATCGCCACCGAAAAGATCGGCGGAATTCCCGGCAGCGCTATCACGAGTTTCTTGCCCTGTGCGGCAGCCGGCCCGGTGCTCACAAAAATTGCGCCTAGGAGTACGGCACCGGTTATCAAAGCAGCTGATCTGCGGATCATGGAATCCTCCCTTCAAGCTTCAATTTTTTGTTCAACGTTCGAGTTGGAATTCCGCCTCTCGGGCCTCACGCATCAAAGTACCCCACACGCGTTCGCGCAGTTCGGCAAATCGCGGCTCGCGCAGCGTCTCGCGCGTGCGCGGATGAGGAAGATCGATCGCGATTGTTTCATGAATATTGGACGGACGACCTTTAAGCACGATCACCCGATGCCCGAGCAGCACCGCTTCCTCGATTGAGTGCGTGACAAAGATCATCGCGGTCGGCCGTTGCTCCCAGATGTGCAGCAATTCGAATTGCAGGATTTCGCGCGTTTGCGCATCGACTGCAGCAAACGGCTCGTCCATCAGTAAGACGTTGGGCTCGACAGCGAGCGCGCGAGCAAGACCGCAGCGTTGCTGCATGCCACCGGACATCTGGTAAGGAAATGCATTCTCAAAGCCACCAAGCCCGACCAGCTTGATGAATTCCGGCACTTTCCGCTCGATCTCCGCCTTAGCTGCGCCGGCCATGCGCAAGCCATACGCAACGTTTTCGAACACGGTCTTCCAGGGGAAAAGCCCGAAATGCTGAAACACCATCGCGACGCCCGCAATGGGTTCAGTCACGCGTTCGTGGCCAACCCAGATCTCACCGGCATCGTGCGGCAATAGACCGTCAATGCAGCGGAGCAGCGTGGTCTTGCCGCAGCCGGAAGGCCCGACGATTGCGACGATCTCCCGCTCACCGACGTCAAAGTCGATGTTACGGAATACTTCGAGTGCACCATAGTGCTTGCCGAGGCCGCGGACTCGGATGCGTGGTTCGGCATTGGCGGCCTGCAATGCTGGTGCCTTACGGATGGCCGGTGCAGTTGTTGTTTGACTTGTCACTCTGCTGCCTGTTTCGCGGGTTTGGAGTTTATCTTTGCCCAATAGTCTTCGGCCTCTTTCGAACGCCGGAGTGCATCAGAGGTCTCGAAGCCTGGTGCCATCGACGCATCGGTTCCTGCCAAAATCTGGTGATGCTCGATATTCAACGTGCGCAGCCAACGCTGCTGGCCCATTGTGATGGCGACGAAGTAGCCTATTTCGACCAGCTCGGGCTCGCTGAAGTGTTTGTGCAGGCGGTTCCACAATTCATCCGTGGCCGGAAGATCCCAGGTGATCGCTTCGGCGTAGGCTAATGCGGCTTTCTGGCGTTCGTCGTAGCGCGTCGAGCTTTCGAAATTGATCAGGTCGGAATAGTCAACTTCCTTGAGACCGGATTTTGCCGCCTTGATCGAACGCTGGTTTCCGCAGAACTCGCACAGCACCGAGCGCGAAACATAAATGCGGCACAGCTCCTTTATCTTGTGATCGGCGACGCCGTTCTTGAATACGTCGCGCCAAGTGTTGGCGAATGACCAGAAAGCCGCCGGCACATGAGCGCGAATAGCCTGACTTTCCGGGCGCGGCGTTCCCTCTCGCGCACAGCGCTCGAATTCGGCAATCATGGCAGGGTCGTCGATCGTCGAAGGATCGACATAGCTAATGCGAGGTTTCGACATTGTCGGAGTATCTCCCGGAAAAAACGCGACGGTGCGCCGGTCGCGACGGCCGGACATGTTGCCGCAACGTCGCCGTACGAGCAACGGCGGGCGACAGTAATTCGGTAACCGCGCTCAGGGCTCGACTATCGCGCGCAGCCGCAGTGGGCGGGGACGCCATAGCCGCGCCAGGCCTGTATTGACGGGCACTTTTTGAATCCGCTCCCAACCGTCACACTAAATCGATCCTTACCGCGGTTATTTGGAAACGATCCAGTATTGTTAATTTCGTGCAAGGTTACTCTAAAGTTTATCGGAATTCGGATACCACATTTAAACGCTACGAGTTCATGCGCTCTTCAGCATAGGCACAATTGCGACACCGATTTTAGTAATTCAATACCTGCCTCGCCCCCAGTGTTCGGCTGAATAGACCGGGGAGATTTCGGTCGCGTCAAACGGGGCTTATCGCCGTGCTTGCCAGTACCATCGTCATGATTGGGTTCGCCGTTGTTTTCGGCTTGCTCGCCGTATTCATCGCTCAAGTCTGGCTCAACAACCAAGCCAACATGCGGGCGAAGAATATCGAACCAGCAAAGACGGTCGCTTCGCAAACCGTCGTGGTCGCAAAACAACCGCTGCGATTTGGCACCGAGCTCAACGCCTCGATGTTGCAGGAAGTGCCGTGGCCGTCTGATGCGCTGCCGAGCGGCGCCTTTGGCAAGATCCACGACATCATGTCAGGCGGCCGGCGCGTCGTGCTTGCCGCCATCGAAGCCAACGAGCCCGTGCTCGCACTCAAGATCACGGGTCCTGGCCAACGCGCGACGCTGTCTGCGCTCGTCAAGCCGGGCATGAAGGCAATGACGATTCGCGTCAACGACGTCGAGGACGTCGGCGGCTTTGTGTTGCCCAGCGACCATGTTGACATTGTCCTCACGCGGCAAATCGAAAAGGGATCAGCGTCGACGCAGGTCGTCTTGCAGAATACGCGCGTGCTCGCAGTTGATCAGACTGCGGACGAGCGCGCTCAGAAAGCGGCCGTAGCGAAATCGGTGACGTTGGAGGTCGACACTGTCGACGCACAGAAACTGTGGCCCGCCTCATCAGTCGGTAGCCTTTCGCTGCTGTTGCGCAAGGCCGCCGAAACCGCCGAAGTGCGGGACGCGCAAAGTTACACTTCAGGATTTGTCGACCAACGAGCCGGTTGCAGACAAAGGCACGACGACCACCGTGGTCGTAACGCGTGCGGCTGCGAAACAGGAATACACCGTCCCTGCCGAGGGACGTAATGGGGCCTCGGCTGCGACGGAGCGGAGGAGTGAGGCCTGGTAAGCCCAGGCTTGGGATCAATCAAGGGGTGGGGAGTGTGTCGTGAACAAGCACAATGAAATTAACGCCGGCTTCAGCTGGCAGACTTCGGACAGGGCCACAAAACATGGCAACTGGCTGCGTGATCTTGTGATCGCTTTGGCCATCGCACTTGCGGCGTCGATTTTAGGGATGATCGGCGATGCATATGCGCAGGGCAAATCGATCCAGATCAGCGGCAACAATCGCACCGTCATGGTGACGGTGCCGATCGGCAAGTCGGAAGACGTGCGCACGGATACCAGTTTCGTCGACGTCGTCGTCGGCGATCCGGACTGCGGACGTCAATCCGCTGACCGACCGCGCGTTGTCAATTCTCGGCAAGAAGATCGGCACCACCCGCGTGTCGGTCTATGCCGAGGGCAAGAAGCTGGTCGGAATTTTCGACATCGAAGTCTCTTACGACATCACGCGGCTGACCAACGAGTTGCGCCGCCGCTTCCCGGGTTCGAAAATCCAGGCTTGACCGTCAACGGCCGAATCATGCTGTCGGGCGACGTCGCCGATGCCGCGACCCTCGACAAGGCCGTGACGATCGCACGTCAGTTCGGACCGGGGGTCATCAACTCGGTTTCGGTCATGTCGCCGCAGCAGGTGCTGCTTGATCATCCAAATGCAGGAAATCTTCAAATTCGTGCGTACCGGTACCGCTGCTGACGGCACCGTACAGGGACACTTCCAGGCGACCGGCGTATGCCCACGGTTCCTTTCGCATCTCGCAAATCTGGACATCAAGATTCCCGGCAACTATTTCGACCCCTCGCAGTCGCTCTGACCGGCCATGGCCAATTTCAATTCGATCTACCTGTTCTACATCTTCATCGGCCTCTCGGCGGCGATGTTTGCAGAGGGCGTATATCTGCTCGTGTACAGCAATGCGTCCTACCGCAACCGCCGTCTCAAGGTGATGTCCGACAAGACTGACCGCGAGAGCGTGCTCGTGCAATTGCGGCGCGAGCGCGGTCTGACCAGCGGCGGCGACTATCGATTGCCGATAGTCAATCTCAATCAGCTGCTGTTGCAATCCGGGCTGTCGATTGGCTTCGGCCGTCTGATCCTCGTCATTGTTGCCGGCATGGTGGCAATTTTTGCGGGCGTTCTGACATTCGACGGCAAGGTGTCGCACGCATTGCTCGCCACGCTTGGCGGTGGTCTCGTTTTGCCGGCGCTGGTACTGTGGTTCTTGCGCAGCCGCCGACAAAAAAAGTTCAGCGCGCAATTTCCGGACGGCATCGACATCATTGTTCGCTCGTTGCGCGCCGGACATCCGGTGCCAATTGCAATCGCGATGGTGGCGCGAGAGATGGCCGATCCGATCGGCACCGAATTCGGCATCGTCACAGACGAAATGACATATGGTTCCGGTCGACGGGCGGCAACCTGGGCGAAATTCTTGAAAAACGCTTTAAGATGCGCCGCAAGATTCGCGCGCTTGCTTCCGAAGGCCGCGCTTCCGCGCTGATTCTTTCGGCTCTGCCGATCGGCATGTTCGCCATCATTCAGTTTTTGGTGCCCAATTTTTACGCCGACGTTTGGGGTCAGAACTTGACAAAAATTGGACTTACGCTTGCCGGGTGCTGGATGTGCGTCGGCAATTTCATGATGTACCGCATGGTCAACTTCAGGATCTGACCGGGGAACATGATTCTTACCGTATTCGGCAACAGGCTTCGCGACAGCAACACCCTCCTGGTGGGCTTGCTGATATTTCTCGCGGCAGGAATCTTGGCCTTCTCGGTGATGGCGGCTATACGCGTTCGCGGCTCCGTCAAGCGTCGCACCGCTCGCATTTTGAGCGACGAAGACCGCAAGGCAAATCACGCGCGTTCGTTGCAGTATTCCAGTCAAAAAACTGTCGCCAAGCTCATCGACTACACGACCAAGCATTACGGGACGGCAAACGACGAGAATTGAAGGTGCTGCGCCGCCGCCTCGTCCAGGCCGGTATCTACGATCCGCGCGGGGTTGCCTTCTTTTTCCTTGGGCGCACGGCCTTGGCGGTCGGCCTGGCCTTTGTAAGTTTCCTGCTTCTGCCGCTTGTGGGGTACACCGGCGGCTCGTTTTTCTGGTTGGCGGTGATGGCCGGAGGCGTTGCCGGCGGACCCAGCATCTACATCGACAAGCGGATTTCCGCGCGCTGTCGATGGAGGCATCACTTGAACGCGTCTCGCGAGAACTGGGCCCAAGTTATCCCTCGCTCACCGCCAACATTCACTTGACCAATCTCGAAATTCGCGCTGGCCGGCAACTCAAGGATGCGCTCGAGAATTTTGCCGACCGGCTTGCACTTGAGGAAGCGCGTGCCTTCGCCACCTTGATCAATCAATCGATCGACCTTGGTTCCAGCATCACCGATGCAATGCGCGTTTACAGCGATGATATGCGCCACAAGCGACTCTCCCGCGCGGAGGGAAAGGCCCATGCGCTGCCCGCCAAGCTGGCGGTGCCAATGATGGTCTGCATCTTCCCGGTGCTGTTCGTCGTCATCCTGTTGCCGGTGATCGTGCGCCTGCACGTGGGCGGCTATTTTTAGGCATCGGGGCGGTGGCCCGGTGCAAGCTCCCAAGGCACGTATTTGCGCTGAAAACACCATCGCGCGCCAAGGTGAAGAATTCTTAACCATCCTCCCCTAGCCTGACGGCGTCCCGTTACCGGGCGTTTCCGCAAGGCTTTGACATGCTTATTGGAATTGCCCGAACGCTGATAATCGCCGCTGCCGGTTTGTGGTTGGCGGGATGCTCGACCTCCTCCAATTTCTCGAATTTGTTTAGCCCAAAAACGCCGGGGGCTGACGCATCTGCGTCTGCTTCATCGCAGGCCGACGAAACATTCGAACCGCAACAGGCTGCGGAGGGATCGGCGCGCGTCCAGGCCGTCGAAT
>DATGDN010000441.1:0-3002 GCA_035310865.1 Pseudolabrys sp. | reverse complement strand
TACGCGGTGGCCTCGCCGCCGGAATTTTGTTCGTACTGCCGGGCGCACTGGTGATGCTGGCCTTGAGCCTGCTCTACGCATACGGGCGCGGCCTGGGTCCTATCGATGGCGCGCTATTCGGCATCAAGGCTGCCGTGCTGGTCATCGTCGTAGAGGCGCTGGTACGGATCGGCCGACGCTCCCTCAAAAGCCAGTTGCTGGTCGCGCTCGCCGCGCTCGGCTTCATCGGCATTTTCTTTTTCGAAATGCCATTTCCGCTCATCGTGGTCATCGCGGCGGTCGCCGGCTTTTTTGTTGCGCAACGATCGCCGGAGCAGCTCGCGCTAGCGCCCGCGAATTCGATTTCGCGACCCGGCGGGGACTGGCACTGGCCGCAATTTTTCACCGCGTTGGCAATCGGGCTTGTGCTGTGGTGGGCGCCGGTTGCGCTCGCGGCTCTTCTGCTCGGCGGCGGCCACGTGCTCGTCGCGGTCGGCCTGTTCTTCTCCAAGCTCGCGGTTGTGACCTTTGGCGGCGCCTATGCCGTACTCGCCTATATGGCGCAGCAGGCGGTGGAAACCCATGGCTGGCTGACGGCGCCCGAGATGGTGGACGCGCTCGGTCTCGCCGAGACAACGCCCGGACCATTGATTCTGGTGACGCAATTCGTCGGCTTCCTTGCGGCCTTTCGCGACGCGGCGCCGTTTACGCCATTGGCCGCCGGCATTCTTGGTGCGGCGATCACAACCTGGGTCACGTTCGTGCCAGCCATGCTCTGGATTCTCGTTGGCGCGCCATTCATTGAGGTATTGCGTGCCGACAGGCGGCTTGCCGGCGCATTGGCGGCGATCACCGCGGCGGTCGTCGGAGTTATCCTGAACCTTTCTGTCTGGTTCGCGCTGCATGTTCTTTTCGGCAAGGTCGTTGAAATGCACGCGGGCCCGCTGCGGTGGTATGCCTTTGACCCGCTCGCGCTCGACCTGCGCGCGACGGCGCTCGCTGCGATCGCGGCTGTCCTCGCATTCGGGCTGCACCGCAGCCTGATCGAGGTTGTCGTCGCGATGGCGGCGCTCGGCGTGGCCATGCAATGGACGCTTGGAACCTAGCTTTCGCGCTCGATCGCGCTCTCGTGCCAGCGACGCAGTGCAAGGTGCGAGAGCGCCGAAAGCACGAAGAAGATCGCGACCCCCGCGAGCGACAACAGCAGCAGCGCGGCGAACATGCGCGGGATGTTGAGCCGGTAACCGGATTCGGCAATGCGGTACGCAAGCCCAGAGCCGGCGCCTGCCGATCCGGCGGCAATTTCCGCCACCACCGCGCCGATCAGTGACAGGCCGCCGGCAATGCGCAGACCCGCGAGCATTTGCGGCAGGGCTGATGGCAGTTTCAGGTTCCACAACACCTGCCAGCGCGAGGCTTTGTAGAGTTCAAATAACGAGATGAGATTGTGATCGACCGAGTTCAGGCCCAAAGTTGTGTTGGCCAGGACGGGGAAGAACGCCACGATCCACGCGCAGGCGAGCACCGCCAGCGGTTGCGGAAGGTAGATCAGCAGCAGCGGGGCAATGGCGACGATCGGCGTCACCTGGAGGATCACGGCATATGGATAGAGTGAGTATTCGACCAGCCGCCATTGATTGAAGACGATTGCGAGCGCGATCCCGCCGAATGCCGCGAGCAGAAACCCTTCAAAGGTAAGGGTCAGGGTCACCCACAACGAGTGCCACAGGAGATTTCCGTCCGAGATCAAGGTCGCAAGCACGAGTCCAGGACCCGGCAGCACAAACGGTGGAATCGAAAAACTACGCACGACCAGATCCCAGCAGACAACTGCCAGCGCCAGCACAAGGATCGGCAGCCCAATGCGAAGGATGCGTTCACTCATGACGCAGCTCCGGCGGCCATCGCATTCGCAAGCGCCGCGGCAACCTGCCGGCAGAAACCGGCATATTCAGCGGATGTGCGGAAGCTTTCGTCACGGGGATACCGCGCTGAAATTGGAATTTCCGTGAACACCCTTCCGGGCCGCGGCGTTATCACGATGATCCGCTGCGAGAGATAGACCGATTCAAAAACCGAGTGAGTGACGAAGATCACCGTGCTGCGTACGGCCTGCCACACCGCCAATAGATCGTTGTCAAGCTTGAAACGGGTGATTTCATCGAGTGCGGCGAATGGCTCGTCCATCAACAGGAGTTGTGGTTCCGTGACCAGAGCGCGCGCAATCGAAGCGCGCATTTTCATGCCGCCCGACAGTTCGCGCGGATAGCTTTGTGCGAATGCGGAAAGTCCGACGCGGTCAAGTGCCTGCGCCACTGCACCGACATCATCGTTATTGGCAAGCCTGAGTGGAAGTCGCGCGTTCGCCGCAACATCGGCCCACGGCATCAGCGTCGGCTCCTGAAAAACGAACCCGATGCGGGCCGAGCCCTTGGGCCATGAAACCGATCCCGACGATGCCGTGGTCAAGCCGGCAATGATGCGAAGAGCCGTGGATTTGCCGCAGCCCGAAGGACCGAGCAACGAAACGAATTCACCGCTACCTATGTCGAGCTCCAAGTCATCGAGTGCCCGCACCCCGTTCGCGAACGTCTTACTGACGTTGCGCAATTCGACAAGGCCGGGAGCGGACTCGGTGCTATTCACGAATGAAGACAATTCGGTCCCTTATCGAGCGGTCGTCGATACGGCAACCGTTCGGCCTGATCAGTTCTTCGGCCGGAGGTCGACGCCGACGCCTTTGTTGACGAACTGCAACGTAAAGGCACGCCGGTAGTCAATTCCTCGCTTGACCACGCCTGCACGCACCATCCTGTCGAAGAAGCTCTTCCAATGGGCGTCGGTCATGGCACCGATGCCCAGTTTTGCCGAGTCGCCGGAATCGACGATGCCGTACTCTTTCATTTTGGCGATGGAATAAGACAGCAGCGCATCGGTCATTTCGGGATTGTGTTTTTTGATCAGATCATTTCCCGGCCGGCTGTCGCCGTAGATGTAATGGTACCAGCCGATCGCAGATGCAT
>DATGDN010000440.1:0-6674 GCA_035310865.1 Pseudolabrys sp. | reverse complement strand
TTGACGACAAAACGGCTAAGTGAGGAGGGCGCGATGAAGCTCAATGACATTCGCGACAATCCCGGCTCCTCCAAGGACCGCATGCGCGTGGGCCGTGGCATCGGCTCGGGCAAGGGCAAGCAGAGCGGCCGCGGCGGCAAGGGCCAGACGGCTCGTTCCGGCGTGCGCATCAAGGGCTTCGAGGGCGGCCAGATGCCACTGCATCGGCGGCTGCCGAAGCGTGGTTTCCGCAACACGCAGTTCGCCGTCCGGCTCAACGAAATCAATCTTGGCAAAGTCCAGGCCGCAATCGATGCCGGTCTGATCGATGCCAAGGCGCCAGTCGACGCCGCAGCCATGGTCAAGGCGGGCCTGATGCGTCGCGAGAAGGCGGGTGTGAAGCTCCTGGGCGATGGCGAACTCAAGAGCAAGGTCGAATTTTCGGTTTGGCGCGCGTCGAAATCCGCCATCGCGGCGGTTGAGAAGGCCGGCGGCACGGTGAAGATCCTGGCGCCTGCGAAAGAAGAAGACGCGGTTCCGAGAGGCAAGAACAAGCGGATGGCCTTGGAAGCGGCCAAAGGCGGCAAGGGCGGCGACAAACCCAAAGGCGGCAAGCCCAAGGCGGAAGCGGAAGGCGAACAAAAGCCCGCCGAGTAGCCGCTGGGCCAGATTTGTCCGCCCAGGCGGGCTTTCCGGCAATGATCCCGGACTACCGTTTGTCAGGTCCGGGCATATTTAGAGGGTCGCGGCAGTCGGGTGCCCTGCTTGCGAGAGCGATAGCAGCAGGAAGAGTTGGGGGCCGAGGGAGCAATCGATGGTTTCGGCAGCGGAACAACTGGCGGCCAATCTCAACTTCTCGGCGCTCGCCAAGGCCGAGGAACTCAAGAAGCGCATCTGGTTCACGGTTGGCGCCTTGCTGGTTTATCGGCTGGGCACCTACATTCCGTTACCTGGCATCGACCCAAACGCATGGGCTCAGATTTTTAACACGCAGTCCGGCGGCATTCTCGGCATGTTCAATATGTTCTCCGGTGGCGGCATCCACCGGATGGCGATCTTTGCGCTCAACATCATGCCGTACATCTCAGCCTCGATCATCATCCAGCTGATGACGACGGTTTCGCCTACGCTCGAAGCGCTCAAGAAGGAAGGCGAGGCCGGCCGCAAGATCATGAATCAGTACACCCGGTATCTCACCGTGGTGCTCGCCGCTTTCCAGGCCTACGGCATCGGCGTCGGGTTGCAGGGCACCGGCAGCGTCGTCTCCAGCCCGGGCATCTTTTTCCTTGTTTCGACCACCATCACGCTTACCGGCGGCACGATGTTCCTGATGTGGCTCGGCGAACAGATCACCGCGCGCGGCATCGGCAATGGCATTTCGCTGATCATCCTGTCGGGCATCGTCGCCGAGCTGCCGTCAGCGATTGCGGGTACCCTTGAGCTGGGCCGTCAGGGCGCGCTGTCCACCGGATTGATCCTCGCCGTCATCGTGATGGCCGTCGCCGTCATTGCATTCATCGTATTCATGGAGCGAGCGCAGCGGCGCCTTCTGATCCAATATCCCAAACGTCAGGTCGGAAATCGCATGTTCGAGGGTCAATCCTCGCACTTGCCGCTCAAGCTCAATACGTCAGGCGTGATTCCCCCAATCTTCGCATCATCGCTGTTGTTGCTGCCGACAACTGTCGCCAATTTCAACGCGGGGCAGGGACCTAACTGGCTCACGACCGTCACAACCTTGCTGGGCCACGGACGTCCCTTGTTCCTGATTCTTTACATCGCGCTGATTGTGTTCTTCGCGTTCTTCTACACTGCGGTGGTTTTCAACCCGACGGAGACGGCGGATAACCTGAAAAAGCATGGCGGTTTTATTCCGGGCATCCGGCCTGGCGAGCGAACGGCCGAGCACATTGACTATGTGCTCTCGCGCATCACCGTCGTTGGCGCGCTCTACCTCGCGATCGTCTGTCTCGTTCCGGAAATCCTGATCTCTTACGCCGCAGTGCCGTTCTATTTTGGCGGCACTTCGCTGCTCATCGTGGTCAGTGTCACGATGGACACTGTGGCCCAGATCCAGGGCTATCTGCTGGCGCACCAATATGAAGGCCTGATCAAGCGCTCGAAGCTGCGAGGGCGCACTCGATGAGATTGATCCTGCTCGGCCCGCCGGGGGCGGGGAAGGGCACTCAAGCGCAGCGCCTGATTGCCAAGTACGGGATCGTCCAGCTTTCGACTGGCGACATGCTGCGCGCCGCCGTTGCCGCCGGCACGCCGGTCGGCCTGCGCGCCAAGAGCATCATGGATCGAGGTGAGCTGGTGCCGGATGAGGTCGTAGTCGCGATCATCGCCGACCGGATCGACCAGCCGGACGCCAAACGAGGCTTCGTGCTGGACGGGTTCCCGCGCACGGTTCCACAGGCGCAAGCACTCGACCGCTTGCTCGCCGAGCGCGGCCTCAAACTGGACGCGGTGATCGAGCTCAAGGTCGACGAGGGAATTCTGCTTAAGCGCATTGAAAAGCGGGTGGCCGACATGACCGCCCGCGGTGAAAAGGTGCGCGCCGACGACAATCCGGAGGTGCTCAGGGGCAGGCTCGAGGCCTATCGGGCCCAGACGGCGCCGCTGGCGGGCTATTACGCCGGCAAGGGCATGCTCAAGCGCGTGGACGGCATGGCTTCAATCGACGAGGTCACGGCAGCCGTTGACCGGCTTTTGGCTCCGGTAGGGCGGCCCAAGGCCAAGGCGCCTGCGAAATCGCGCCGCCGGAAGCCGAGGACCGTGAAAACGGCCAAACGTGCCGTCCGCAAGGGCAGCGCCCGCCGGAAGCGAACCGGCTCAACGGTCAAGCGGAGCAAGAACAGGCGGGGACAGCGCAAAAACCGTACCCGACGGAGGTTGACTAGAGCGCGATGAATCCCCTAATAAGCAACACATTCAGGAGTTTGACGCGATGCCGGGCCCTAGCAAGGTGGGGACGGGCGTCGTGTTACGCTTTGCGCTATCCCCTTCAAGGGACTTGGAAATCCGGCGCGTTCCGCGCTTTCGGTCGATATAGGAGAAGCTAAGTGGCTCGTATCGCGGGCGTCAATCTGCCGACCAACAAGCGCGTCGTGATCGCGCTTCAGTACATCCATGGAATCGGGCCCAAGATCGCCCGGGAGATCGTGGGCAAGGTTAACCTGCCGGCCGAGCGGCGCGTGTCGCAGCTCACCGACGCCGAGGTGCTCCAGATCCGCGAGATGATTGACCGCGACTATATGGTCGAGGGCGATCTGCGCCGCGAGGTTCAGCTGAACATCAAGCGTCTGATGGACCTCGGCTGCTACCGCGGCCTGCGCCACCGTAAAGGACTCCCCGTTCGCGGGCAGCGCACTCACACCAATGCACGGACCCGCAAGGGGCCGGCGAAGACCATTGCCGGCAAGAAGAAAACTCCGGGACCGACTTGATAACAGGATAGGCCCTGCGCCGATCGCGGCGCACGGGCGCGAAAGGATAGAGAATGGGTAAGGAAGCCACCCGCGTCCGCCGGCGCGAACGCAAGAATATCGCATCAGGCGTCGCGCATGTCGCAGCCTCGTTCAACAATACTATGATCACGATCACCGACGCGCAGGGCAATACGATTGCCTGGTCGTCGGCCGGAACCATGGGTTTCAAGGGCTCGCGCAAGTCGACTCCCTACGCCGCGCAGGTCGCCGCTGAAGATGCCGCCAAGAAGGCGCAGGAACACGGCATGCGCACCCTCGAAGTCGAGGTGTCGGGCCCCGGCTCAGGACGTGAATCGGCGCTGCGCTCGCTGCAGGCGGCCGGCTTCACGATTACCTCGATCCGCGACGTGACGACGATTCCGCATAACGGTTGCCGGCCGCGAAAGCGCCGGCGCGTTTGATTGTTTCTTTCGCGCGGGCATTTGTGTCCCGCGCGCGTGCTACCGCCGAAATTTTCCCCACGCGGCGGGTGGGGTGCGCTAGGCGCGAGAAGGTCGCGCCGCTGAAAAGGTGAAGACGTGATCCAGAAGAATTGGCAGGAACTGATCAGGCCGAACAAGCTCCAGGTCTCCGCCGGCGGTGACGCTGCGCGGGTTGCGACGGTGGTCGCCGAGCCCCTCGAGCGGGGCTTCGGCGTTACGCTCGGTAATGCGCTGCGCCGTATTCTGCTCTCCTCGCTCCAGGGCGCGGCCGTGCAGTCGGTGCACATCGACGGCGTGCTGCATGAGTTCTCCTCGATTGCAGGCGTGCGCGAGGATGTCACCGACATGGTGCTGAACATCAAGGACATCGCCATCAAGATGCAGGGCGAAGGTCCCAAGCGGATGGTCGTGAAAAAGCAGGGGCCGGGCACGGTCACCGCCGGCGACATTCAGACGGTCGGCGACGTGGTTGTGCTCAATCCGGACCTGGTGCTGTGCACGCTCGATGAGGGCGCCGAGATCCGCATGGAATTCACGGTCAACACCGGCAAGGGCTATGTCCCGGCGGAACGCAATCGTCCCGAGGACGCGCCGATTGGCCTCATTCCGGTCGACAGTCTCTACTCGCCGGTGCGCAAGGTCTCCTACAAGGTCGAGAACACCCGCGAAGGCCAGATCCTCGACTACGACAAGCTGACCATGACGATCGAGACCAATGGCGCGGTATCGCCGGACGATTCGCTCGCCTACGCCGCGCGTATTCTCCAGGATCAGCTCAACGTGTTCGTGAATTTCGAGGAGCCGCGCAAGGAGCAGGCCGCCGAGACCATTCCGGATCTTGCGTTCAATCCGGCCTTCCTCAAGAAGGTGGACGAGCTCGAATTGTCGGTGCGTTCGGCAAACTGCCTGAAGAACGACAACATCGTCTACATCGGCGACCTTGTGCAGAAGAGCGAGGCGGAAATGCTCCGCACGCCGAATTTCGGGCGCAAGTCGCTCAACGAGATCAAGGAAGTGCTGGCTCAGATGGGCTTGCATCTTGGCATGGAAGTGCCGGGGTGGCCGCCGGAAAACATCGAAGAGCTCGCCAAGCGCTTCGAGGATCACTACTAGGCCGCATCGCGGCTGGAAACGGAATGAAGGAACTACGCGATGCGTCACGGTAAGGTTCACCGCAAGCTCAACAAGAAGCCCGCGCATCGCCGTGCCATGTTTGCCAACATGGCGGCAGCCCTGATCAAGCATGAGCAGATCGTCACCACTTCGCCGAAGGCGAAGGAGCTTCGCCCGGTGGTTGAGAAACTGGTGACGCTCGCCAAAAAGGGCGGCCTGCATGCCCGCCGCCAGGCGATCGCGGAAATCCGCGACGTTACCCAGGTTAAAAAGCTCTTCGACGTAATCGGCCCACGCTACAAGGAACGCAATGGCGGCTACACCCGCATCATGAAGGCCGGATTCCGCTACGGCGACAACGCCGCACAGGCGGTCATCGAATTTGTCGATCGCGACGTCGAGGCCAAGGGAAAGGACTCCGGGCCGGTGCAGGAGAAAAAGGTCGACGAGGCGGCGATCGCGGCGGCTTAAATTTTTACATACGGTTTCGAAAAAGGGCGGCACATGTTGCCGCCCTTTTTATTGCGGCCTAACGGCGGATCGTTATGATTGCGGTCGCATTAGGATTTTGGGGGGAAGCATGGCACTTCGTACGACACTCTTCGTTTTGGCGTTTGGGACCGCATTGGCTGGCGTCGCAGGCGCACAGTCGGCGAACTCCGACCTGGTCAAGCGCGGTGATTATCTGGTGAACGGCATCCTGACCTGCGGCAACTGCCACACGCCGAAGGGCCCTCAGGGCGATATCATGGACAAGGCGTATTCCGGCGGACTGTCCTTCGACGAGCCGCCATTCAAGGTGACCGCACCGAACATTACGCAGGACAAGGAAACCGGCATCGGCAATTACACTGACGCCGAGCTCAAACAAGTCTTACGCAAAGGCATCAAGCGCAATGGCGTACCAGTCGCCATGATCATGCCGAGCGGATTCTACGAGATCATGACCGACCGCGACCTCGATGCGGTGGTTGCCTATTTGCGCACGCTCAAGCCGATCAAGAATAAAGTGGATGATCCGATCTACAAAATTCCGCAGGGACATCCAGTTCCGCCGGGTGGCGAGAAGCCTTTCACCGAAGCGATGATGAGCGACAAGGTCAAGAAGGGCTTCTATCTCGCGACCATCGCCCATTGCATGGAGTGCCACACTCCGATGGGGCCGCGCGGCCGCGAATTTGCGACCAAGCTCGGTGCCGGCGGCTTTGAATTTCCGGGACCTTGGGGCGTCTCGGTGTCGCGGAATATCACCTCGAGCAAGACCAAGGGCATCGGTGCCTGGAGCGACGACGAGATCAAGCGTGCGATCACCACCGGCGTCAGCAAGGATGGCAGCAAACTCAAGCCGCCGATGGGCTTCCACTACTATGCGACGGTGACCAAGGACGATCTGGACGCAGTTGTCGCCTATCTGCGCACGGTGCCTGCCATAGAATAGCGGCCTTTTACCCTGGGCGCGGAAAGGGCAGCGTCGGCCTTCATTTAGGCCGACGGCAGGCCTATATCTCCGCTATTCCTACGTTCGTCATGCCCGGCCTTGCGCCGGGCATCCACGTCCTGCTTCTAGGCCGTGGATGGGCGGAAAAGCGCCGGTCATGACAAGATGAAAGCCCGGGATTCGAAACGATGCGCCTCGTACGCCTGATTGCCATCCTGTCGGCGGCATTTG
>DATGDN010000439.1:0-11470 GCA_035310865.1 Pseudolabrys sp. | reverse complement strand
CGGGATGCGCGAGAGTTCTTCGGTAATCCGATGCGACAGGTCGATAAAGCTGCCGAGCGCGCCGGAGACCCTAGGCGCAGGTACATCGCGCCAGCCCTTCCAGCCATGAGACTTGTTCGCTACTGGCTCGCACACGAGGTTCCCTCTAGCCTTTATTCACCGACCCTGCCTCATTGCCGCCGACCGTCACGCCTGCCCATTTCTCGATCATCTGAATGAGCGTCGTGTAGTCGTCGTCGCCGCGCCCCTCGGTCATCGCCTGGAACCAGAGCTGCACGACCGCTGAACCGACCCACATCGGGACCTTGAGTCGTTTCGCCTCGGCCAGGCAAAGGTCGACGTCCTTGTACATGGTTGCAAGTTTGCCGCCATAGTCGAAGGTGCGCGGCAGGATCGACGTCGGAAACTTATCCGTCGTCGCTGTGTTGCGGCCGGTGCTGGCATTGATCGTATCGATGAGCGTGCGCGCGTCCACGCCAGCCTTCACCGCCATTGCCGCCGCTTCGAAGGCGGACGCCATGCCGGCGGCCGAGATCATGTTATTGGCAAGTTTGGTGATTTGTCCGAGGCCGGGCTCGGCGCCTATGTAGAAGACGTTGCGCGCAATCGCCTCGAACAGCGGCCGCGTGCGCTCGAAAGCCGCGCGGTCGCCGGCCACCATGGTCGAAAGCGCGCCCGCCTTCGCTCCGCGCGGGCCCCCGCTGACCGGCGCATCGAGCACAGTGATGCGCATTTGGCTTAATTCTTTGGCGATCGCTTTTATCGCGTCTGAACCGATCGTCGAAGTTTCCACATAGACGCGTAATCCTTCACATCCAGCGACCCCGTCGGAGCCGAACGCCACATGGCGGCTGACTTCGGGCGACGGCAGGCAGGCGAACGCGATGTCGGCACCCGCCGCTGCTGCACGCGGAGAATCCGCCGCCACCGCGCCGCGCTCGACCAGCGGCCGCATCGCCTCTTTGTTGACGTCGAAAATACGCAGTGGGAACCCACCGTCGACAAGGCGCTCCGCCATTGGCGCGCCCATCGCACCACAGCCGATGAAAGCAATAGTGCCGGCCATCACTGCTCCCAGACTTTTCCTGTGACCGACGCAGTCTGTCCGCCGTCGATCACGAGTTCGGTCGCATTCACGAATTGGGATTCGTCGCAGGCGAGATACAGCACGGCATAGGCGACATCCCAGGCGGACCCGAGCTTACCGCTCGGCACGTTCATTTGCCGTTCCTTAATCTTGTCCTCGTAGTCGTTCGGATTGCTCTTTTTCAAACGATCGGTGATGCGCGGCGTCGCGATATAGCCCGGCATCACCGCGTTGCAGCGAATGCCCTTGGCGGCATATTGCACGCCGATGTTCTGTGAAAGCTGCTTAACCGCGCCTTTCGAGGCTGCGTAGGCGACGTTGGCGTAAGTGAAGCGGATGCCGGCAGTGGACGAATTGTTGACGATCGAGCCGCCGCCCTGACGGATCATGTATGGGATCACGGCGCGGCAGGTCAAATACATGCTCTTGACGTTGACCGTCATCAGCCTATCCCAGTCTGCCTCCTTTACCTCCAGTGGGCCGCCGACGACCTGCATGCCGACATTATTGAACAGCACGTCGACGCGGCCATAGGCGGCGAGACAGGCCGCAACCATCGCATCGACTTCCGAAGCGATGGAGACATCGCAGCGGTGGGCGATGCACTCGCCGCCCTCACCCGCGATGACTGCTTGCGTCTCCTGCGCCGCGGCGAGATTGCGATCGACGGCGAACACCTTGGCGCCCTCGCGCGCGAACAACACGGCCGTCGCCTTGCCGTTGCTCCAGCCGGGAGCAATCGAGCCGGCACCGGCGACGATCGCCACCTTGCCTTTCAGTCGGGGCATGGGAGCGTTCTTTTGCTCGGTGCTCGAACCTGTGTCGCGGTCACAGCGCCACACGAAACGATTCGCTGTAGACAGGGGAGCCGGTCCTTCCCCCGCAAGCGGGGGAAGGAAGGGCGGGGATGAGAAAGCGGGATCCCGCATTTGTAACGCAGTTCCCGATGCACCGCGTGCGCGACACGGCTTCAGCTCTTTGGCCATTTCGCCGTCGCAAGCGCACGGTCAATCGGATAGACCGTGAGTGGCCTGCCGTTCTGCCACTGCACGATCACCACCGGCGCGCCAACGCGGTGGCCCGCCGCGTCGAACTTCACGCCGCCCGGGAAAGAATCGGCGGCCTGACCGGTCTTGAGATCGAGCTTGTGGATCTCCTCATTCACCTTAACCTTGTCGGCGACACCCGCGCGCTCCAACGCCTCCTTGAGGATCCAGGTGTGACCGTAGCCCGCGAGGCCGTCTTGCGTGATCCACGGCTCACCCGATTGCTTCTTGTAGAGATCGGCGATGCGTTCCTGGCCTTTCAGTTCCCAGTTGGCGACGATGAAGAACAGGCCTTCGATCAGGTCGGCGGGGACATTCTTGAGCACTTCCGGTGCGCCCATGTGCGCGCCGTTGGCGATAATCGGAACCGCGCCTTTGGCGAGACGGAATTCGTTCAACTTCTCCAGTCCGAGTTTTAAATCGGAGATCGTGGTGGATATGAACAGAAGGAATTCCGGCCGGGTAGAGCGAACCTTCTGGATTAGCGGCGTGGCGTCCGAGAGCGGCGGGGTATAGGTCTCGTCCATCACGGTCTTTACGCCGAGCTTTTGCAGCCCGCCCTCGCGCATCGGCTTGAGAAAGCTCACCGGTGAGGCGGTGTTGTCGCCAATGATGCCGGCGGTAGTCGGCGCCTTGCCGGTCGCCACCTTCCCGAGCTCGAGAATGGTCGGCACCGCGCTGGTTGACTGCACGCCAGCCGTTGGCGAGCTCTGGAAAACGTATTTGAAGCCGCGGTCGGTGATCGTGTCTGAATAGGACAGGGTCAGCCACGGGATTTGCGCGCGCTCGGTTACTTCGGTCACGGCGAGCGTGAACGTGGAGAGCCACGCCCCCATGCCGCCGACCACATCTGGCTCCTGCGCCACCAGACGCTGCGCGGCGTTCTTTGCCTTCTCGGCCGAGTCGCCGGCGTCGATCGCGACCAGCTCCAGCTTGGCGCCGCCGAGCGCCTTGATGCCGCCCGCCGCGTTGATTTCATTGACGGCGGTCTCGGCGCCGAACTTGACCAGCGTTCCCTGGCGCGCCCACGGGCCCGACAAGGGGACGATAACGGCAATCTTGACGTTCTTTGACTGCGCCTGAACGGCAACTGGGGTCGAATAGAGAGCCGCAATGGCGACCGCGATCAAAGCCAGAACGGCGCCTCGTCGGGTCAGTGATCGAATGTGCATGACTTTTCTCCGTGTTTCGTTGCCGTCAGTTTCGTCGTGGTTTTAGCGCCTTGCTTACAAAAAACCTTCACATTCCGAGATAAGCCCGGCGGACGCGTTCGTCGGACATCAGTGTCTTGTGCGTACCTTCCATCGCGACGCGACCGGTCTCCAGCACATAGCCGCGGTCGCAGGTTTCAAGGGCCTCGGCGACGCGCTGTTCAACCAGCAGAATGGTGACGTTGTGTTGCGTGTGGATCTGATGAATACGCTCAAAGATCGCGTCGACGATTGTCGGTGCGAGACCCATTGAGGGTTCGTCGAGCATCAACAATTCGGGCGCGGAGGTAAGCCCGCGCGCAATCGCCAGCATCTGCTGCTCGCCGCCCGAGAGTGTGCCGGCGAGCTGGTCGCGGCGCTCTGAGAGAATGGGAAAGAGTTCTAGGATCATCGGCAGCATTTCGCCCCAGCGTTCCCGCCCCTTGCGCGTATAGGCACCCATCTCAAGGTTTTCCATAACGGTCATGGAAGCGAACACCTGTCGGCCCTCGGGCACATGGGCGATGCCGAGATGTGCGCGCGCGGCGGGCGGTACGGCGAGTAGGTTCTGGCCATTGTAGGTGATTTCACCCGCAACCGGGGCGACGACGCCGGAGATCGTCTTGAACAACGTGGTCTTGCCAGCGCCGTTCGGGCCGACCACGGCGACAAACTGGCCGCGCTCCACGTCGAGCGAAACGCCGCTCAATGCGCGCAAGCCTCCATAGGCGACATCAAGCGACCTGATCTTTAGCACGATCCATCCACTTCTTGCCGAGATAGGCTTCGATCACCGCCGGGTTCCTGACCACGTCGGCGGGCGTGCCGTTCGCGATCAGCCGACCATGGTCGAGCACGCTGAAATGATCCGCAAGCTTTACCATGGCGTGCATGGTGTGCTCGATAATCACAATGGTAACGTTTTCGTGGTTCACCTGACGGATGATCGTCAGGATATCCTCGAGTTCGTCGTGTCCGAGGCCGGCAAGCGTCTCGTCGAGCAAGAGCAGCTTGGGGCGCGGCGCGAGCGCGCGCGCAAGTTCCATTAGACGGAGTTGCTTGGTGGTCAATCCGCCGGCGAGCGCATGGGCCTGTTGGTTGGCCAATCCGACGCGCTCGAGCGCCTCGTAGGCGAGCCGTTCGGCCTCGTCGTCGGTCTTGGAGCCGACGAGGGCGCCTACCACAACATTCTCGAGCACCGTCATGCGCGGAAACGAGCGCACGACTTGAAAGGTGCGACCGACGCCGCGTGCACAAACCTCGTGCGGCTTCAGACCCCCGATCTCCGCGCCGACGAAACGCATGCTGCCTGTGTCCGCCACGAGAAAGCCGTTGAGGACATTGAACAAGGTGGTCTTGCCGGCGCCGTTTGGGCCGATAATGCCGTAGATCATCCCCTCCGGAACGCTTAGTGTCACGTCATCGACCGCCTTGAGGCCGCCAAACGAGAGCGACACCCCGTCAAGCTGCAAGATCGGTTGGCCAAAGGCAGGGCGGGGCTCGAGTGCGGCGTCCGCCGCGATGGAAATCTGTTCAGCGAGGCGAGTCTGTGCGCCCGCAGGAGCTGCGCGGCGCGCCACGACCCGGTCGCGCACCTTCCAATAAATTCCGTCGGGCGCGACCAGGATGATGACGATGATGGCGAGCCCATACACCACACCCTGGATGCCCGGAAGAATGTGACCGAGTTCGGCGTTTAGCGTCTCGGCAAGCGGGATTAAGATCGCTGAGCCGATCACCGGGCCCCAGAAAATCCCAACGCCGCCGAACAGAGCGACGATCAGTGCCTGCGCAGAAACGAGGGCACCGAACACCGTCTGCGGCGTAACCACGAGCAAGATAATGGCGTACAAACCGCCGGCGGCCGCTGCCATGCTGGCGCTGAGCATCATCGCAAACATCTTCCAGCGGGTGGCGTTGATGCCGGCGGCTTCCGCGGCCGGCTGATTTTGCTTGATCGCAAGCAATGAGCGGCCGAAACGTGAACGCTCGACATGCAGCGAGATGATCATGCAGGCGACCATGACGATCATCGAAATCACCATGTAGGTGCGCTGATCGGTGAACTGCATATATGCGATCGGATTCTCGCGTTTCATCGGCAGCGAGACTTCCTGATAGCCCAGCCATTCGAACACGTAGAGCATAGCAAGCGGATAGGCGAGCATCGAGAGCGCGAAGTAGTGGCCGCGCAGGCGGAACGTCGGGATGCCGATGAGCACGCCCGCAATCACGCCGACGAGAACGCCAAGCGGAATGCCAAGCCACGGCGTGATGCCGAACTTTACGAACGCGATCGTCACCGTGTAGGCGCCGAGCCCGAAGAACGCCGCGTGGCCAAACGAGATCATGCCGCTGTAGCCGGACAGCATGTTCCAGCCGAGGCCCATCGTGGCCCAGATCAGCACCAGCGTCATCATCAGCTGGTAGTAGGAATTTCGCACCGCAAAGCCGATCGCGAGATAGATGACTACAAAGATCGCGATCGCCGCGTACTTCCGCGTGAACGCGCCTCGTTTGCCCGCCATCAGGTCCGCTCCCAGACGCGGCCGAACATTCCCTGCGGTCGGAAGAAAATGATAATCAGAAAGACAACAAAGATCGCGGTGTTCTGCAGCTGATAGGGTAGAACCAGCGTCGACATCTGCTGCACCAGGCCGATCGTCAGCCCGCCCCAGAAGGCGCCGAGGATCGAGCCCATGCCGCCGAGCACCACGCCGGCATACATCACAATGACAAAGTCGAAGCCGATGTAGGGCTGGAACGACTGCGACATCGCGAACAACCCGCCGGCGATCGCCGTGATGCCGACGCCGAGTCCGAATGCGATGCGGTGCGAGCGGTCGACGTCGATGCCGACATAGGCCGCGGCGATCGGATTGTCGGCGGCCGCGCGCAACGCCTTGCCGAGATTAGTGCGCGTCAGGAAGAGATAGAGTCCGATCGCGCAGATGACCGCCATGACGAAGCCGAGCGCGCGCGCCTGATTGAAGAAGATGAGGCCGATCTCCCAGGATTCACGCGATAGCGGCGTCTGGACCGACAACGGCGTGGATCCGAACAGGATCAGGCCGCCATTCGCCAGCACCAGCGCGATGCCGAGGGTGAGGATGATCTGCGCGTAGTGCCCCTCGGCCTCGGCTGAAATGACGCGCGCACCTGTAACGCGCGAGATCAGGTACTTATGGAACAGCCAACCGATGACATAGACCACCGGCCCCGCGAGCACCGCCCCGACCACGGGGCCGACATAGGGGCCGAGAAACACCAGTACGCCGAAGCCGGTGACAAGATAATACGCCACATACATGCCGAGCATCATGAAGTCGCCATGCGCGAAGTTCACGACCCGCATGACGCCGAAAATGATGCCGAGCCCGACGCACATCAGGCCATAGGTGCCGCCGACCAGCAGGCCCGCCGCCAGCGCCTGAAAGAAGTCGATAAGATGCCATTGCCAGTCGGTCACGATCGTATCCCTGAGCGTCGACCCGGCGTTCGGTGGCCGGCATCACTCAACGGCGTCGATGCCGCGTCGAATTCCGTCAGCGAAAGAAGAATTCTGCTGCCCCGGCGGGGACTCAAGCGCCGCTGCCATCGACCAGGCATCGGAACGGGGGTGGGTACATGGCGGCATAGCCGCGATTACTTTTGGGATTGAAATCGTGCGCCGAATGGCGGCTATTTCTCAAATTCATGCGCCGTCCTCCCCGGGCGACGCTGACGAGCGCACAATGGCTCATTTTCCATCCGCCCATTGTGTCGACATTTTGCGTCAGGTTACGTTTGATGCATTCGGGCCGTCAAGGTTCGCCGCCTGAATCGTGCACCTACCAAGCCTTGCAACAGGGCTTTCCATCACATGTGCGCATCGGCAGTGCCTCGCAAGCAAGCGGGACCTGCTGCGTTGCGGGTCTGATCCGCGCACCCCGCGACTAACCCGATTTGCCCATCTTGGGCTCCGCATCGAGCCGCACCACCCAACCCTCAAGCACCGGCCGCGCGGCCGGATAACGGGTAAGCACCAGCGGATCATGGCCGGGAACGATGTGGTGCATGGTCGGCGCCAGCTTCTTGATCGTCGCATAACCTTCCAGCACGTCACCGACGTTGTAGGTAACGGGAAACACTCGGCCAGTTTCGATATGAGCGTACAGATGCGTCGCGTCGGACGCGATCACCACGTCGCCGCGTTTGGTCTTGACCCGCACGCATTGCAGGCCTTTGGAGTGGCCGCCGACCCTATGCACCGTGATGCCGGGAGCGATCTGATCGGCGCCGTCATGAAATTCAACCCGGCCGGCGAACACCTTGCGCACCATGGCGACCACATCATCGACTTCGAACGGGAACCGCAGCTGCGCATGGCACATGCAGCGCCCGGTCGCATAACCCATCTCGACATCCTGCAGATGATAGCGCGCACGCGGAAACAGCTCGTAGTTGCCGGCATGGTCATAGTGCAAGTGCGTAACGATGACGTTCTCAACCGTTTCCGGGTCGATCCCGATCGCCTTCAGCCCCTCACCGATCGGATTCGTGACCAGGCGTTTGCGCTTCTGCGCCATGGTCTCGTCGAAGCCAGTATCGACAATGAAGGTACCGTGCGCGCCGACGATCGCCCAGACAAAGTAATCGAGCGGCTGCAGCACATCATGCGGGTCGCCGCCGATGAAATTTTCCGAGGATTTGCGATCGTGGTGCCCGTAGCGGATCGCGTAGATATCATGAATGTCATCGGCCATTGCTCTCACCCCGGCTTTGGTTTCTTCGCGCGCACCTCGACGCCCGCCCAGCGCTCGACGCACCGAACGACGGTGGTGAAGTCCTTATCCGCCCCGAACTCGCTGGTCGAAAGCTGGAACATCTGGCGAACCGCGTTGCCCACCCACATCGGCACCGCCATCGCTTCCGCTTCCTCCATGCACAGCCGCAAGTCCTTGTACATCAGTCCGTTGCTGAAGCCGTAGTCGAAGGTTCCCGGCAGGATGGCGCGGGGAAATTTATCCCGGATCGCAGTGTTCAGGCCGCTGCCGGCGTTGATGACTTCGATCATTACGCTGGGATCGAGACCGGCTTTGACCCCCATGACCATCGCTTCCGAGCTTGCCGCCATCGCGGTGGCAGACAGCATATTATTGGCGAGCTTCATCGTCTGGCCCATGCCGGGCTTCTCGCCGATGAAGAACACCTTGCCGATCACCGCCAGCACCGGCTGCAAGAGCTCGTAGTCGGCGCGCGGTCCCGCCACCATAACCGCGAGCGTGCCCTTCTCGGCACCGCCGACGCCGCCGCTCACCGGGCTGTCGATTTGCACGATGTTGTGCGGTTTGAGCGCATCGGAAATGCGGATTGCCATCCGGGAGCCTGTGGTCGAAAGATCGACGAAGCGGCGAACTTTTTTGCCGCCGGCGACGCCGTCAGGACCGGTCGCCACGGCAAGCACGATGTCGGGCGTCGGTAGACTGGCCAGGACCGTTTCCACCCGGTCGGCGACGTCGCGCGGCGAAGAGGCCGCCGTCGCGCCCAGCGCCGTCAGGCGAGAAATCATTTGGCCACTAGTATCGAACACGACGAGCCGGTGGCCCGCTTCGATCAGGCGGCGCGCCATCGGATACCCCATATTGCCCAAACCGATGAATCCGATATCCATGATTCTTTACCCGCTCATTTGTGCGATCGAATAACGAAGAAGTCAGGCCCGTTATATGAACGGTCGCATGCTGTGCCCATAAATGCTATTTCAATCACGTTCTATTGGTATTGGTATCAAAGCGAGAACGGGAGGGACAATGGAGGACTATCCGGGCCTCACCTGGCTTGCCCACTATCGCGAGCGGGTGAATGCCGATCCCGAACTCAAGGTGATCGGCGACTGGTTCTCGACGACGTTCGCGCTGGCCTTCGGCAACAGCCGCTATGCGCTGAAAGTCGAAAAAGGCTGCATCGTCGACATCGTCGCCGCGCCGAAGTTCGACGTGCGCGCCCTATTCGGATTTCAGGCGCCGGTTGAAGTCTGGCGCAAGTTTTTGAGCCCCAATCCGCCGCCGTTGTTCCACGACTTCTTTGCCATGCTGATGCGAGTGCCAGAGTTCGTGCTTGAAGGCGACGGGCTGGTGGCGATGCAGAACGCCCGCGCCCTGCATCGCATGATGAACATCATGCGTGAGACCGGGGCGCCCAATGCCTGAATTTGAGCCGATCATCGGACGATTTTTCTCGGTCGGCATCGATGGCACCAAGCATCGCGTCTATGTCGAGGAAGCCGGCAAGGGAATCCCGTTGCTGTGCCTACACACGGCCGGCGCCGACAGCCGACAATACCGCCATTTGTTGAACGATACGGCGGTCACCGACCGCTTCCGAGTTATTGCCTTCGACCTGCCCTATCATGGCCGCTCGACGCCGCCGGATGGCTGGTGGTTGAAAAAATACCGGCTAACGACGGCGTCATATCTCGAAATGGTCCGCGCGGTATGGGTCACCCTCGGGCTGGAACAGCCGGTCGTCATGGGCTGCTCGATGGGCGGCGCCATTGCGCTCAAGGTTGCCGCCGAGTACCAGGATGAGCTCACCGGGATCATCGGACTCGAAAGCTCGGCCTACGCCCCGGGGCGCTATAACGAGTTGCTCCATCATCCGGCCATCCACGGCGGTGAGTTGGCAGCGAGCTACACCTACGGACTGAACTCGCCGTTCAGCCCAGAAGCATCGCGGCGCGAAAACTGGTGGTACTACAGCCAGTCCGGACCCGGCGTCTATCAGGGCGACGTCTACTTCTACAGCATGGATTGGGATGGCCGCGGCGACATCAAGCGCATCGACACCAACCGATGCAAGGTGGCGCTGCTCACCGGCGAATACGACTATTCCTGCACGCCGGCGATGAGCGAGGCGGTGGCCGCGGCCGTTCCCGGGTCGCGCCTCACCATCATGAAGGGCATGGGGCATTTCCCAATGGTCGAGAACTATCCGGAATTCCGGCCCTATCTGTTGGCAGCGCTCGACCACGTGGCGGCGTGACCGGACGCCGCCGCGCAGCCTCCGTTTCACCTCCCCCATGCGGGGAAGATGGAGCGAGCGATAAAGCCGCGGCAGACCTCAATTCTTCGGCCAGATCGGCTTCGCAAGCGCTGTCGCCGTCGGATAGATCGTGACCGGCACGCCGTCCTGCCATTGCACGATGGCGAGGTCGGCATCCTCGCGCCGGCCGGTTTCGTCGAATTTCACGCGGCCGCCAGGATAATATTTCGCCGGCCCCTCGCGCGTATCCATTGTGCGGATCGCCTCAGCCACCTTGCGGCGGTCGGCTGACGCTGCCTTCTCCAAAGCCTCCTTGAAGATCCACATGTCACCGTAGGTCGACAGCGAATCCTGCGTGATCCAGGGCTCGCCGGTCTTGGCGACGAATTCCTTCATGATCGTTTCCTGACCCTTGCCGCTCCAATTGCCGACCACCGTCATCAGACCTTCCAACAATTCCTTATTGGCGTTCTTGAGCATGTCGGGCGCGGCGATATGCGCGCCGTTGGAAATCACCGGCAAGCGTCCGCGCCCCAAGCCGAACTCATGCAGCTTCTCCACGCACATCTTGTCATCGGAAATCGCCGTCGGCAGCAACAGCAAGATGTCGGGCCGCGACGAGCGCACCTTTTGGATCAGCGGGGTGCAATCCGACAATGGCGGTGTAAAAGTCTCGTCCACCACCAGCTTGAGGCCGAGTTTCGCCAACCCGCCTTCGCGCATCGGCTTAGCAAAGCTGACTGACGCGGCCGTATTGTCCTGCACAATGCCAATCGTAGTCGGCTTCTTGCCGGTCGCGCTCTCGGCGAGCTTAACCAGCGCCGGGACCGCCTGATTGGCCTGCGCGCCGCCGCCGAGCGAGGTCTGGAACACATATTTGAAACCACGCGAGGTGATCTGATCGGAGTAGGACAACGTCAGAACCGGGAGCTCGGCGCGCTCGGTTACTTCGGTGACGCCGAGCGTGAAGCTCGACAGCCACGAGCCGGTGGCGCCGATGAGGTCGGGCTCCTGCGCAATCATGCGCTGAGCGGCGTTTTTGGCCTTCTCCACGCTGTCCCCGGCATCGAACACCAAGAGCTTCACCATAGCGCCGCCGAGCGATCTGATACCGCCCTGCTTGT
>DATGDN010000438.1:0-2901 GCA_035310865.1 Pseudolabrys sp. | reverse complement strand
GATCTCACTAGTCGCTGGAAAGCCGAAAAGGAAAAGCTTTCTGATGCTCAGAAGCTGAAGACTGAACTCGATCAGCTGCGCGCCGAACTTGCCAATGCCCAACGTCGTGGCGAATTCCAGCGCGCCGGGGAGTTGGCATACGGCCGCATTCCGGAGCTGGAGAAAAAGCTTAAGGCAATCGAGGCGGCCGAGGCCAAGGGCGCCATGGTCGAGGAGACGGTCACCGCAGATCACGTGGCGCAGGTCGTCTCGCGCTGGACCGGGGTGCCGGTCGACAGGATGCTCGAAGGCGAAAAGGAAAAGCTGCTGCGCATGGAAGATGAACTCGCCAAGCGGGTCATTGGCCAGCAGGACGCGGTGCGCGCGGTCTCAACTGCGGTCCGGCGCGCACGCGCAGGTTTACAGGATCCGCACCGTCCAATCGGATCGTTCATGTTCCTCGGCCCCACCGGCGTCGGTAAAACAGAACTGACCAAAGCACTGGCGGAATATCTGTTCGATGACGAGAACGCGCTGATCCGCATCGATATGTCCGAGTACATGGAGAGACACGCGGTTGCCCGGCTGATCGGCGCGCCTCCAGGGTATGTCGGCTATGAAGAAGGCGGGGCGCTTACAGAGGCGGTGCGGCGCAGGCCTTATCAAGTCGTGTTGTTTGACGAAATCGAAAAGGCACATCCGGATGTGTTCAACGTCCTCTTGCAGGTGCTCGACGATGGTCGGCTGACCGACGGCCAGGGGCACACAGTAGACTTCCGCAACACGCTAATTGTAATGACCTCGAACCTGGGCGCGGAATTCTTGGTCAACCAACCGGAAGGTCAGGACACGGAAGCCGTCAAGGATCAGGTGATGGCTGTCGTGCGCGCAACATTCCGGCCTGAATTCCTCAATCGCGTCGATGAAATCATTCTCTTCCATCGCCTGAAAAAGGCGGAGATGGGCCGGATCGTTGACATCCAGATGTCACGACTGCAGAAGCTCCTCGACGAACGCAAGATCACGATCAAACTCGATCCGAGCGCGCGCGATTGGCTTGCCGAAAAGGGTTGGGATCCCGCATATGGGGCGCGTCCGTTGAAGCGCGTGATCCAGAAATCGGTGCAGGACCCGCTTGCCGAGATGATTCTCGCCGGGACAATCAAGGACGGCGAGAAGGTCGTCGTTTCCGGCGACAAGCTGGGGCTGACTTTTAACGGCAAGCTTGCTCAGGCGGCGTAAAACAATTGCCCCGCGCAACGCGGGGCATTTCGAACCTGGATTTTACCGAACGGTTGATGCGCTCGAGGCTACGCGTGCAGGTTTGCGGGCCATAATGCCGTCGAGCCGTTCGCGTTCCTTTTCGAAGCCGGCGAGCATTTGGCCTTCCAGCACACGGCCGCGTGGCAGCTTGATGCGCATCGGGTCGACGAAGCGGCCGTTGACAAGAATTTCGTAGTGGAGATGCGAGCCGGTGGAGAGACCGGTCGAGCCGACAAAGCCGATGACCTGGCCTTGCCGCACACGCGTGCCTTCATCCATGCCGCGGGCGTAAGCAGTCATGTGGCCGTAGGCCGTCTCATAGCCATTGGTGTGACGAATTCGAACGTATTTGCCGTAGCCTGATTCCCAGCCGACTTTCTCGACGGCACCGTTGCCTGAAGCATAGATTGGCGTGCCGCTCGGTGCCGCCCAGTCCACGCCGGTGTGCATCTTTGTGTAACCGAGGATCGGATGCCGCCGCAGGCCGAACCCAGAACGCATGATGCCAGCGAGCACCGGCTTGCGGACAAGGAATTTCTTCGCGCTCTTGCCGCTCTCGTCGTAATAGTCGACCAGCCCGTCATCCGGCGACTGGAAGCGATAAAATTTCTTTGTCTCGCCGCCGACGGTGAGCGCGGCAAATAATACGTCGTTGCGGCTGTCGGCGACGGGTGTTTCTTCCTCACCAGCGTAGAGCACCTCGAAGGAATCACCCGGCTGTACCTTGCGCTGGAAGTCGACGTCGTAGGAGTAGATGCGGATCAGGTCTTCGATGATGGGACGTGGAATGCGATTGCGCAGGGCAGTTTCGTAGACGCTTTGATAGAGACGGACCCCGGACGCATCGCTCTCGTCGTTGTTGTCTTCGGAATTGTCGGCGACCTCGGTGTCGATATTTTTTACATCAACCGAGACGTATTTGCTTGTATCCGCCAGCGCCACAACAGCATCGATCACCGACTCGCTTGCAACGATCACGCGGATTGGCTGCAGACGCTGCCCGCCCATCACAGGCGCCATAAGTATGCGCAGCTTTTGACCTTCCTTGATCCCGCCGTCGAGCCCGCGAGGCCCAAGGACACGGACGATAGCACCGATGTCAGCAGGGACCGCGCCAAGATCGCGCAAAATGCTTGCGACGCTTTCACCCTTCTTTGCGATGATCTGCTTTTCATTAAGGGCATTGCCGCCAGTCGTCTGTGTCGCCGTCTTGGGCAGCAAAGTTATGTTCTCAGGAATGATGCGCGCTTCGAAGCCGGCGTAAGGGTCAACCGTACTATCGCCTGCATATGCAAGTTTGATTCCCGTGATGCTCGCCGCAACGGGCAAATGATTTGCAGCTTTATCGCTCCACTCGGCCGCCTCGCGCACGCGCGCCTTCACCTCGTCAGGCGGCGTGAGCAAAACAATCTTGAGCTTCGGCATGATCGGCGCCATGTCGCGCATTACGAAGGCGACTTCGGCATCCGGTTCGGCGGCCGGCGTGTCCTCCGATGCGGAGGCGCCTCCTGGGGCGGATTCAGCGAGCAATCTTTGTGGATTGAAGGGGGGGATGTTTGCGGACAGATCAGAAACGGTGAGTGAAAGATTACCGGCGATGCGCACGAACGGGCGTACGCGCACGACCTCGTGGTTACCCACGCGATTGATGGTGGAGAC
>DATGDN010000437.1:0-13825 GCA_035310865.1 Pseudolabrys sp. | reverse complement strand
CGGCGCCGCATTCTTGCCGCGCAAGGCGAGGCGCAATTGCTTGGTCAATCTGGCTGCGATTGCGCGGGGGCCTCGCCGTCGAGTTTGGCAGTGTAGGTCTTGGCCGCTCTCATCGGTTGCCGGCTTGCCCTTCGGATCAGTCATGATGAGCACATCGTCAACCAGCAGAAGCCAAAGCAAACTCCGCCTGGCGATTGGCCGTAGCCGGTTTGAGCGGCACGTTCACCTGAAAAACGTCGGGTTGTCAGTCATCTAAAAATAAGCCCCGGAGGTCGCGGTTAAAGCCTTTGCGGTTCACGAACGCCGACGAGCACCGCGAGAACGATTCGCAGGCGCTTGAAAAGTTAGAGGTAGCGATCGTCGCAGCCTGATTGCGACAAGGACGCGACATGCGGTCGAGAACCCAAATGATTTCAATGCGCGCTTGCGGTTTTCTAAACCGTTGGTCGGGAGTTCAAATCTCTCACCCCGGCCCAACGGCTGCAGCCCCGGGGAAGGCACGAAGCCCAAGTTGCAGTTTAAGTTGAGCTTGTCATGACCTGTCCGAGACCTGGCGATTGTGGTCTGATCGCGGAAGGATTGTTTGAACCGCCCCCGCCCGCACGTTGTGATAGGCTGGATACAAATGGGGGACCCCAATGCTTGAACTGTTTGGAGACATTGCGATCGGCCTCGTATCGGTCGTCGCCGGTTTGCTCCTGCTTTTCATCGGTATGCCGAGGCACGGTGAAAATCCGCGCTTCCTGCGCTTCGAAGCCGCGCTCGTTCTATATCCGGCTGTCATCATCACGCTTCTGGCGCTTGGTGGAGGCCTGATGCTTAGAGCGTACACCCTCGGATAATCCAGGGGGTGAAGGCCTACAAACCGCAGCTCGGAATTCTCGTTCCATTGGCCTTGCTTGCCGGCCGGCACCGGCGCGCGTTCACGTCATGACATCCGCAACGTCACCCTGCTGCCCGGGACGATCCTAAGAGGATGGTGCCGGCGTATGGCACCGGTTCGTGTCGGTCTTTGTCGCCGCGCGCCGGGTGGGAGCCTCCGTCGAAGTCGCCTATCTGATCCAGGTGCTGGCCGCAGTCCTGGCGGCCGCGGTGGTCACGGTGGTGTGGCTCCGGAATACGCCCGCCGGCATCGAGAATGCGGTGGTCTTGCTCGGCGCCTGCCTCGCAACGCTCGGGCCCCTATAGCGCCCATGTTTTTCATTGCCTTGCAGGCCGGCTTGGCTGGCCGCTCGGCCGTTCGGATGGCCCCCGCCCTCGGCCGCTGATCCGGCTGACCGGCCACCGTGCCATCAGCCCAGCCCCTGTTTTTCAAAGTCCCGCGCGATGGGACCTTGTTCCCGGCTTGCCGACTGTGGCACACTACAGTGTTGGTAATACTTCGGAGATCTAGCATGCCTCAGGGCACCGTAAAGTGGTTCAATCCGACGAAGGGCTATGGCTTCATCCAGCCCCAAGAAGGCGGGAAGGATGTGTTCGTGCACATCTCGGCGGTCGAACGCGCCGGACTTAGCACTCTGAACGAAGGACAAACCGTTCAGTACGAGCTCGTCGAGAACCGCGGAAAGACGTCCGCGGAGAACCTCAAGGTCAAGTGACCTTCTCTCCGAGCTGAAACCCGGCCCGTTTGTCTAAAATTTTGCCGCCGAGCTCATCAGCCCGGCGGTTGTCGCACGTGTTCTATCGCGTCAGCCGCTCCAATTCGGGAAACGGCGCATACGCGGCGTCCCTGCAAAGCTCACGCACGTCCTTCGGCATATCGAAGAAGCGATCAAGCTTGCCTGACACATAGGTCGCCGCTCCTTCTTTCTGCCCCTGATACTTGCCGTCGGTGTTGCGCGCGTTGAAGCGCACGCACGCGACATAGCGATCGCCGGGCCCGATATATTTGAGCCGCGGCGGCGAGACCGCCGCGCTGCGTACATGCCTCGGGTCGTTGAGGTAGGTGCGCATGAACGCCAGCAGGTCCTGCCGGTAGCCTTGCGGATAGATATTTTCTGCATCCCAGCGCGCCTTCAATTCCGACGGGCTTGGGCCGATCTCGGTGGTGCAGCCTCCGAGCGCAACAGCGATCAATCCGACCGCCCACAGTGCCGCCTTCCGCATCCGCAGTCTCCGCACTGACATTTTCGCGCGCCCGCCCGGCGATCATAGCGGCTTGCGCAGGCCAGGCTAGGGACGCCGCTCGGGTGCGCGGCAAAACGAAAGGCCGCCCCAATAGGGCGGCCCTGGTTTCGTCTTTGGTGCAGCGTCAGCGCGAGCCCCACAGCTCCAATCCACCGACCGCAACCGCGAGGTCGAGGCCCTTCTGCGCACCGACCGAGAGCGGTTGCAACATAACCGAGCGATCGAAGCCGCCGATCAGCACGTTTCCGCCCACGCCGCCGCCGATGGTCGCTTCGCCGCTGGCGCCGCCATAGACTCCCGCAAGCGCGCCGTGGCCGCCTTCCGTCGGTGCGTAGACCGCCCAGGCGATCGTGCCGCCGCTGGTAAAGCCGACGTCGAGCCCGAAGCGCGTGATGCGGCCCGCATAGGACTCATGCCAGCCACGCACGGAGCGGAAGTCGCACCTCATGTCCTTTTGCGAGCCGACAATGAAGCTCATGCCGGGCGCAACGCTGCACGTAAGCATGCCCGCGCGCACGCGCGCGTCCGCCGGCGCGCCCGCTAACGGGGCGAGCAAAAGGCCGGCCAATGCAATCAGTGATTTCTTGAGGATCATCTCAAATCTCCTGCCAAAAACGGCGCGGGGCCCCCGAATCGTGAACCCCAGGCCAATTTCATGTATGCCCGCAGACAATATCCGTCGCTGTGACGGCGATCACTCACAGCTTCGGGATCAGACAGGCCGAGGCGCGGCCCGAAGGCCGCTCCCCCTATTATCAGAACGTCACGCCCGCCTTCGCCAGGAAGGTGCGCCCTGGCAGCGGATAGGCGTTGTAGCGGCCGAACGTGGCCGAGCTCGCGACCGCATAGTCGAAGTAGAGCACGTTGAACAGGTTCTGCACGGAGATCGACCAGAACAGGTTCTTGGTCTCACCGCCAAGTCGGATATCGACCGTCGTGTGCTCGGGGATCAGCGGCTGGACGTTCGCCTGATCGTTGTCCATCCGCCTTTGACCGGCATAGCGCAACACCGCGTCAACCACGACAAACTTTTTGTAGAGATCGGCGGACATGCCGATACTCCCCCACCAGCGCGACACCAATGGAACGTCGTTGCCGGCATAGATGCCGTCGCGAAATTTTGCGCGGGTATAGGCGAGCGCGCCCTTGAGACGCACGGTGTCGGTCACGTCGTACGAAGCGCTGCCCTCGGCTCCGTAACGCCGGGTCGGATCGAGGTTGATGTTGGCGCCGATCGGCGGGAACGGAATGAAGAGGATCTCGTTATCGAGCTCCATACCATAGACGCTCGCCTGCCAGCCGAACCTGCCAAACCGGCCGCGCAGGCCGCCTTCGACGTCGCGCGAGGTCTGGGTCTTCAGGTTGAAGTCGACAGGAAACGCATTCACGCCGATGCGTTCATCGACGTTCGGCGTGCGGAAGCTGCGCGCCACGCGGCCGAACACGGCAAGCATCGGCGAAACCCGGTGCTCGAAGCCGAAATGCAGCGCCTTATTGGTTTCGGTCCGATCAAGCGGAATGGCCTGCGCATCAAACGCGCCGGGCGCTGTCGGGTCGAAGCGGTCGCGCGCGGACAGCCACGTTTGCTCCACACGCCCGCCCCACGACAGATCGGTCGTCGGCAAGATGGCTAAGGTTTGTTGCGCATAAGCTGCCGTCGATTGCTGCCTGAGATTGTAGGTATGATATGGCGGATCGGTGAGCGCGACGCTGCGCTTGGCCTCGAGCTCCGAATTGTAATAGTCGATGCCGGCCGTCAGATTCGTCGGCATGTTGAAGATTTGCGCATCGATGATGGCGCGCGGCGTGATTGCACCGGTCGTCAATTCACGCACGTCCGACGTGTCGAAGCCAAACAATGTCGAAAATGCCGTCTGGTTCTTCCGGCGCAAATTTCCGTCGACGATCAGCTCGACGCTTTTGCCGATCATGCGCGAGACGCCGAGCGTGAGGCCTTCGCCGGTCTTGTCGGCAAAGGCGTTCGGCGTGGTGGCCCCGCGCCGATCGGTCACGACCTGATTGATGCCGGCGGACTGGTCGACCAGGCGCGGGCCGGGGAGACCGAGATGCTGATCGTCGCCGAAGACGTTCAGCCAGGCCCTGCCCTCGTCGCCGGTATAGCGGAGATCGCCGATGGCGTCGCGCTGACGCAGTGCGCTGTTGACGCGGTAGCCGTCGGAATCAACCCCGTTCGCAAAGACCGACGCCGCGAACGGCCCGCGCGAAACCGCGGCCGAGCCATTCAACTCACGCTGGTTGAACGAGCCGAAGCCGGTCTCGACCCGTGCGGTGGGTGGCAGTCCAACGGCGGTCTTGGTGATGATGTTGATGACGCCGCCGACCGCGCCGCCCCCGTACAGCACCGCGCCGCTGCTGCCGCGCGTGATCTCGATGCGCTCGATGCTGTCGCGGGGGATTGCGCTCAGGTCGACGCCCAGGAGATCGACATCGTTCAGCCGGCGGCCGTTGAGCAGAAACAAAGTGTTGGACGACGCCGTTGCGCCGAAGCCGCGCAGGTCGACCGTGGTGGTGGCGCCGTTAATGCCGCCGGCCGTGCTCCAGGTCTGGATGCCGGCTTCCCGCGACAGCACGTCCTGGATCGTCGTTCCGGGCGAGCGCGCGATTTCTTGCGACGTGATGACACTGTTGGAGGCGCCGGTAATGCCGGTGCCGGTGCGGCTCGCCCAGACGTCGATCGGCGGCAGCACCTGCGTCGCGTCCTGCGCGTTCACGGCGGCGGATATCAGAACGATCGAGGCGGCGATTGCGCCGCGTTTTCGTATCAGTCCCATGACACAACGTTCCTTCGTTTGCGCTCGCGCTGGCCGCGCGGACGCATCGGGTGAACACCAAGGCCCGTTGCGAAGGACGCAGGTGAAGCGTGCGACGACTGGTCGTGCCTCACGTGCGGAATTTCGTGGGAGACGTCGCCCTCACGGCCTTCGCACGGCATTGCCGTCACCGCTGCGAAAGACCGCTCCGTATGGACACCCCGTCCACCGGTTGGGTGACTGCGCTGGCAGGTCTCCTGGCTCGCGGGTCGTTGCCCTGTTGGTCCGGCCTTCCCAGTTTCCCAGTGGCAGTTTGGACCTAAGGCTCGCCGCTCACAGTTGCGGGGGCAGCCACGGATTGCTTCAAATTCAAACAGATTTCATTTGATTTCATGCGTGCGAATGAGAAGTGTCCGTGTTCCCTCTTTCGTCCCCGATCTGACTCGGGGAACCAGCACGGTAAAATGTTCTATTGAACGTCACGGTGAGTCAAGACGCCGTTCGGGCGACCTCACGACGGCTCGCGAGCTCCCGCAAATTTTCGGAAGTCTCTTCGACGACCCAGCGGTGATAGGCGGGATCGACGCTCTCCACCGGCACGACCATGATGGACGGCGTCGTGTAGCTGTGTGCGTCCTTCACCGCCTTGCCCACGGCATCGGCCAGACCGGCGCGGGTTTTCACGAGCATGACGACCTCCTCGGCCCGCTCGATTTTGCCCTGCCACCAGTAGTGCGAGACCATTCCAGGCAGGATATTTACGCAGGCCGCCAGTCGCCGCTCCACGATGGCGCGTCCTGCCCGCTCTGCCTCGACAATGGATGGCCAAGTCGTATAGACGAGCACCGTGCGTTCCATCGTCAGGTCTCCGCATGAACCAGTTTAAGACCATCGCCTTCGTTGCCGGCCAGACGCCGGAGGCGCGCGAGGCCTGCGCGCGGCTGGAAAAGCGCTACGGCAATGCCGACCCCGCCAAAGCCGACGTGATTGTCGCGCTGGGCGGCGACGGGCTGATGCTGCAGACCCTGCACAAGTTCATGAAGTCCGGCAAGCCGCTCTACGGCATGCACCGGGGCACGGTCGGTTTCCTGATGAACGAATTCGTCGAGGAAAATCTGATCGAGCGGCTGGCGAACGCGCAAATTACCGTTATCCATCCGCTGCTGATGCGGGCGCGCGATGCGCAGGGGCGCACGCACGAGCACCGGGCGATCAACGAGGTCTCGCTGTTCCGGCAGAGCGCGCAGGCCGCGCACCTGCGCATCCTGATCGACGGACAGGAACGACTCGCCGAACTTGTCGCCGACGGCGTGCTGGTCGCGACGCCGGCTGGCTCGACCGCCTATAACCTCTCGGCGCAGGGCGCCATCATTCCCATTAACGCGCCGTTGCTGGCGCTGACGCCGATCAGCCCGTTCCGGCCGCGGCGATGGCGCGGCGCCTTGCTGCCCGACAAGGCCACCGTCACCATTGAGGTGATGGAAGCCGACAAGCGCCCGGTGGCGGCGGTCGCCGACCACGACGAAGTGCGCTCGGTTCGCGGCGTCGACATCAGCATGGACCACGGCATTTCGATCAACATGCTGTTCGACCCCGGTCACAACCTCGATGAACGCATTCTGCGGGAGCAGTTCGGTTTTTAGGAGATCGCGTGCCGAAGAAGTTCGATTTCTCGGTCAACGGCAAATCTGTCAGCGTGTCGCTCGAGAACGAAGAGACGCCGCTGCTCAATGTGCTGCGCAATGAACTTGGCCTGATGGGCACGCGCTTCGGCTGCGGGCTCGAGCAGTGCGGCTGCTGCATGGTGCTGATCGACGGCGCGCCGGAGAAGTGCTGCACCAAGCCGGTCTGGAGCGTTGTGGGAAAAGCGATCACCACGGTCGAAGGCCTTGGCAGCGCCGATCGCCCTCACCCGCTGCAGCAGGCATTCATCGACGAGCAGGCCGGCCAGTGCGGCTATTGCCTCGCCGGCATTCTGATCTCCGCCAAGGCGCTGCTCGACAAGAACCCAAAGCCGAGCCGCGCGGAGATCGCACAGGCCCTCGACGGGAATATCTGCCGGTGCGGCTCGCACAACCGCATCATGCGTGCGGTCGAAAAGGCGGCAGCCGCCATGCGCGCGAGAGCACCCTCATGACCGCTGCCTTGCCGGCGCAACTCGAGGCCAATCCCGAACTCGACCGCTGGGTCGCTTTCCCGTCGCCTGGCAAGGTGACGGTGCTCACCGGCCGCGTCGAGTTCGGCCAGGGCGTCCTCACCGCACTGGCGCAAATCGCCGCCGACGAGCTCGACGTTGCGCTGGAGCGCATCACCATCCGCTCCGGCGACACCATCAAGGCGCCGAATGAGGGCTACACCGCCGGCAGTCAATCCATTCAGTTCGGCGGCGTCGCCATGCGCCAGGCCTGCGCCGATGTGCGCGCGCTGTTTCTCGAGCAGGCCGCGAAAGTGATGGGCTGCAAGGTGAGCGAGCTATCGATCCGTGACGGGAGCATTTTGCGCAACGGCGCCTCGACCGGACAGGACTACTGGACGCTGGCCGGCGCGGTCGATCTTTCGGCGAAGGCAACCGGGGCCGGCACGCGCAAGCGCGTTGCCGATCTCAAGAGCATCGGCACGAGCAGCGCCCGCATCGATCTGCCGGCGAAGATTTTCGGCGATGCCGCCTTTATTCACGACATGCAGATGGACGACATGCTGCACGCGCGCGTCGTGCGCCAGCCCAACCGCGGCGCCACGATCGGCGCCATCGACGAAAAGGCCATCCGGCGCGCCGCCAAAGGACCGGTCGACTTCATCCGCAACGGCAACTTTCTCGCCATTATCGGCGACGACGAAACGTCGGTTGAGGCCGCGGGCGTGGCCGCCGTCAATCACGTCACCTGGCAGCACGTCGAAGCGCCTACCCCGACGCAACAGGAGGCGAGCTGGCTGCTGCAAAGGCCGGTGGTCGAGCGCGTGTTCGGTGCGCCGGATGCCGGCAGTCCGCAAGGCCGGGAACGTTACGAAGCGACCTATACGCGCGGCTATCTCGCGCACGCCTCGATCTCGCCCTCCTGCGGGCTTGCGCTCTACCGCGACGCCAAGCTGACGGTGTGGACGCACTGTCAGGGTGTCTATCCGTTGCGGGCGGCGCTGGCGAAAACGCTGAAGCTCGATCCGTCCTCGATCATCGTGCATCACGTGCAGGGCTCCGGCTGCTACGGTCACAACGGCGCCGACGATGCCGCCGCCGACGCCGCCATCATCGCCATGCAGAAGCCGGGACAGCCGATCCGCGTCCGCTGGCGGCGGGAAGAAGAATTCATCTACGAGCCGAAGACACCGGCCATGGTGGTCAAGGTCCGCGCGCTGCTCGACGATGCCGGCAAGCCCGTCGACTGGACGCAGGAGATCTGGAGCCCGACGCACAATTTGCGTCCCGGCGCCGGTGGAAACCTGCTTGGTGCACTCGCTTTGCCCGATCCGCCGCCCGAGCCGCCGCCAAACGACGTGCCGGAGGCGAACGGCGGCGGCGCCACGCGCAATGGCGAGCCGCTCTACGACATTCCCGCCAAGCGGATTCTTCATCACCTGGTGACTGACGCGCCGGTGCGCACCTCCGCCCTACGCGGGCTCGGGGCGATGCCGAACGTTTTCGCGATGGAGTGCTGCATCGACGATCTCGCCGCACGCGTTGGGCTGGATCCGGTGCAGTACCGGCTCTCGATCACCGCCGACCCGCGCGCACGCGCCGTCATCGAAAAGGTCGCCGGCATGGCCAAGTGGCAGCCTGGCGCGCTCGCGGGTTCGGGCCGCGGCCGCGGCATCGCCTTCGCGCGTTACAAGAATCGGGCCGCCTATTCCGCTGTGGTGGTTGAGCTTTCGGTCGAGGAGGAGATCCGGCTGCACCGCGTCTGGTGCGCGACCGACGCCGGCCTTGTGGTCAATCCCGACGGCGTCATCAACCAGCTTGAAGGCGGCATCATTCAGTCGGCGAGCTGGGTGCTCAAGGAGCAGGTCCGCTTCGACAACGGCGTCGCCTCGTTCGACTGGGAGACGTACCCGGTGCTCAAGTTCAGCGAAGTGCCCGAGATCGACGTCGCGCTCATCAACACGAAGGACGAGGTGCCGCTCGGCGTCGGCGAGGTCAACGCCGGCCCCACCGCGGCAGCCATCGGCAACGCCGTGTCGCACGCGCTCGGCGCCCGCATTCGCGACCTTCCGCTCACACGCGAGCGCATCATGGCGGCGCTGCTGAAAGATTAACGTGGCCACCATCGTAAACCATTCGTTAACGGCCCCCCGTTAGCCTCACCTGCGCGGTACCGAGCTGGCTAGCGCCCGGGGCTGGGGCACCATGGTTCGCATCAATTTCAACTTGCCGAAGCCAAGGCCATTGCTGCCGAGCAGCCGAAGCAGCCATAACCGGCGCAAGGTAGGGATGAGGAGCAAAGGTCCATGACAGACCCCGTGGTGGCACCTAAGACGACGCCGAAGGCGATTACCATCAAGCATTTGGCTTATGAGTTGGCGGAACAGCATAAGCTCAGCAACAAGCAGGGGCTTGTCTTGATGGAAGACCTTGTCGAACTAATCACCGCCCACTTGAAAAAGGGCGAACGAGTGAAGCTTGCGGGCCTCGGTATTTGGGTTGTGCGTAATCGTGCGGCCCGCGTGGGCCGCAATCCGGCGACAGGCGAGCCCATCAATATCAAGGCCAGCAAAAAAGTAGCCTTCCGCGCCAGCAAAGAACTCAAGATGGCGATCTAATTGCTAAGTTCCCATGCCCCGGCATCAACAAGATCGCCGCAAACTTGGCGTGTTGATGGGCGTGATGCTATCAGGGCTTAGGGACGTCGCTTGGCTGCGGCGGAACGGGAACGGTGGTCTTTGGTTTAGCCTTTGTTTTCTTCTTTAACTGAGGCTTGGATTTCAATTTCTTTGTTTTCGATTTCTTCGCCATTCCGGTCCCCCTTAAAATAAATGACCTAGTTTTTAACAATACGCTCTTGCCACGGATTGGCAAATCGGGCGCCGGCGCGAAAATGTTTGCGAAGCCGTGAGCAAACTCCGGTCTTGAGGGCATTGTCTCAAAGAGGCTATACGCCGCTATCGCTCCGAGCTTTCGAAAAGTGGATCTAGACCAAGAACCCAAACGCACCGACAGCGATACGGGTTATCGAAAGGGGCTTTTGATCGTGACCACGATGCAAATGAACTTAAGTCGCAGGCTGATAATCGGTTCTTTGGCAGTGTGTGTCACAAGCTCGGCCGGAGCGCAGACAAACTTGGGCCAGAACAAGACCGGCGCTCAGCTTTACGCATCCGTTTGCGCCGATTGTCACAAATCGCCGCAGAGCCTCAAGCCGGCCGGGATCTTCGGGCTCGAAAGCTTCCTGCGCGAACACTATACCGCCGACCGTCAATCAGCTGCCGCCATCGCCGCCTATCTAAATGGACTGAAAAAGCCGTTGGCCGAGTCTCCGCGTGGTCGCACCGCCAAGCGCACGAACCAAGCGAAGCCCGCCGAGCCGGGCAAATCCACGGGGAACGAACCGAGGCCTCCCGCAAATATACCGAGACCTCCAGCAGATCTAAAGCTACAGAAGTTCGACTAACGGATCGAATTTCAAATGTCGGCTACCGATTGATGGCAATCCTCTACTCTCGTTCAACGGTGCGCGTCATTTTGTGACCACATGATGTGCAGTCGTAGGTTCGCATCTGCAAGCCACGACTGAATGCATCAGGCCTACAACGTGCAAATTTTGCCATCCCGCCGCATTTTTCGCAGCGCATGAAAGTACCACTAGACGATTCCGCCGGTTGAATTGGTCCTTCTGTTGTCATGTGAATTCCCGCCGCAATGGCGATAGCTGACTGCCACCGCGCCTTGAAATCCGCCATCGTCGACTTAGTTGGCTTCGTGGCCACCGGTAACTGCCCCACTGTTTCTTGAAATCCGCCACGGAGTTCACGCACCTATGGTGCGACGAGACAGGATCGCTCGGAACCAAAGAACTGCTTCGACGTTGCCTGCGTGTTTCGGGGAAGCACATCCATGGAAACAGGGATCGCCTTATTGGTCGCTTTTGCGGTCGGCTTTTGCGTTGGATATGGCGTTCGTAACCGCCGCCGCCGGTATGGATATCGCCGGAGTGTCGCGAATGACCCAACTTTTGGCTGATCCGGCTCATTGGCGCCTCCGAGCGCAGGAAGCGCGACAGCGGGCGAAGCAGCTTGACGACCCAGAAGCTAAGGCACTTCAAAGCAACATGGCGGACAAATACGAAGATCTTGCCGCTCGTGCCGAACAGTGGATGAACAAACACGAGGATGTTCCGCAGTTCCTTAAGGCGGGTCCATCCATCCCGTCTTGAACTCCGCCATCGCGCGCTCGCCAGCGGTATAACGGCTCGCGCCATCGTCACCACTGCATAAAGATTCGCCGAATTCACCGAACGTGTTTTCAGTTGGCTCGGCCCATGTTTTTTTGCCAGAGCTTGATTACGTCGGACGGAAATTCATACGCTCCGGAACCGGTCCGCCGGCAGGCTTCTGGCCACATTTCAAGTAGGACCTGATCCCGACGCAGTAATTCGCTTTCGGAAACCTTACCGGCTCCAGGCCACTTCTCGGCTTCCATTTTCAATAGCTCTATGAGCGGAGCTATATGTTCTTTGTTCGGCATCAAAATACTCAGCTTATCTCATATAGAGGGCACCCGTCCGAACGGCAGTGTTAGCCATCACAAAAAACGCTTTTTTTTAAAGTTTCGTTCCCTGGTATCAAATCACCGGTACGATGCGGCATCGCATGAACCTGGGGCTACATCAGATGAAAACCTTAGTTGCCAAACGCTCCATCGTCATTAATGGACACAAGACCAGCGTCAGTCTTGAAGATGCATTCTGGAGCGGCCTGAAAGAAATCGCGGATGCTCAAGGTACCACGCTGTCGGCGATGGTCGAAAAGATCGACAAGAAACGCGAACAGAGCAACCTATCCTCAGCGATACGCCTGTTCGTACTAGACCAGGTCCGCAATGGGCGGCGAACATCAGTGATCGAAGGGGGTCGCGAAAGTCCATCGGCCTCCCGTTAAGCCCAGCAGACCACAGGGGAGAGTTGGAAGGGCTTTTATAAATGCCCCGCGATGGCGCAATCATCTTCCGTGATCTCGTGCGTGCCACCCCCAGGAGGCATTAATGCGTTTGTTTTTATGCGGAGCTGTCAGTGCTGCTCTACTTGCTGCCCCCGTGCTTGGCCACGCGCAGGATGAAGACACTGGTAAGCGTGAGTATGTCAGCCGATGCGCTGTTTGCCATGGCGAGCGTGGGAAAGGAGATGGGCCACTCAACGCTTCACTAAAGACACCTGCTCCCGATCTTTCAAAAATTCAGAAGAACAACGTGGGCGTATTTCCTTTTGACCGGATTTACAGAGTTATCGATGGTCGCGAAGTGGTCGCGGCGCACGGACCGCGTGACATGCCAGTGTGGGGAAGTGGAATTACCGTCAATTTGACCACTGGATTTCGTGTTAACCCCAAGGAGCGAGAGTCCTATGTGCGAGGCCTGATCATCGCACTGATCGGCTACATTTATAGTCTGCAAGGCAAATGAAGAAGGCTACGAAAATGGGGCGGCAATTTGAGAGAATCAAATGCCCCGCGACGGCGCAATCATCTTCTCTGATCCGATCGGCAAGCTCGATCTGATACGAGTCGATTGCGAAAAGTGCGGGCGTGATGGCTGTTATGGTCTGGGTCGCCTCAAAGCGGGGTTGTGAACTGATTGAGTGGCTAGACAAACTCACCGCTGACTGTCCGAAGAAGCAAGCGCACAATATTAACGATCCATGCGGTGTTCGTTGCCCACAATTACCGAAGGCTTTAGCGTGACCGAAAATTTCGCTCTCGGGGGTAAAGCAGACATGGCGATTGCGCTGCGAAATGTCCGCTTATGACCCATGGCGGCCTGAGCAGCATCTGCGGGCCATCGTAAAGTGATTTAGGCTTCAGTGGGGCCCGCGGCACATGAAACGACGCGTGCGATCATGAAAGGAGAAAGCCCATGCCGGTGACGGTAAACAAGGCCTACAAAGGGCCAATTACGAGGGATTTCGGAGGACAATGATGGCTGAGACGATCGAGCGCCATAAACGCGGCGGCCTCTATTTCGAGGACTTCGAGGTCGGAAAAACATACGAGCACCGCTACACGCGCACGGTGACACAGATGGACAACATGTTGTTCTCAAACATGACGCTCAATCCGCAACCGCTGCACATTGATCGCCATTTCTGCGAGACCGAGACCGAATGGGGGCAGCCGCTGATGAACTCTCTGTTCACGCTCGGACTCATGATTGGCATTCAGGTTTCCGACATGACCGTCGGGACCACGATTGCCAACCTCGGCATGACCGACGTGAAGTTTCCTAACCCGCTATTTGAAGGCGATACCATCCATTGTACCACTCAGGTTTTGAGCAAGCGTGAGTCAAAGTCACGTCCCGGCGCGGGAATCGTCGAATTCCATCACAAGGCTTTCAAGCAAGACGGCACACTGGTGGCGGAATGTCACCGCCAGGCTTTCATGCGCATGAAACCGAAATAAAAGAGGCCCGGCAACCGGCCAGGCCTGAAGTTACTCTGGTCGGTTCGTCGTCATGCGTTAGATGCCGCGGCCGTAATAGCCGAACCACCGGTGAATGTTCCACTCGATATTCTGTTCGTAACCAGCGAGCGTCGCATATTTCGGCACCCGCACTTCTTTCGTGGCCGGATCGAAGCACTTGCCGGCGTCGGATGCCTTTTTAACTTCGGCGGCAAGGTCCGTCATGAAGGCGATCTGCTGCTCCATGTCTTGCCTTGTGCCGAGCCGCCCTCCCGGTCCGGGATGGCCGGGGATCATGCGCTCCCAGCCGAGCGCCAGGGTGCGTT
>DATGDN010000436.1:0-3961 GCA_035310865.1 Pseudolabrys sp. | reverse complement strand
GCTCGGAGTGAACGGACTTCCGAAACGGATGTTCCTGTGCATCTATTAGATGGCCCGGGGGATATTAGATGGCCCGGGGGAAAATCGGGCTTGAGCGCGTAATGCGGTGAGAATTGCTGCGAAAGGCCGCAACTGCGAACCAAATCGTCATGACCCGCTACAAAGGCCGCACGAACCCCAAAGCTATCGAGCGCGACTTCCCGCATCATGCGCGCGGGATTCCGCGAAACTTTCAGAACCGTGCCTCAATATCCTTAAGCGCCTACTTGCGCGATCCCGGCAAGCCATAAATATCAGCAGAACTTTGTTCGTTAGGGCTCGGCTCGTTCTCAACGTCACCGTCGAGATTTTCTGCACTCGGAGCAAATTTGCAATTTTTATCAGCGGCGGTCTTCTGCAACTCATTCATCATGCCACGCAGTTGCGCATATTCCGGCCGGTAGGCAGTCGTGCTGACCAGCACCCCGACCGAATCCGTTTCCGCTTTCGCCATCAGCATTTCCAATTTCCGCTGACGGCTAACGGTAGCCTGCGCCGCCTTGGCAAGTTGCGTGCAGTTGTAGAGAACGTACCTGTCCGGCTTGACGAGGAACCGGCCAACACTGTCGTCGGAGACAGCACAGCCGGCAAGTGCTGTGGCGACGATTGCATTCAGGAATATCACGCGACTCGTTATTGCCATCGCAGGATTTTGCACCTCACCGCCAATGATCATGGCGCCGCTGCCTTGGTCGGTGAGCCACGACCAAGCCGCTTTGTACGAATTTGCACTGCTTCATCGCTTCCCCCTAGAGGTCAATTGACGCAATCGTACCGGTCCAAACGAGGCTCGTTAAGGGGGGCGCCCGATGTCCGCTTTGGGTCATTAGCGGACATCGCAAGGCAACCGCCATGTCTGCTTTACCCCCATGTGTGGACGTATATGGACCCCGTCCGATTGCAACAGGTCGACGGGATCAGGTTCAATGGTCACAACTGCTGACGTATATCCGGCTTCCTGATGCGGCCCGATATATCGTCGCCGCGAGCCCCGATGGATTTTCGCGCGCTTCCACCTCAACGGCCCCTAGACATCGGCCGAGGCCATGCCGGTCCACACACCAGGTTCGGGAAGCGACGGAATGACCGTTTCGCCATCTCCTGCCATTTTGTTGCAATTGCTGGGTGAGACCTCCTTATTTATGCGTTCGTTTACCGGCTTCGTCCTAGGCCGCTTGTACTGATAGTTTGGGTTCGTAAAATTTGTCGCTGGCGAGCATGGCCCAGACGATGCGCGCATTCTTGTTGGCGAGTGCAACCGCCGCCACATTCGGATGGCGCCGTTCGCGTAAGTTGCCGAGCCAGCGACTTCGTGGATCTTGTTTGCCACCTGCTTTGCCGAGCGCAGCACGCGCACCATGGATCATTAAGGTCCGCAAATAGCGATCGCCGCGTTTGCTGTGGTTCTCTGCCTGGCGGCGTCTGGCTTCGATTTCAATGGCCTCGGCCAGCGAGGGGATCTTGGATGCAATTTGATAGAAATCGCTGGCGAAGAGCACCAGCAATACCGTGGGCTTCGTGGTGATCACCGTGGCGCTGCGCGGCCCGCGGTCGAGCAGAGCCATTTCGCCGAAGAAGCCGCCTTGCTTGATCTTGACCGCGCGGCGCGGCAGGCGGACCTCGACTTCGCCGTTCGAGATGAAGAACATCGAGTCGCCTGGATCGCCGCGGCGCACCACAGTGATGTGAGCAGGGTAGTGGCGGGTCCGCAACTTGCTTACGATCTCTGATAGCGTTGCGACGCCGAGCGCGGTGAACATCGGCACGCGCAGGACCTGCTCCCACACGCGAATATATTCGCGCCGCCGCTCCTCTTCGGCGAATCCCGAAGCGAGGACGCCGGTCATAAGCGCCAGCACCGCGATGCCGCTCACCATAACCACGGCCCCGATAATCTTTCCACCCACGGTCGCGGGCACGACATCGCCGTAGCCGACTGTGGTCAGCGTCACAACAGCCCACCACAGAGCGTCCGGCAAGCTGCCGAACCTGTCGGCCTGCACTTTATGCTCGAACAGGAGCGTGGCGGTCGCCGCGGCAACCAACACGATGAGAAATATGATCAGGATACTGGCGAGCGTGGCGCGTTCATTGGTCACGACCCGCGCAAGCGTGCCCATCGCTGGCGCGTGCAGGCCGAGCTTCAGAATCCAAATTAGGCCAAACACGTTCGCTGCGTCCATGCCCGCGACGGTCGCGCCAGTGGCGATGAAGACCGCCGGCATGACTGCAAGCAGCCCGATGAGGCCCCTGATCGACAGCGCCCAGCGCAGCCGTGCACCCGCCGGCGACCGAGCGGCCTCAGAGAGCGCCTCGGGCGCAACCCACAGCCGCACTAGGTATTCGAGCAAAAAGAACACGCTGACCAGCAGCGTGACGGCGATTAGGATGCGGTGGGTAAGTGGCGGCAGGTCGTCCACGGTGGCGAGCGCTACCGTGAGCAGGCCGATCGCGAGCAGCGACAGGTCGAATTTACGCCATTGCCGTGCGCCAGCGCTTACATCGGATTGGCGCAAGATCCCATATAGCCGCGCCCGCAGGCTCAAGCCTTGGTCGGTCATGGCCTCTCTATGAATTTTCATCCGGAAGGATAATTTTTCTACATGCCCTCGACCATGAACACACGCGACTTCGTCGTTTTTGTACGAATTTCATTTACCTGCTTCTGTTCGGGCGAATTGTACCAGGCTTGCGCCTTCTCCGTGCTATCGAAGGCATTAATGACAAAACGCTTTGGTGGAGTTCCATCGAGCGCGGTTATGCTCTCAGTGCGAGCCAAGAAGTGGCCACCAAAATCCTTCATAACCGAAGCGGCGGCTGCACTGGTTCTTCCGCCGAGAGCAGCATAACCAGCGGGGTCGGTGATTTCGCTGAAGTCTACGATGACGTAAACCGGCGGCTTCGCTTGGGCATACAGAATTGCGGTAGCCCCGAGTGCGACCCCTGCCAGCATCGACAGACCGATTACATGAGGCGCTTTCATCGTCTCCTCCTTTGTCGCCCGCATGAGAGGACGTCGAATATCGGCATGCCCGTCGCGGGGGCAATGACAAGGATCAAAGGGTCAGGCGTGTTTACTTACCGGATTTCGCCCGCATCCGCACTGAATACGAGGCGATAGCCGGTAACGGACAAATGACTCGACAGGAGTTGCAAACAAGGCGCAACGTTTTTCGCCGTCCTGATGAAAGACGCCAGCAGATAGATTGGCATTGGCGACGAGGATGACGATGGCAAGATTTCATGTCGTGGCAATTGCCGCTGGGTTATTGTTTGCGGTTTCGGGAGCGAGCTTTGCCGCCAAGCGGATGTCCGACAAGAAGAGTGCCGTGAAATCGCAATCTCGCGCGGCCGAGTCGAGCGGTTCAGCGAATTCCGGTTCAGCGATCCGCGCGTATAGCCGCAACCCGTATCCGTATGGCCGCGACGACCCGTATGCCCCCGGGGTAAACTGGCCCGGTAAATGGTAGCTCTGGCGGAGCGTAACTAAGGTGCCTGAGCTTTAGCTGGTCGAGGCCGACGCTCGTATTTGTCCGCTGTTACTCCACCAGCGGACGAAGGTTTCGGAAACGCACCACCGTCGAAAGCCGTTGATCTAGATCAAAAATTGGCCAAGCGACCGCGCGGCACCGATGTCCGCTTGGGTCAGAAGCGGACGCTCGCCCTGCAAGATGGCGTGTCCGCTTCACCCCCCAATAGCGACCGCGAAAGCGGATTCCCGCAAACGGTCATGTCCGCATTAGCTCCAAAAGCGGACGTGTGCGGCGCAAACCGTCATGTCTGCTTTGGGCTAATAGCGGACGCTCGCGTCCCATTTTCGACAAACTCAAAGTCCGAAGGTGGCCAATCGCTCAAGAAACCAAAATGTCGCTGTCGCGCCGACCACATATGTCGCGGCAGGCCGAGCGAATTGTATAGCCAT
>DATGDN010000435.1:0-2066 GCA_035310865.1 Pseudolabrys sp. | reverse complement strand
GGAGGCGTAGGCGATGAACTTGCCGAAGGACATTTCCGAAATGTCCCATTCCCGATTTTTAATAAATCTGTAGAAAACTTCTTCGACTGGAAGCACGAAGGCCGTCAGCGTGATGCCCTCGGGCCGCACGACGCCGTTCACCAGGTCGCGCACATGATCGTAGTCGGTGGTGGCGAGCGTCAGATGCAGACGCGCAGCGCCGCCACTTTCGATGATCTCCGGTTCGCGATCGTCGCTCGAAGCGGGAGTCAGATTGGCTTCACGCACCGTCATTTTTCGCTGGTCTCCGGTCATTTCAGGCGCCGGACCGGCACCACGCCGCACCCTACACCAGGGTGCAACCCTTGTATGCCGCAGTTCGATGCCCTTAACTCCTGCTCCGAATAATACGACCCTTGGCTGACGGGGCAGAACGAGGGAAGCCGATTGAAACGTGCCGTTCTTGTTGGCCTTGCACTGTTGATCGCCGGTGCCGCGCCAGCTGAGGAGATGAAGAGCCCCCGCATCTCGGTCGCAAGGGTCGATTGGGATGCGGCAGCAGCGAGCCTCGCCGATCAATCGGCGGGCACGGCTGCGGATGCATTTGCGAAGCTCACTGCGGCGGCCAGCATAGGCTTCCCCGGCATCGCCGACAGTACCGTCCCGGTCCTCCTGCCTTTTGACGTCGACGCCTTCATCAAAGACCGCACCACCCATCCGGAACCCCCGCCGGACAAGGCCGTGGAGAACGCCGACCGGTTCTTGCGCTCGGGGTTCCGGGCGACAAAGTTTTTTGTGACCGGCCCGGCAGGTTACGATTCCGCGTTCGCACTGACGCTTGCCGATGTTCCGGAGCTGTCGGACATCCGTTACGCCGAACCGGTCTATGTCCTGTTTTCCGGCTTGAGCATGACATACGAGCTCGACGGTCCTGCGATGCCCGATGGCGAACTCGTGAAATCGATTCAGGGCGAATATCCCGGCATCCGCCGTTACCTGCACGAGTCCTATATCCGTTACAGTTTCGAGCGCTATGGCGTGACCTATGTTGCGGCGATTTACTGTCTGGACACCCGGCCGCGCGCGAAAATTCTGACTTGCAAGCAAGCCGATCGCGTCATGGAACGCTTCCTGCGCGCGCTCAAGCTTGCCGGCGGGACGCCTGCGGCAACACCTCAAATAAGCGAGGCGCCTGCGCTGGATCGGCCCAAGGATGTGTCAAAGGATTTCACCTATTTCAGTCCAGGCTTCCTCATTCCCAATACGGGACTGAAAAAGGATATCGGCGGCCGCGGCGACTACACGGTTTATGCACGCCTGCGGTTTCCGCTCAAGGAAGCTCCCAATTTTGCAAATTCGCAGTCATTCAATAATTGGGGCGATTGCGATTTCACCGGGCGCTCCGTGCGCAACCCGCGCCGCAAGGACCAGCCGTACTCATGCAATGTGAATGGCAGGCCACTGGTCTTCAATGAGGCCGCGCCCGGCAATTACTCTTACCCGTGGCGCGACAATTTTTGTGAACATCGCCGTTTCTTTGTCGGCCAATGTCCGGGTGGCGAAGGCCACCAAGGCCAGGATATCCGACCAAGCTTCTGCACACTGTTTAATGACGGCGCTGACCGGTGCCAGCCCTATCAGCACGAGGTGGTGGCCGCTCACGATGGCTTCATCCTGCGAGCACGCAAACAGGAAGCGGTCTACCTGTTCATCAACACGCCGGCCATGCACGTTCGCGTCCGATATATGCATATGAACCCGAACCAGCTCGATGCCGACGGCATCGTCAGCGGAAAGCTCGTGCGCGAAGGAGACATCATTGGACGGGTGGGCAACTACAACCATGGCGAACGCGGCACCACCTATCACCTGCATTTCGACATGCAGGTACCCACGAAGGCCGGCTGGGTATTTGTAAATCCCTACATGACGCTCGTAGCTGCCTATGAGCGATTGATCGGCGGGCGCGGGGCCGAAATCAAAGACGGCGACCCGGTTCCCGCGGTCGCCGGCGTAGCGCCAGTGATTCAGCATCCATCGGATCAACCGCCTGTTGCACAGGCGGCCTCACCTACGGAAGAATCCGC
>DATGDN010000434.1:0-7123 GCA_035310865.1 Pseudolabrys sp. | reverse complement strand
ATGGCCAGCTACAGAAGACTTCGAAGCTGTGATGCCATGGTCTTTAGCTATGCCTATTTGGGGCAGGAACCCTGGCCCCCCTCCCGCTCGCTCCGGCGATTAGCCTCGCTGGAGCGCCCGCCAGCAATTAAATCCGCTAATCGGGGGAAAGTTCCGTTGGGGAGGTGCGATATTAGGTCAGCGGCGTGGAGCTGGGCCCAACGCCAAAAAACGGATGGATATACCTGAATTTATTAATGAAAGTGCCTGGCGGCCACTCCCGAGCGGAAAGGGCTCTCGACCTGGACTAACCACGGTCACAACCACAGAATTTTCTTTCGATAATCCAGGTCGTCTAGCAATGGCTGTGCCGGTCCCTTATGGACCACCGCGCCGCGTTCGAGAACGAAAACGCGATCTGCGAGCGCCAGCACCAAATCCAGATTGTGTTCCACGATGATGATGGAAACATGCCGGCGCAAGGCATCGAACACTCGGAATAATTCCAGCACGACAGCCGGCGCCAATCCTTCGAAGGGCTCGTCCAGCAGGAGAAGTTTCATGTTCCCCGATAGTGCACGGGCAACGGCGACCATTTGCTGCTCGCCGCCGGACAAATAGTCCGCCGCAATATTCATCCGCTCTTTTAGACGAGGGAAAAAACTGAGGATTTGTTCTTCGCTCCAGGCCACGCCGGTGCTGCCATCGGTCTTTCGGGCCAGGCGCCCCAGCGCCAGATTGTCTGCGACTGTCATGCCGGCAAACAGACCGCGGCCTTGCGGCACGTAGCCGACGCCCATGCGCGCGATCTCGGGTGTCGGAAGACCCGCAATGTTCTTGCCGTCGAATTCGATCATGCCCGAGGCCGGCGGCACCAGTCCGCAGAGCGTCTTGAGTAGTGTCGATTTTCCAGCACCGTTGCGTCCGAGCAGGGCCACGATTTCCCGATCGCATACGTCGAGGCTTGCGTCGGTGAGAATGTGGCTCTTGCCGTAGAAAGCGTTCACGGTTTCAAAACGCAAAACGCACCTTTCTCCAACCTTGTCTGCAGTACGTCCGGCCGCGGGCGGCCTACCGGTGCCCGTATAGACTTCCTGCACGAGCCGATCGTTGCGTACCTCCTCGGGAGTGCCGGTCATCAGCACTTCGCCCTGATTCATTACTGTAACTCGACGGGAGAAGCCGAGCACACGATCGATATCGTGCTCGACAATCAGCACCGGGATGTTCGTTGCGATGCTCTTGATGAGATTTGATACCCGCTCACGTTCAGCGGCAGCGAGACCCGCAAGCGGCTCGTCTAACAACAAGACGTGCGGTTTGGATCCGAGCGCAATGCCCAGATCGACCAACCGCTGGCCGCCGTAAGACAACTCGCCCGCTTGGATGTCCTCAATGCCCTCAAGTCCAAGAAAGCGGATCAACTCGGCGGTTTCCGCATGGATGTCGTCGTAGCTGTCGATGTCGCGCCAGAAATTGAAGCGGCCGCGGTGCCGCGCCTGCAGCGACAGGCGAATGTTCTCGTAAATCGATGAATTGCGGAACAGGCTGGTGATTTGGAACGAGCGGGCGAGGCCCTGTTGACAGACGTCCTGGACCGGCAAGCCGTGAATGGTGCGGCCATTGAGGCGAATGGTGCCTCGGTCGGGACGGTACAGGCTCGAGACCAGATTGAACAGCGTCGTCTTGCCTGCGCCGTTAGGCCCGATTAGCGCGTGGATCTCGCCGGCGCCGAGCTGAAGGCTCGCGTTCGACACAGCGCGAATGCCGCCGAAGTGCTTGGAAACATCGGTGACTTCGAGCACCGTGCCTTGTGCGGCCGTCGGTCGCAGAAATGCGGGGAGCGGCAATCCTTCATAAATCTTTCGCTTGCTCATCGCCGCCGCTTCCTCGGGCGGAGGACGCCAGCGCCGGCTGATTGTGCCCCAGATCCCGACGAGGCCGCTCGGTGAGAATAATACGAAGCCGACGAATACTAGCCCGAACCACAGCAGCCAGTTCTGGGTCCAGATCGAAAACAGCTCACGAAATAGGATGAAGAACAACGCACCGAGTGCCGGGCCAAGGATGTGATGCATGCCGCCGATTACGACTATGGCAAGGAGTTCGCCCGAAAAAGGTACCGAGACGGCTTCTGCTGAGACCAGATAAGTTTGGAAGCCCAGCAGCGCGCCGGCGATGCCAGTCACCACCGCCGACAGTACGAAGACCGCCAGCTTGTAACGGTCGATCGGATAACCCTGAAACGTCGCTCGTAGCTGGTTTTCCCGGATCGCTACAAGCGTATGCCCGAATGGCGAGCGCACGACACGCAGCAGGACATATAGCGCGCACAATCCGATCAGGGCTACGACGATGTAAAAAGCGAGTCCGTGATCGAGGGAGATCGGCCCAATGGAACCGCGCTTGAGGCCACTGAGGCCGTCCTCTCCGCCCGTCACCTCGGTCCACCGGAACGCGACGGTATAGGTGAGTGCGGCAAGTGCCAGCGTCAGCAGCGAGAAATAAACGCCACGTCGGCGCAGGATTAGGATGCCGACCGCCGTCGACAACACTGCCACCACCGCCATCGACAGCAGGATTGGAAGCCAGATCTGGTCACGAAACCAATGCAATTGGCTCAGGCCGGCCGCATAGGCGCCGATGCCAAACCACGTGCTGTGACCGAACGATACGAGCCCCGTGTAGCCCACGCACAAATTGAGGGCCATAGTCGCAATCGTTAGGATGACCACCATGGATGCCGTGTTCACGGACAGGCCGAACGCGCGCATGATGAATGGCAACGCGATGAGCGAGACTGCGGCGATCCACAGTGGCCGGTATTTCGAATGAGACAGAACCTTGCTCATTCGAATTTCTCGATGCGTTCGCCAAGCAGGCCCCGCGGCCGAAGCAGAAGTACCAGGAACATCAAGACGTAGATGGAGGCCTCGCCGGCGGCGGGCACGAAATGAATGGTGATGCCGCGTACCACGCCGACGAGGATTGCGGCGAGCACGACGCCCCAGAAGCTCCCGAGACCGCCGATCACCACGACGACGAAAGCGATGGTGATGATTTCGGCGCCCATCGCCGGATGCACGATGGTGATCGGAGCAAAAAGTGCGCCGGCTATCGCCGCCATTCCGACGCCGAGCACAACGATGATGGTCATGTAAGGCTGCAGCCTGATACCGAGCGCGGCGACCATGTCAGGTCGCTGAATTCCCGCACGCACGACGCGGCCGAAAGACGTCTTCTGCAAAAGCAGCCAGACAACGAGCAAAATGGTAGCCACGACGGCAAGCAGCATCAGCCGGTAGCGCGAAAATAGAAAGTCACCGACGAAAACCGCACCTTTCAGGCTCTGTGGCATCGTCTGAGATAGTGGCGCTGCCCCCCAGATGATGCGGAGCAACTGTTCCGCCATCATTGCGAGGCCGAAAGTCACCAGCAGGCTAAGAATCGGGTCGGCGGTGTAGAAACGACGCAAAATGAAACGCTCGAACAAGAGTCCGAGCAAACCGACGACAACAGGAGAGACCACGATAGCCGGGCCGAAACCGATATAATTAGTGAGTGCGACCGCTACGTAGGCGCCGAAAGCGTAAAACGCGCCGTGGGCGAGATTGACCACGCCGCCGACGCTAAAGATCAAGGACAGGCCAAGCGCGATCAGCAGGTAGTAGCCTCCGAGTACGAGGCCGTTGACCACCTGTTCCAGCAAGAACATGAACGGAATTCTCAGACCATCGCCGCTAAAGGGATGCGGGAGCAGTTTACGCTGGCCACCGGTTAGCCGTCGCCGAACGCGAGCGCCGTAAAGCGCTCGCGTTCAGCATGCGGTTACGATTTGAACGTGCAGGGATTCTGCTGTTCGGTCAGGTTGAGGATTTCCATTGGCTGGTTCGCATCAGGCACCGCGGGACCCAGCGCGAGGAAGTCCCATTTGTCCTTGGCCTCACCCTTCTTCCTGACGGTGAAAGGATAGGCTTCCTGAATGAGCTGATGATCGAACTTCCGGAAATAAGCTTTGCGTGCCTTCAAAATGTCGAACTGCGCGCCGCTCTCGAAGTAGGCGATCAGCTTGTCTGTATCGGTTGATTTCGTCTCATTGATGGCTTGCGCCACCATCTTGAGCGAGATGTATTCGATCCAGGCATGGTTCTCCGGCGGTTTCCCGTTGCGTTTGATAAAACCGTCGACGAAGGTTTTTGACGCGGGCAAATCGAGCGTGTGATACCAGACCGTCGGCCAGGTCCCGCTCAAATTACCTTCACCTGCCGCCCACGCGTCGGCGGTATTCAGGTTGAAGCCGACGATAGGATATGGAAGTCCGAACTCGGCATACTGCTTGATCAGGTTGGTCACTTGGTTGCCGGCGAGGTTGGAGCAGACGATGTCGGGCTTGGCTTGCCGGATCTTCAGCATATAGGGACTGAAGTCGGTGACATCGGTGGCAACGAGTTCATCACCGATCAGTTCACCGCCATTGGCTTTGAAGAAATTCCGTGCGGCGCCGGCCAGGTCATGGCCGAATAGGTAGTCCGCAGTCAGCGTATAAAACTTCTTACCCTTCATCATATTGTCGCGCACCAGCGCAAGGCCGACGGCGTTGACCATGACCGTGCTGGGGATGTCGACATGGAAGGTGTAGCGGTTACAGTTCTTGCCGCGGAGCGCGTCCGAGCGGGCGCCGATCTGCAGGAAGAAGCGCTTGTTGCGCTCGGCCACCTGCATGATGGTCAAAGCCACGGCCGAATTGATTTCACCCATCAGGAAGGCCACGCCGTCCTGATCGAGCATGCGCTGCGCCTTGGTGGCGCCGGTCGCAGGATTGACCGAGTCTTCCGAAATGAGGTCGATCTGGCGGCCCATCACGCCTCCGGACGCGTTTACCTCATCCACTGCCATCTTGATGCCGAGCTGGGCATAGGCGCCGAGGGCGCCGAGGAAGCCAGTGAGCGGCGTGAGATGTCCAATCTTGATCTTGTCGACCTGCGCGCGAACGATTGCCGGAAAGCCGAGAGCGAGTGCGCCAGTCAGTGCCGCACCGCCTTTCAAGACATTTCGACGTGTTTTGGTTGTCATCCTTCGCCACCTCCCATTTACGGCCGCTCACGCTGCCGAATTTTCTCTCTTCCGCACCGGCTGTTACCGGGTAGGTCGCAGCATCTCACAATGTCAGAACGGCTTTCAAGTCTTGAGATACGGTCGCCGGGGGCCTAGTTTCCTGTTACTTGTTAAATAGCCGCGCCCGTCACATGAGAGGGGCGTCAATCCGGGCAGGGAGTGACAATGCCGAAAATGAAGGGCGCTGAGCTCATTACCGAGCACCTGATCGCCAACGACATTCCGTACGTCTTCGGCATCTGCGGACACGGCAACGTCGGGATGCTCGACCCTCTCTACCAGTCGCGCGATCGCATCACGCTAATTTCGCCACGTCACGAGCAGGTCGCCGCGCATATGGCGGACGCCTATTTCCGGGTGAAACACAAACCGGTTGCAACGCTGACGTCGTGCGGACCCGGCTCATGCAACATCATCATGCCGCTCGCCTGCGCCTTGACGGATTCCTCCGCAATGCTTGCGATTACCGCCAACGTTCCGACGTCCCAGTTCAATCGCAGCCCATTCCAGGAAATCAACAAACATTTTCAGGCCGACTTCGTGAACATCGTACGCCCGGTGGTGAAGCGCAGTTATCAGCCCACGCGCGTCGACATGTTGCCGCTCGCATTGCGGCAAGCGACCACAACCATGCTGTCGGGCCGCCCCGGCCCGGTGAACATCGACGTTCCGTTCAATGTCTTCCAGGAAGAAGACGAGGTTGAATTGCCGCCGCCGGCTCCGCCCCTGAACGCCCAGCGGAGCGGTGCGTCGCCCGAAGAAATTTCCGGCGTGCTCGATTTGGTCCTTAAGGCGCAGCGCCCGGTGATCTTCATCGGCCATGGTGTGACGCTATCCGAAGCGAGCCGCGAGCTGACGGAATTCGCAAAGAACCTACAGATTCCGGTGATCTCTTCGCCGAACGGAATGGGCTGCTTCGATATGACCGACCCGCTGTCGCTTGGATTTATCGGGCGCAACGGTGCTTTTCCGGCCAACGAAGCAGGCCGTCGCGCCGACCTCGTCATTGCGATCGGCGCACGCTTCGATGACCGCTCCGCCTCGTCGTGGATGCCCGGCTATTCCTGGAATTTCCCGAGCACAAAACTAATCCACGTCGACCTCGACCCCGCTGAGCTCGGACGCAACTACCCGCCGGACCTCGGCATCCTTGCCGACGCGCGCACGCTCCTGCGGCAGATGCTGGCCGAGCTTGATCGGCGCGGCAGCAAGAGCGGCAGCACGAAAGCGTGGCTTGCCGACATCGCAAAATGGCAAGCCGAATGGGATAAATTCGTCCGGCCGAACTTCGGCATTCATGCCTCGCCGATCCGACCCGAGCGCATCGTGGCGGATTGCCAGGCGGTGATGCCGGACGACGCAATTTTGGCCTGCGACGTCGGCGTCAGCCACAACTGGTACATGCAGTTCTGGAACGCGCGAAAACCGCAGACGATGCTTAACTCCTGGGGCTTTTCCGGCATGGGCTTCGGCACCGCCGGCGCGCTCGGCGCAAAGCTTGCTGCACCGGACCGCCCCGTGGTTGCGATTTCCGGAGACGGCTGCTTCACCATGGTGCCGCACGTGCTTTGCACCGCCGTCGAATACAATATCCCGGTCGTCTGGGTGATCTGGAACAATTTTGGGTGGGTCTCGATCCGCGATATTCAACTCGGTATGTTCGGCGGCCGCGAGCACGGCACCATGTTCCATCAAGGCGATAACAAGAAGCCATACAATCCAGACTTTGCGGCCTGGGCCAAGGCGACCGGCGTCGAGGCGATGACTGTCTCGAAGTCACAGGATTTCAAAGGCGCACTCGAACATGCGATCAAGGCCAACAAGCCGTTCCTGCTCGACGTGCATGTCGACGCTGAAGTGCGGCCGCCCTCGACGGGCGCGTGGGAATTGCCGCCGACGCCTTACAAAGAGCCTGTTTTCGGGCAGCGCTGGCTGCCTGATGCCGCGCCGGTGAAGTGAGATGATTCATGTGTAGGGATTGAACGCCGGGTATCGTTTTAAGAACGCCACGGACACTGGCCCGTCGTGT
>DATGDN010000433.1:0-2141 GCA_035310865.1 Pseudolabrys sp. | reverse complement strand
CGCACGCGACTGAAAGCCGGGTTTGCAGTTCTCCTCCACCACCTCAAATGTCTGCGCGGTATCGTCGCCCGTAATTTTCACGATGACTTCGTTCGCCTTGGCGCAGATGTTGCCTTTGCCCGGTGGCGAATGCTTGCCTTTGTCGGCTGTCATAACAGCCCCTCTTGATCGTTCCCCCAATTGATTGCATAGGCACGACCCGGCTGCACAGAGGGCGGGGGCGGGCTGGACGCCGCACAAGATTAGCCCGACAGTCAAGTTCGACAGGATCAAACGAGACTGTTCACATGGCACGAAATTCCGCCCGCGAGCGGCTCGAGGCCGCAGTCGCCCGTATCGATGACCCAAAGGGCGAGGGCGCGCGTGCCTGTCTCACCGTCTATCGCGAACAGGCAAAGGCCGCCGCCGATGCGGCTGACGCGCGCGCAAAGGCTGGCATCTCGCTTGGTCCGCTGGACGGTGCGGTCGTGAGCATCAAGGATCTTTTCGACGTCGCAGGCGAAGTGACGCGGGCGGGATCCAGAATCTTGGCGGACGAAGGAAAGCCGGCGGTCGCCGACGCGCCGGTCGTGCGCAGGTTGCGCGCGGGCGGCGCGATTATTGTCGCCAAGACGAACATGAGCGAATTTGCCTACACCGGCATTGGTGCCAATCCGCATTTTGGAACGCCGGGTAACCCGGCCGATCGCAAACGCGTTCCGGGCGGGTCGTCGGCGGGCGCGGCTGTCGCGGCGGCGGATGGCATGTGCGAGATTGCCATCGGCACGGATACAGGCGGTTCATGCCGCATCCCCGGCGCGCTGTGTGGCATTGTCGGGTACAAGCCGAGCCGCCAGCGCATTCCGACCGACGGTGCATTTCCGCTGTCGTACAGCATCGACTCGATCGGTCCCATCGCGCGTACGGTTGAGTCCTGTGCGAAGGCCGATGCCGTCATGGCCGGCGAAGTCTTCGTGTCGCTCGAACCAGCCCCGCTCGCGGGCCTTCGCATTGGAATCATGCAGGGGGCACCTGTGGAAAATCTGGACGACACGGTGACAAAGCGCTTCGCGAACGCGATCGATCAGCTGGGCAGGGCAGGCGCGCAGATATCGGAGGAAAAGATCGCGCTGCTCGGGGATATGGCGCAGGTCAACAGCAAGGGCGGCGTGCAGCCGGCCGAGGCATTTGCGGTGCATCGCGACCTGTTGTCGCGGCGCGCGGACGATATTGACCCGAATGTCCGGGTGCGGCTCGAGCGAGCACGTAATATTGGCGTCGCTGACTATATCGATATGGTGCGGGCACGCGCGGGGCTTATTCGCCTCATGGACGCGAGACTTGCCGACCTCGACATTTTGGCGCTGCCGACCACACCGATCGTGGCGCCGGCGATGGAAGAGGTTACACCGCCTGATGATTTCGCGCGCAAAAACGCGATGCTATTGCGCAACACCGTCATTGTGAATTTTTTCGACCTCTGCGCGATCTCCGTACCGATCCCCCGCGAAAGCGGCCTTCCAACGGGCCTGATGCTGGTTGCGCGCAACGGTCAGGACAATCGCCTGTTCCGTATTGCAAGGGCGGTGGAGCGATTGTTCGGCGCGTAGATGCCTATAACTCCCGCAGCGATTCGAGCAGCAATCGATAACGTTCGACGCCAAATTTATCTTTTAGTGCCGCTTCATGTTGTGCCGCGAGCGCTTTGGCGCGCACGAGCAGCTTTTGGCCATTCCCAGTAAGCCGCAAGGCATGACGACGGCCATCAGCAGAAGATGGCAATCGCTGCGTCAGACCGCGTTTTTCCAGGCGGTGCAATAGGCGTACCAGTCGCGCCCGCTCTATACCCAGGGTCGTCGCCAGATCCGATTGCGAGAGGCCGGCGTTGGCACCAATTATCACCAGCACTGAGAACTGCGCCGGACTGATGTCAATCGATGACAGTCTGCGGATGAAATCCTGAAAGACCCAAACCTGTACCCGACGCACGAAATAGCCGAGCCGCTCATTGAGAACGCCGAGGTCGATTACCGGCCGGCTCTTGCGCATCTGCTGTGTTTTGCGCAGCGGAATGGCCGGTTTAGTCGCGTGTTTTGCGGCAGACATCGGGGCTGACCTCGTTTCAGCAGCAATAGCGTGTTGACGAAATTTGTTGTCCTGGT
>DATGDN010000432.1:0-9073 GCA_035310865.1 Pseudolabrys sp. | reverse complement strand
ACCGGACGTGCGTTCGGGGCGGCTCTCATCATTTCGCTCGTGGGCGGGTTGGTTGTCGGACTCGCACTCGGGTCCAAGCGCCTCGCTGGTGAAGTGGCTGAGCCACTTTTGGTTGCGCTCTATTCGATCCCAAAAGTTACGCTCTATCCGGTGATCCTCCTGTTGTTCGGTCTCGGCGTCTCGGCCAAGATCGCCTTTGGCGCGATCCATGGGATTATTCCCGTAGCGCTGTTCGCGATGAACGCCGTGCGGAATATCCGTAGCGTGCATGTGCGTGCGGCGCGCGCCATGCGTCTCACGCCCTTACAGATCGCGACTTACGTACTCGTGCCGGCTACGCTTCCAGAAATTATCGCGGGGTTCCGCATCGGCTTCGCACTCACTTTGCTCGGGACGCTGATCGGCGAGATGTTCGCCTCACAGCGCGGCATCGGCTACATGTTAGTGCAGGCTATGGAGACAAACGACACCGGTACGATCATGGCCTTGGCGCTTCTGTTGGTGACCATAGCCACCGCAGCTGGTTGGGTCCTCCTGCGAATCGATCGTAGCCTGCACGGACAATATTGAGGGATGAGTCGGCTCGGCGCGCTCAAACTGAGGAAAATTCAACGATAAGGGACAACAGATGATGGCTACGATGCGGCTGATCGACGTGCTGAAACGCGGCGAATTCGTGGTCGCGCCTGGAGTGTTCGAGATGTTGTCTGCCCGTATCGCGGACCGAATGGGGTTTCATGCACTCTACATGACCGGTTACGGCATCTCGGCTTCCTATCTTGGTCTCCCGGATGCAGGAATCGCGACGTACTCCGATATGGTGAGTCGCGCGCGCACCATGGTCGCAGGCATCGCAACACCGCTTATCGCCGACGCCGACACGGGCTTCGGCGGACTCATCAATGTCCGACATACAGTGCGCGGCTATGAGGCAGCGGGCGTGCAGGCAATTCAAATTGAGGACCAGGAGATGCCGAAGAAGTGCGGACATACACCAGGGCGGCGCGTGGTACCGATGGATGACATGCTGCGAAAGATTGAAGTAGCGCTCGATGCTCGGACCCGGAAAGATACTTTAATCATTGCGCGCACAGATGCGCGCAGTGGATTGGGCCTCGATGAGGCGATCCGCCGTGGCAAAGCCTATGCAAAGGCGGGCGCTGACATAATCTTTGTCGAAGCACCGGAATCTGAGGAGGAGTTCCAACGCGTGGGCGGCGAGATCGACGCCTGGCTTCTTGCCAATATTGTGCCGACCGGCAAGTCACCTGAGATCTCGGCCGAACGGCTCCAGGCGATGGGCTTTTCGCTAGCGATTTATCCGACTGCTGGAATGACTGCCGCCTGCTCAGCGCTTAAGGTCGCTTACGAACACATCCGCGCGTGTGGTACCACCCAAGGCGCGGCAATTTCGAGTATTACTATGAACGAACTACATGATCTCGTCGGCTTCCCGGAAATATGGGAGTTCGAACGCCGCTTTGTCGGGACTCGCTGAGTGAGCTTCCACGGAACGTTCGCTTTGGGTCATAAGCGGACATTCGCGCTGTAAAAAGTCATGTCCGCTTTACCCCCGAAAGCTGACGTGTGCTGTGCAACTAGGGATGTCAGCTTTGGGCTAAGCGGACATCATCGTCGCTATCGAGATGATCAGGCAAAATCGCGTAGCAGGTCTATCAACTGCATCCGCCGTCACGGGCCAATATCCGTTTTGCCCGTGAAGGCGGACTACAATCGCAGCAAGCAGATTGTCTGCATTGTGCCAGAACGAAACATTCCGCCATCGCGGATTGTATTAGGTAAAATCAGGCCGATCACGGAGGCGCAGTACGAAAAGCAATTGCGAGCACCGGCATCAGGCATGCGTCCATTCCTCGGCGCTTGCCCCGGCAAGGGCCTGAACACGCGCCTCATCCGCCGCCAGCTCTCGGGCAGGTCCCGAATAGACCACCCGTCCGTCATCCAATACATAGGCGAAATCGGCAATTTCGAGGCTCATCCGCGCGTTTTGCTCGACAAGCAAGATGGAAATTCCCTCGCGGCGCATCTCCGTGACGATTCGAAATACCTCGCTCACCACTAATGGCGCCAAGCCCTGCGATGGCTCATCGAGCATCAGGAGTTTGGGATTGACCAAGAGTGCACGCGCGATCGCGAGCATTTCCTGTTCACCGCCCGAGAGCTGGCGGCCTCGATTCATTTTCCGTTCTGCTAGCCGCGGGAACAGTTCGTAAATCCGCGCGATCGTCCAAGTACCGCTGCGCTCGATCGGGACGCGAAGATTTTCGTCAACCGTCAAATTTGGGAAGACGCGCCGGCCCTCCGGCACATAGCCCACGCCCATGGCGGCGATCTGAAATGGTAATAGCTTCGTTGTCGTGGTTCCGAAGATGGTGATTTGTCCCTCGCGCGCAGGCGTGAGTCCCATGAGGCTTCGTAGCGTTGTCGATTTGCCGGCGCCGTTTCGGCCGAGCAATGTCGTGATCTTGCCTTCCGCGACCTCGAGGCTGACGCCGTGAAGAATGTGGCTCTTGCCGTAATAGGTGTGAACGTCGCGAGCTTCGAGTGCTGCGCTCATGCGGCCTTCCCCAGGTAGGCGGCTTGCACAGCCTCATTTGCCGCGATTTCCTGCGCCGTGCCTTCTGCCAACAGCTTGCCCTGATCGAGAACCGAAATACGGTCCGCCAAATGAAAAACCACACGCATATCGTGCTCTATGAGAACGATGGTGAAATTGTTGTCGTGATGCAGGCGGCGAACGAGTTGGGTGATCTCGTAAGTTTCCTGATCGCCCATTCCCGCCGTAGGCTCGTCAAATAGGAACAACCGCGGCCGCAGCGCCAGCGCCATCCCGATTTCCGCGGAACGCTGGTCGCCATGCGCCAGCTCGCCGACCAGGCGATTGGCTTTCGAGGTCAGCCCGACTAGGGTAAGTGTCTCATCGACCCGACGTTTCACTTCCGCTGCTTCGGTACGGCTGATCCAGGGCCGCAGGCGATAGCCGGCCTCGACCTCGACGGCGATCCTGACGTTTTCGTAGACCGTCAGTTCGGGAAAAATCTCGGTAATTTGAAAGGTGCGCGCCATGCCGATCTTGACGCGCTCGTGTGCCGGGAGCGCGGTCACGTCGCGGCCGTCGAACACTACGCTGCCGCTTGTCGGATGAAGGAAGCCGCTGATCAGATTGAAAAAAGTTGTCTTGCCCGCACCGTTCGGTCCGATGACCGCGCGCAGCTCGCCCGGTTTTACGGCGAGCGATACGTCGCGGACGGCGATCAGACTGCCGAAGGCCTTGCTGGCATTTTTCACTTCCAGGAGATTCATGTGTCGCTCATTGCCGCATGACGCCGAGAAGACCGCGCGGAAAGAACAAAACGACAAGCACAAACAGCAATCCGACAAACGACATCCAATTGACGGTGACGCTCGAAAGATAATCCTGCAGCACGACGAAGACGGCCGCGCCCAGTAGCGGCCCCCAAAAACTACGCATGCCGCCCATCACCGCCATCATGACGAAGTCGCCGGATTGGCTGAAATGCAGGCCCTTCGGATCGGCGAAATTATTGAGCAGCGCATAAAGCGCCCCAGCAAATCCCATAAAGAAGCAGGACAGCGTGAAGGCTATCCAGATGTGACGCTCCACCGGGATGCCGAGGAAGCGGGCCCGGCGTTCGTTTTCGCGGATGGCGACCATGGTGCGGCCGAACGGCGAACGTAAGATAAAAGCCATAATCGCCACGATGATGGCGAAGCAAACCAGCACGAAATAGTAGAAATTATCGGAATTCGATAGAATATCGATCGAGAACAACCCAAAATCGAGCGGCTGGCGGGAAAATCCGCGCAATCCGTCGTCGCCGCCGGTCAGCGAGCTCCACTGAAAGGCGATGTAATAAAACACTTGTCCAAACGCGATCGTCACCATGGCGAAATAAACGCCGCGGCGACGCACGATCAGCGTCCCGAGTAGCGCGCCGGCGAGGCCGCCCAACAGCATCCCCATCAGCAGCGATAACGGCGAGCTCGGCGCAAGGAACTTCAGGGCGAAGCCCGCGCCATAGGCGCCGAGACCGAAGTAGGCGGCATGGCCAAAGGACAAAACGCCGGTAAATCCCAAGAGAAAGTTCACCGACATGGCCGCAAGTCCGAGCACCAGAACCCGCGTCCCCAAGGCGGTGTAGCCGCCTAGCGGCGGCATCCAATAGGGCGCCAGCACGAGCGCCGCCCAGATGCAAAAGAGCGCAATCAACTTGCCCGCGCCGTCCCGCTCGTTCATGTCATCATGCCTTCTTCGCCCAGCAATCCGCGTGGCCGGATGAGCAGCACTACCGCCATCATCACGTACATGATGGCCTCGCTGGCGGCAGGCAAGAATACTGCGGTGACGCCGGACGCCACGCCGATCAGCAGGCCACCCAGCAACGTGCCGGTGAGACTGCCGACGCCACCGACGATGATGGCGATGAAACTCGGCATCAGCAGTCCGGCGCCCATGGTCGGCTCCAGACCGAGCTGACCGGCCGCCAACACTCCGCTAAGCCCGGCGAGAAAGATGCCGGCCGCGAAATTGAGAGAACGCAACATGCCGACATTGACGCCGAGCGCCGACACCGTTTCGAGGTCGAGCGTGCCAGCGCGAATACGAATGCCGAGGCGCGTGTAGCGCAACAAGACAAACAGCAGCGTCACCGCCAACGCCACCATTGCGACCATGAACAGGCGGTAGCCGGTGATGAAAAAGAATTCATTGCTCAACGGCTGGGCCAATATCGCCGGCACGGTGACCGGCTTGCCCTGGGCGCCCCAAATAAAGCGCGTGCCATCTTCGAAGATGAAAGCGAGACCGAAAGTGAGCAGGAGGCTGTAAAGCGGATCGCGTCCGTACAGCGGCCGGATCAGCACCCGTTCGGCGACGAGGCCGATGACGGCGGTGAGCGGCGGCGCGATCAACAGCGCGCCCCAGAATCCCACATAGGGCGTAATGGTGTAGGCGATATAACCGCCGACCACGAGGAAGCCGCCGTGGGCAAAATTGATCACGTTGCTCAAATTGAGGATCAGCGACAGGCCGAGCGCCATGAGCACGTAAAAAGCGCCGATAATCAGTCCGTTAGTAACGTTGAACAGCAGCAGTTGCAGCATGGACCAACACTCTGGTGGGCGAACCGGCGTACGGATATTGCACACCCGGAGAGCGATGACAGCTCCCCGGGCGCGATGGCAGGACAGGCCTTAAATTAGGCGGGCCACTGCAGGCTGCAGCCAGTATCGCTGACCGGCGGATTAACCTTGTCGCCCGCGATGACATGATCGACGCGGAATAGGTCCTCTGGATCGCCGGCGGGTTTGGCCAGCGCTTCACCGACGAACGACGAAGTCATCAACTGGTGATCGCCTCCCCTATAATAGCATTTATTGGGCTGCAGCTTGACATCGGCGGGCAGCTCGAAATTGCCCAGCGCTTTGGCGAGCTTGACGGCTTCGAGCGTTTTTTCGTGGTTGGCGGCCAGCGCGTAGGTCTGCACCGAGGTGTAGCCGAACCAGGTGCGCGCCGTCGGCACCTTGCCGTTACTGCGCTTGCGGATGTCGGCGACGAACTGTTCGACGTGCGGCACGCCCGGTTGCTTCCAGTACCACTCGAACATCCAGATGCCGACACGCGCCTCGGGCGGCATTGATTCGAGCGACTCGAGCTCCTGCTGCAATCCGGCGACATGGATTTGCTTGTCGATGCCGAACTGGGCGATCTGCTTCAGGCAATTCACCATGTCGGAGCCCTGCGGCAGCACCAGTAACACGTCCGGATTGGCGGCGCGCGCCTTGATGAGATAAGCGGAGAAGTCAGTGGTGCCGAGCGGAGTGAGCTCGTTGCCGGTCATGGTGCCACCGAGTTTCTTCAGATTGGCTTCGCCCGCCTGCTGCAAGGTGTGACCGAAGGCGTAGTCCGGGGTGATGAAATGCCACTTCTTTCCGTACTTGGTAAACAGAAGCTCTGAAACCGAGTTGGCCTCGGCGCGCGTCGTGTTGCAGACTCGATAGACGTTCCACTTACAATCCTTCCCAGTGATACCGTCGGTGTGGCCGCCGGAAACGACATGCAGCACCTTCTTTTCGGCGGTGACCTGCGCCATGGCCTGGGCGATACCGGAATTGACGTCGCCGATTATGAAGCTCACCTGATCACGATCGATCAGCTTGCGCGTCTTCTGCACGCCGGTGCCGACGTCGTTTGCCGAGTCTTCGACCAGCAATTCCAACGGACGCCCGAGCACGCCGCCTTTGGCATTAATTTGCTCGACCGCGAACTTGGCGCCGATGACCTCATTGTTCGCCACCGCGGCATAGACGCCAGTGAGCGGATCGACCATGCCGATCTTGATCGGCGTTTCGCCCAGCGCCTTGATGATGAACGGCGAGGTGACCTGCATGGCGGCGATCGCGCCGGCCGCTTTGATAACTGTGCGGCGGTTGAATGTGTTCGATAGAGTGATTGACATGGCCGGTCCTCCCGGTTTTTTTTCATCGCCCGTCGCAATCTTCGCCTAATCCTCCAGCCCCTACAAGATTACAATTGTTTACGGCGTGGCTACGCAACCCCGGCAAGTGGCTCGATTTCATAATGTGCTCATTACTGGCCCGCGCTCTTTTCGCTGTGATCCCTGCGCCCTCTTGCGTGCCCCTCGGGGGCCGCCCTAGGCCAATAGTCAAAGACACCCACTTTAAACCAATGTTCTTGCGTGGTGTTTTTGCTTGGATGCCGGTGGCTTTGCGCCATTCATTTGGCGCATCAATCTATCCCGGCGATCCTGATCGAGAGGCGGCAAGCAGCCACGCAGCCACCGCACCGCCCAGCAGGTAGACCTCAAGTTTTTTCACTGGCGGAACGATGGTCTATTCTGCGACTTCAAGCGCAGTTGCAGGCGCTATCACGTTCTTGGTGCCGCGGATACGCACGTAGATCTGAGTTGCGATCAACAACACGCACAGGGCGATAAAAACTGCGCTGATCGGTCGCTCCACGAACACACCGATATCGCCACGCGAAATCAACATGGCGCGGCGGAAGTTCTCCTCGAAGCGAGGCCCGAGCACGAAGCCGAGCAGAATCGGTGCCGGATGGAAGCCGAGCCGCAGCAACACGTACCCGAGAATACCGATCAGGACCGTTTCGCCTACCTGGAACATATCATTATTGGCGGCATAGACCCCGATGCAGACAAAGAACAGCGCACTTGGATAGAGATATTTGTAGGGGATCGTTAGCAGTTTTACCCAGATCCCGATCAGCGGCACGTTCAGCAGAACGAGCATGATATTGCCAATCCAGAAGCTTGCGACCAGGCCCCAGAAGATATCCGGATGCTCCTTGATCAACTGTGGGCCGGGCACGATGCCCTGGATCATTAGCGCCCCGAGCAAAAGGGCCATCACCGCATCGCCGGGAATGCCGAGGCTCATGGTGGGAATGAAATCGCCCTGCACTGATGAGTCGAAGCCTCCGGCGAAATCACACCTTCGATTAATCCCGTACCGAATTTCTCTGGGTGTTTCGAAATTCTCTTCTCCGTTGCATAGGCAACGAAGGACGCGATAGTCGGGCCGGTGCCCGGTATGAGCGCGCACAGGCTGCCAACCATCGTGCCGCGGAACATCGGCGCAATCGCTTGCTTCACGTCGGTCTTGCTCGGGCGCATGTCGCGCAAGCGGACCTTTGTATACTTCGTGTTAATCAACACCACTTGGTTGATGCTGTTCATGAACTCGGCGATACCGAATAGACCGAGCGCAAGCCCGACCAACTCAATACCGTCATCAAGATGAGTAAAGCCGAACGTAAACCGTTCGGCACCCGTCTCGAGATCCGTACCGACAATACCCAGCATCAGACCCAGCACCGTCATTGCTACACCCTTGAGCGGCGACCCGCGCGCCAGAGTCGAACCGGCCAAAAGGCCTAGCAGCATTAGTGAACAGATTTCGGCCGGGCCGAATTGCAGCGCGACCTGCACCAGCACCGGCGACAGAAAAATCATTTCCGTGATGCCCCAGGAGGCGCCGACGAACGACGCCATCACGGTCAGTCCCAACGCAACGCCGCCCCTACCCTGCTTGGTCATTGGGAAGCCATCCAGGCAAGTGACTGCGTGCGGCGGATGACACGGCAAGTTGAGCAGAATCGAGCAGATGGCGCCCCCGTATTGCGCCCCATACATCACCCCGGCGAGCATGAGAATCGCACCCACCGGCTTTATGCCGAAGGTCAGCGGCAGAAGAATTGAAATCGTCGCCAGTGGGCCCATTCCGGGCAATACGCCGACCATGTTGCCGACCAGCACGCCGATGAAGCACCACATCAGATTATGCGGCTGCAGCGCGACGCCAAACCCATACCAGAGGTCCGTTAATGCGGTCGTGATCATAGGCCCCTCCACGCCAGCAGCGGCATCGGAACCTGCAGCAGATACGAAAACAACCCGACACCGAATGCCGTGACGACCCCCGCGAGCACGAAGGAGCTTTTCCAGGTCGCCGTACGGTCACCAAGTGCGGAAACGAACACGCAAGCAAAGGTTCCAGGGATCAGCCCGAAGAAACTCCCAAACAAGATGAAGCACAGCGGTCCGGTGAGAATGCAGGCCCAGCCCAGCCACTCAGGATGTTCGGGCAGGACGCTTTCATCCTCGCCTTCAGGTGCCGCTAACGCGGTCCCGGCGATCAAGATTCCGAGGAAGATCAAGATGACGCCGAGCGCCGTCGGTAGGAATCCGGGGCCCATGTGCATCATTGTGCCAACGCGATAGCTTGGCCCCTTCAAGGCCATCAGTAAGCCGAACATGATGATAAGGCCGCCGGCGTAGAAATCTCGTTTGCGCACAAGATTCTGTACCAGTTGCACGACAGGCCCATGCTTGCGTGCGAGGCGCAAGGTTTCCTCCATTATTTTATTGTTCGACCTTCGCCCCAGCCGAGGACTAAAGCGGCTACGGTCGATAATCAATCCCAATGTCAAACCGTGGGATTGAACGTGCAAAAAATTAACGAGAATTTTATCCCGACAAATGCGACGTCG
>DATGDN010000431.1:0-4527 GCA_035310865.1 Pseudolabrys sp. | reverse complement strand
GGTCTGGCGTGGACCGATGTGGGCGGCGAGCTGCTCACCATCGAAGGCACGTCCATGGTCGGCAAGGGCAAGATGACCGTCACCGGCAACCTGCGTGACGTGATGAAGGAATCGATCTCGGCGGCGGCGTCTTACGTGCGCTCGCGTGCGGTCGCCTTCGGCATCGAGCCGCCGCTGTTCGACAAGCGCGACATCCACGTGCACGTGCCGGAGGGCGCGACGCCGAAGGATGGTCCGTCTGCCGGCGTCGCCATGGTCACGTCGATCGTCTCGGTTATGACCGGAATTCCGGTGCGCCGCGACGTCGCTATGACCGGCGAGATCACGCTGCGCGGCCGCGTGCTGCCGATTGGCGGCTTGAAGGAGAAGCTGCTTGCTGCCGCGCGCGGCGGCATGAAGACCGTGCTGATCCCGGAGGAAAACGCCAAGGATCTGGTGGAAATCTCCGACACGATCAAAAAGGGACTGGAGATCATTCCGGTGACCCGCATGGACGAGGTGCTCGCCCGCGCGCTGGTGCGCGCACCAAAGCCGATCGAGTGGGACGAGGCGAGCGCTAAGCTTGCGGCGGAAGCGACTACCTCCGAGCCTGCGGTCGACGAAGACGGTTCCGGGCTGACCGCGCACTAAACGCGATCGCAACAAGACTTGAAAACGGCGCCGCGAGGCGCCGTTTTTCGTTTGTGCTGGAAGTTTTCGGTGGGTTGTCCTTCGTACAACGGTGCGTTTGTCGTTTGCGTCCTATCGAAAGACGTTTCTGACCAAGATTCGAATGGAGGAGCTGGCTTAGAGGCCGCGACGGAATTCCGCTGCCAATGACCAAAAAGAGTGGTGACATGACAATCGCAAAGATAATCGCGACGGTGAGTGTGCTTGCGGCGACCAGCGTGCTCGCTCTAGTACGGGCCGAACCGACACCGGCGCAGAGTCTGGGCGCAATCAAAGCCGATTATCGACGTCCCGCCCCGCGTCCTGTCGAGAATCAGGCCTTGGTAGATCTCGGCCGCAATCTTTTCTTCGACACGCGTATTTCCGCCTCGGGCAAGACGAGCTGCGCGAGCTGCCATTTTCCGGAGCTGGGCTACGTGGTGACCGATGCGCACCCAGGTAATGATTCCGGCAAACCAACCTCGCGCAAATCGCAGCCGCTGATCGGGATAGGCCACGCCGGCAATGCACCGGTGGGGTGGGACGGACGCAGCCCGACCCTGGAGGCGCAGGCGAAAGCATCGATAGCGACCGGGTCCAAACCGGAAATCCGGTGAAGGTCGAGATGATCGAGGAGCGCGTCAGATCGGCTCCCGACTATGCGGCAAAGTTCAAGTTAGCTTTGCCCGGCCGGCCTATCGATGTCGATGCGATCGCGCTGGCGGTGGCCGCGTTCGAACGTACGCTGGAACCGGGAATTGCGCCTTTCGACCGATGGATCGCGGGGGACGAGACAGCAATCGCTGACTCCGCCAAGCGCGGGTTCGTGTTGTTCACAGGCAAGGCCGGCTGCGCTGCCTGCCACGGAGGTTGGCGATTTACCAACGACCAATTTCACGACATCGGCACGACATCTGCGGATCGGGGGCGTGGCCGGGTGATCAAGGATGCGGCGATGGACTTCGCTTTCAAAACCCCGACGCTGCGGTCCGTGGCGCTGCGTGCGCCGTACATGCACAATGCGTCGATCGCCACACTGACCGATGCGGTGCGCCACTATGAAAAGGGTGGCATTGATCGCCCAAGTCGATCCCCCAAGCTGTTTCCGATCTAGCTGAGCGAGCAGGAGCGGGGTGACCTGGTGGCGTTTATGGAAACATTGACGGGTACGGGCGAAGGTCCGTGACCAAGTCGCTGACGATCCGGTTGGAATAGAAAATCTGGCCTAAGAACAAAGAATTTAAATGGTGGGCGGTGACGGACTCGAACCGCCGACATCCTGCGTGTAAAGCAGGCGCTCTACCAACTGAGCTAACCGCCCTTGCACTCGCCCAATAACGCGCGTTGGCGGTCCGATGCAAGCAGGCAAGCAATACCTTAAAACGAAACGGCAGGCGGGAGCCTATCGCTCCACGCCTGCCGCAATTCCCCGGAGGGTCAGGCAGGAAGTTGTCAGATCGATTCTTTCAATTCTTTCGAAGCGCGGAAGGCAACCTTTTTGCTCGCCTTGATCTGAATCTGCTCGCCGGTCGCAGGATTGCGGCCGATGCGCGCAGCGCGTTTGCGAACCTGAAGTATGCCGAGACCGCCGATGCGAATACGCTCGCCTTTCTTCAGATGCTTCACGATATTTCCAATGAAATCGCCGAGCACGGTCTCCGCCTGCTTCTTCGACATCTCGTGTGTTTCCGCGAGTGCCGCGGCAAGATGCTTGAGCGTGACGGTCGGTGGTGTCGGAGCTTTTCCAGGAACCATTGCCATCAGTGGGACCCTCCTCTTGAATCCGCGAGCTTGGCGAAGCGCCAAACACACCGCCCGAATAGACGATTCGGGGGCGGTCTGACCACCGATTCTTCGCGGTAAATAAGGCTTTTTCGCAATTTCCCGTGTTTACCTTGACTATGCATTGAGCCGCCTATAACTCGTCCGAACGCCCGCGGGGGCGTAGCTCAGTTGGTTAGAGCGCTGCCCTGTCACGGCAGAGGCCGCGGGTTCGAGTCCCGTCGCTCCCGCCATTTTATCAATGACTTAGCCATGATTTTGGGCAGCCAGATCGGCGCTCTTCGGGGTCGCAAATTCGCGACTCGGAAGCGTTCATGACCTCCGTTCGGGCGATGTTCTTCGACGTGTTCGAGACGCTGGTCGACTGGCGGACCTCGGTCGCCCGGGAGGTGGAACGGACGCTCAGGCCGCTGGGGCACGACCTCGATTGGCTGGCGTTCGCGGACGCCTGGAGGGGCGAATACCAGCCCGGCATGGAGGAGGTTCGCTCCGGCCGCATTCCGTTTGCGAAACTGGATGTCCTGCACCGGCGCAATCTCGAGCGCTTCATGCCGCGGTTTGGTTTGCGCAATCTCCCGGACGAAGTCTTGCGCGAACTCACACTTGCATGGCATCGGCTCGATGCGTGGCCTGATGTGCCGGCGGCGCTTATGCGCCTGCATAAAAAATTTCTGCTCGCGCCGGTGTCGAATGGAAATATCTCGTTGATAGTCGATCTCGCACGCCGCAACGATTTTCCATGGGACGCGATCCTCGGCGCGGAAGTTGCCGGTGACTACAAGCCAAAACCGCGTGTCTACCTCGCCGCCTGCGAGGCGTTCGATCTCGAACCGGCGCAGTGCATGATGGTGGCAGCGCATAGCAGCGGCGACCTTGCGGCCGCTGCCGCGTGCGGACTGCGTACCGGCCACACTGCGCGGCCCGACGAATATGGGCCTGACAAGGGCGAGCGTGCGCCGACGGTGCCTGTTGATGTGGCCGGAAAAGATTTAAGCGACTTGGCGGAAAAACTGGGAGTTTAGGCCCATCAACCTTTGTACGCCGGCTCCGGCTGCGCGAAGAAACTCGCCAGGATGTGGTAGACGAGCATGTAGTTCTTCTGCTGGAAACTTGCGTGTGAGATGCCCGGCATCACTGTGAATTGCTTGTCCGGATTCGGCAGCTTCGCGTAGAACTTCAGCAAATCTTCCATCGATGCGATACCATCGTGCTGACCACGCATGATGAGCGTCGGCACGTTGATCTTCTCCGGATCGACCACCGGTAATTTCGAACACATGTCGACATAGGTTCCGGTCGGCACCGACGTGTCGAGCGCGGTCACGGCGTCCGCGAACGCATCGATCACCTTGCGCTCGGCCGTATCCGGGTGGTCGCGCTCAAACACCGAGTGGATGAAGGCCTTGTCGATTGGCCGTCGGTTCTTGGCCTGGAATTCCGGCAGCTTTTTGCGGCGCTGCTCCAGCGTTGGCGAACCTTCACCGGTCCACACCATGGCATCGAGGGCGAGGCGTGCCACCATTTCGGGATGGCGCTCCGCGAACATGGCGGCGCGCAACGCGCCGGAGGAAATCCCATATACGAGCAGCGGCCGTTTGCCGCGCAGCTTTTGGATATAAAGCGCTGCCACGTAGCAATCGTCGGCGCCTTGCGAGATAGGGGCGTTGTTATCGCGGTCTTTTGTCGAGCGTCCATAGCCCTCCATATCGACACACCAGCAGTCATAGCCGCGCCGGGCGAAGTGATCCATTGCGGATGAATCGGGCCGGCCCCGCACCTGCAGATCGAACGTTGGCTGCGAGGCCATCGACGAGCCATGCACAAACAAAATTGTGCCGATGGTTTTGCCGGGATCGCCGGCGCATTTTTCAAACAGAAACAGCTTCACCCCGCCGTCTTTGGTCGTCCAATGATCTTCGCCTTTAATTGCGGCGGCAGGTTTGGTCATTTCGTTCATTGCATGCCCTTGCTGATGATCGTCAATCGATCGGTGCGATGTGGTTGGCCTTGATGACGTCGGCCCATTTCGCCACCTGGGCCTCCATGAAGCCCTTGAATTCAGGTTGCGTCATCACGATCGGCGTCGCGCCGGTTTTT
>DATGDN010000430.1:0-17274 GCA_035310865.1 Pseudolabrys sp. | reverse complement strand
TAGCCGGCCGGAACGACGATGGAGGTCGGCAAAATCTCGATGTCGAGCTCGACCGGCTCGCCGGGCCGAAGCGGCTGGATTTCGTCATGGGTGTGATAGGGCCGGTAGGGCTTCGTTTCCTTCGGATCGAGCTTGCGGTGCGAGGCGCGCAGCCAGCCAAGACCGACCGGCGTGCGCGGATCGTTGGAGCCGATGAAGGTCACTTCCTTGCCGGCGGGATCGAACACGCGAAGCGCCAGGAACAGATCGGCGTCGGTCGTCTCCGACGAGACCCATAATTTCGCCGCGACCGGGCCGGTGATCTCGAGATCCTTCGTCATCGGCGGCGTCGAGAAGGTGAGACCATCGCCGGTTGTCTCATAGCTGAGCGCCGTCGTCTGCGATGGCGTATCCGGACCCAAGGTTTTCCCGTCCGTCTGCAGGAAATATTTCGTCCATTGCGTGCGTGCGAGCGGCCACTCGTTCTCGGCACGCAGCACGAATTTCTCGCCGGGATGACGGATGTTGAGCGAGATGCGCGGCTGCTTGTCCCAGCCCGTGTTCTCACCTTTGAGGAAATGGCCGAAGAACTTTTTCTGCAGGGCCTCGCCATAGCGGCTGTAGAAATGGGTGAAGTGCGTGTCGCCATGCAACTCGAGCCATTTCTGCTTCGAGCCGGCGCGCAGCCAGCCCTCGAAATTGCCGCGCGTGTGCAGGCCCATGCCGCCCCAGTTGCCGGCGGAGAGCAGCGGCGCTTCGATATCCTCGAATTTGGCGATGCGCTTTTTGTAATAGTCGTCGCACAGGCGGTGGCGTTTTGCCTCGCCGGGCGTATCGGCGCATTTTTTGGCGAGCTCCTCTTGCGGCAGCGTCTCCGGCCCTGCCACGAGCTCTCCCGTCACAACGCTTTTCGCGCCGCGCGTGCCGACGCCGTGTTGTACGCTCGCGACCTGGCGCGGGTGCCAGCTGTTGAGGAAGTCGCTGAGGATGCCGCCGTGGCGGCAGAGCTCGCGGTAGTAGTCGGACGAGCCCTCCCAGATGCACATCGCGGTGAGGTGAGGGGGCTTCAATGCGCCGACCGTCCACTGGTTCATCGCGTAGTAGGAAATGCCGTTGATACCGACCTTGCCGGTGCTCCACGGCTGCGTGCCGGCCCATTCGACGCATTGGTACAGATCCTGCGTCTCCCGCTCGGACCACACGTCGAGATAGCCCGGAGAGCGGCCGGCCCCGCGCGAGTCGATGCGCAGGCAGGCATAGCCGTCCGGCACCCATTTCTCCGGATCGACCAGCTCCCAGTTCTGGTACTTGTTGCTGGAGTCTTCCAGCACCTCGGGCGCGGCCTTGATGAGCCGTGCCCAAAGGCCCTTGTAACCCTCCTGGAACGCCAGGCCCTTGGCATAGGGGCCGTAGCTCAAGATGACCGGGTATCTGCCATCGGTTGTCGGTCGGAAAATATCGGCGCGGAGGACAACGCCGTCGTCCATGGTGATGGGCACATCCCAGTCAATGCGCATTCCGTCTCGAATCTCGTTTTTTGAGTCCATGAGCATTCCTGTCGCAGTGTGATCTCAGGCGTTTGCCGGGCGATGGCGTTTAACCGCCTCGGGGTTGGTGGAATCGGCGCCCATGTAGATGCCGCGCTCCCATTTTCGCTTGAGCGGGTCGGACACCTTGAGCGCCATCTTGCCGATGTTCTGGATTTCAATCTCGACCGTCTCGCCGTCCTGAAGCGCGCCGAGGCCCTCGTGGTTGGTGCCGCAGGCGATCAGGTCGCCGGAATTCATGGTCATCACCGTCGTGGCGAACTCCACGAGCTCCGGCACGCGATGCTCCATGTCGTCGGTGCTGTAGTTGTGACGCAGCTGGCCGTCATTCCAGAATCGCACGATCAGGTCGTTCGGGTCCTTGATCTCACCGGCGGTGGCGATGCAGGGGCCGATCGGCGCAAAGGTGTCGAAGGATTTGCCGAGCCAGCTCGTCAGCGGCGTCGCCGGCCAGGTGCGGCGGCCCTGCTCGCGCGCGGAGACGTCGATCATGGTGGTATAGCCGAAGACGGCATTTTTCCAGTCTTTCGCCTTCACCATCTTGGACGGCCCCTTGATCACAAGCGCAAGCTCCGCCTCGTGCATGAAAATCCACGGCACCGTGAATTCGGGCAGCACGATCGTGTCGCCCGGCCCGATCACCGCGTCGGGGTTTTTCATGAACATGTTGAGCGGGCGCGCCTCGCGCTGCGCATGCTCCCAGTAATTGGCAATGCAGGCGAGGATTTTGCCGGGGCGCGGCAGCGGCGGCCGCAGGCGAATTTTCGCCAGCGGAATTGCGGCGTCATCTTTGGCGAGTTTTTCGAGCGCCGGCCGCAATTTTTCAAAATCGTCAATGATGCCCTGGATGACCAGTTGCGGCGTGTAGCTCTTGCGGACCGCCGAGGAGATATCGACGACGCCCCGATTTGTGAGCAGGCCAGGCAGAACCTCTCCCTCGGCCGACTTTTGGAAAAGGACGAGTTTCAATGGTGTCTCCTATGGGCCAAAGGCACTCGCGTTCTGTCATAATTAGTATCTCAGGATTTTCCACTTGTGACCCTCTGAAGCGGACTGCACTATGGCTCTGCATCGCCAATATTTGAGGTGGTGAAAGTCATGCCTTTGTCAGCGGCTTCACGGCCATTAAGCTCATGCTGCAAGGTTGTGCGAGAACCGGTTCGTGTGTCGAGTGTGAGCGATCGATGGATGAGCGCCTGAGTTTACAGAAATCCAAATTTCAACTGGAAGAAGCGACGATCGACGAGTTGCACGCTGCCATCAAGGCGGGCGAGACCACCTGCCTCGCGGTCGTGCAGCATTATCTCGCGCGTGTCCGGGCCTTCAACGGCGTATCGAGCATGCTTGTCACCGACGATGGTCGTCCAGTCCCTGCGGCACCGGGCGCAATCCGTGGCGGCGAGCCGCTCAAGTTTCCGGTGGAGACCGTGAAGGTATCGGATCTATTGCCTGATCTCGACCAATACGTCGGCCCGCCGCTCGAATTCGGACGGATGGAGCCCACGGCATCTGACCCCACCGTGCAGCAGCAATTCGGGATGATCGTAGGCATCCGCAATGCCGGACAGGTCAACGCACTTGCCACCCTGAACGTTCGCGGCGAACGTTCGGTTACGTGCCGTGGCGACTATGACCTTCACGCGTCGAAGGGACCACTGCCGAAAGGTGCTCCACCGGTGTGCGAGTATTTTCGGCATCTTCCCGACGCGATCGAGCAGGCGACCGCGCTTGACGAAAAATACGGGCGAAATCCCGACCTCAACGCCATGCCAATGTATGGCGTGGTGTTCTCGTTCAAGGATTCGTTCGATACCAGGGACATGAGATCGACCGGTGGCGGCGATGCGCGCTACGACATCGATTTTCCTGCGCGCGATCATGTCCTGGTCGAGCAATTGCGCAAGAAAGGTGCGATCATTTTTGCAAAGGCAGTCAACACCGAATACAACGGCAGACCGGAAGCGCCTGACGGCCCGCACCAGGCGGTCAAGATTCTTCCCACGACGCTCGGCTATCAGCGCAGCACCTGGGGCGGCAACCCGTCGAACCCCTACGACACGACCCGCGCAGCGTCTCTCGGCTCAAGCGCCGGCTCCGCGCTTTCGGTGAGTGTCAACATGGTCATGTGCAGCCTCGGCGAAGAGACGCGCGCCTCGTGCCGCGGCCCGTCCAATCACAATGCCGTGGCTCTGATCCTTCCGCACAAGGCTCTCATTGGTTTCGAAGGAGGCGCGATCGGAGCCGATATTCACGTCGACCGCAGCGGCATTCATGCGCGCACAATTGAAGATGCGGCGAAAGTGCTCGACGCTTTGCGGGACCCGGAGCAGGGCTTTTACGACCCGCGCGACGTGTTCACGACGGTTCCGCGCTCCTCGATCTTGGTATCCTACGCCTCGTGCGCCTTGGGCCGGGGCCGGGAGGGAGCGCTCAAGGGTTTGCGCATCGGGGTGATCCGTGAATCGATGACGGTGCGCCCGGGATACCTGACAGAGGTTCCGATCACCGTCGCCGCCGCCAAGGAAATCAAGACTGTGCTTGGCGGGAAACTGGGCGCGGCACTGGTCGAGTCGTCCGACCCGCTCTGGGAGCGCGACCCGGATATCGAGGCTATGACAGTCGATTACGGTGTGGCTCTCGCCCGGCTGGTGCCCGTGATCATGCCCGACATCCTGTTCCGCCTCGACGAGTCCGGCCAGCCGCTGTTCAAGGAGTTCGCTGCGACAATCGAGCCGACCAAATTTCAGCCGGGAAAGATCTTCGGTTCCGGCAAGATGAAGCCGATCGATTACATGGTCGGAATGGCGGAAGGCCGCATCCCGCCGCCAGCCAAGCTCGGTCTGGCAACCGTTCAGCACCAGGCGCAGCAGACCGCATTCCGTTTCCATATCAACCAGTACCTGTCGCGTCGCGCTGCCGACTGGCAGGCAAAAGGATTCAAGGAGACGCTGACGGACTTTGCCGCGCTGAATGCCCGCTCGAAATTCTGGGGCGACGACCAGCGCGCCGGTTTTCTCAACTGGGACGAAGTGCGCGACATGCGTAATCCGCTTGGCGAACGCCAGGGGGTCAACGAGCGGATCATGCTGCGCGAATTGCTGCGACGCGCCGACATGATGGTGATCTTCGAAAATCATCTGGATGCGCTGGTGCGGTTGCACACGCCTTGGCCGCCGGGTGTTATCGGCGGTGCTGGGCAAGGCTATCGCAACAATCTGACGATGGAATCCCTGAGCGGGCCAAATGCCGGTCTGACCGAAGTTTTGATTCCGGCCGGCTATGTGACCGAAGTGTACGATCCCGTCTACAAGCTGAGCCCGGACCGGAAGCATTACCTGCACGAGAACTCAAACAAGCGGACAACCGTGCCAGCCCCGGGGCTTCCGTTCTCTTTGGTGTTCCGCGCCGAACCGGGAAAAGAAGACGTATTGCTTCATATCGCCTCCGAGTACGAAGCGGCATCGAAACGCCGCATCCCGCCGCCGGCATTCGGACCTATCACCGGCAAGAGCTAACATCGCTCAAGCGGGCTCGAGATAAGGCTCCCACGCCTCGATCGCGATCGTGACATTGGGATCGGAGTCGGGTCCCCACAATTCGCGGCCTTCGAAACGAACCGTATAAAGCCAATGCGGGTCTTCTGCGCGTTTGGTCGCATTGCTGTTGGGAAAGACGTGGCACCCGACGATGCGTCACCAGCTCGGCAAGCCGCGTAAGAACGCCGAGAATTGCGCTGAGAAAGCGCAGACCGCCACTGCTTCGCAGGACAGGGCTCCCTTCAAGCGCATGGAGAAGGCGTGGGAGAATCTCGCAAACAACCAAGCCTGGTTAGAAGGCGGCCAGGAGGGTCCGCCCCCGCAGCGACGTGGATAGCGGCCCAGCCCACGATTTCACCACAACTAATGAGTCGCGGGAACGTGGTGGCGAATTTCAAGGCGCGATGGCTGGTCGCGCCCGCAGCGACAGCAAGACGCTACGGAACCCTTTCTACGATTAGCAGTCAGCTCCACAATGGATTATGCTTGGGTGCGTGGATTGTGGAATTCCCACTCGTCAGGAGGCTACCGTGCACCGATCTTGGTCGTGGGCTATCGCGCTTGGCACAAGCCTGCTGGCGCTCCAGTCCGTCCATGCCCTCACTACGGCGTCACATGATCCTGACAAGCCGGTCGCCAATGAATCGCAGCAATCGCAACCCACTGTTCAACTTGCCCAGGGCCACGGTCACGGCGGAGGAGGCGGTGGCGGCGGCGGTGGTGGTGGCGGAGGCGGCGGCGGTGGTGGTGGCCCCGGTGCGGGCGGAGGCGGCTTCGGCGGTGGAGGCGGTGGTGGTGGCCACGGTCACGGCGGAGGCGGCAGCGGTGGGGTTATGAGTAGCGGATCGCGTGCTGTCACTCCGGGAGGTGGCTCGCAATTTATAGTCCCCCAAGGGGGCAGGGTTTATCGCAGCAGTCCGCAGGGGCCGTTTATGGCTCCCCAAGGGAGCAGAGTTTATCGCGGCAGTCGGCACGAAATGCAGCGTCAGGAAATGCAGCGTCAGAGAATGCAGCGTCAGTCGCACGTCGATACCCGGCGGGATATGCGACGTGATTCAGGCGAGCATCATCCACGTCACCGGAAGCGGCATCGGCATTTTCCCTATTACCATGACGGGTGGTGGTACGCGTACCCGTGGTGGGAGGACGATTATTACTACGGAGGGTACTGCGAATATTGGCGTGACCGTTGCGCTTGGCAGTGGGGATTCGGAACTCGGAGATACTACCGCTGCGTGCGCTATCACGGTTGCTATTGACGGATGTATCTACGCTAGGGAGATACCCGCGCCCGAAGAAAGTTACACGCCGCACTAAACGCCACTGACGCAGTGTATGATCGCGTTTATACGGCGAGCCGTGAGCAGCGATGCGGATTTCAAGGCGGGCAGTCTTCAGCTATCGCCATTGCGGCGGGAAGAAGAATCGTGACGGCGTATTTGCTCGATGAGCAAGCCTAACTCACATCCAGATCATCGATGATTGCACGGCGACTGCTCCTCGCGCGGCTGCTACGCAATGACCGATGAGCAGATCCTCCGATTGCAGGCAGCCTGCTGATGTCGTGGCGTTGGAACAGGCGATGCAGTGATGACCGCGTCAGATGCGGTGCTCAGCGCCGAAGAAGAGGCCCTTGCCGTTGCGTTCGCGACTCATGGCTACCGCCGACTCCTCTTGGTCGCCCGCCTTGCCGCCCTGGATATCTTCGCCTTTGCCGGCGCGACTTTGCGGGGCGGAATGATCGGCAGCAATACGAAATTCTCCCGGCCACTGCCGAGATGCAGCGTCGTTTTGCCCCCATAGACTTCCCGCGGCCGGTCGCGCGGGTCATCATGCAGGAAGGGCCCGTTCCCGGTAAATTCATTCTTCATGTTCGAAAGCCGGCCGCCCGATCCGCCGGGATAGACATAATCGCGGCCGCGGATACTCAGCGCGATGCGATAGTTCTTCGGTACCACGATGCAGGTGGGGATGATCTCGATATCAAGCTCGTAAACCTCTCCGGGCTTGAGCGGCTGCTTTTCGTCATGGGTGTGATAGGGCCGGAACGGCCGCGTCAGATTCCTGTCCAGCTTGCGGTGCGATGCTCGTAGCCAGCCTTGCCCAATTGGCGTGCGAGGGTCGAGTGCGCCCTGAAACACCACTTCCTTCATGTCGGGCGAGAACACGCGCAGCACCAGGAAAAGGTCCGCATCGCTGGTCGACGATGAAACGTGAAGCCTGGCGGCCACGGGCCCGGTGATCTCGGTTTCTTCCTTCAGAGGCTCGGTTAGGAACGTGACGCCGTCGCCCATCGCATCGAAGGTGACCTTTGACGAACCGCCGGGAGCCGTTGTGACCAGTTTCTGCGCGTCCGTGGCCAAATGGAATTTGGTCCATTGAGTGCTTGGGAGCGGCCAGTCGTCTTCGTAGCGGATGACGAATTTTTCGCCCGGGTGGCGGATATTGAGCTGTACGCGCGGCTGCTTGTTCCAACCGTTTCGCTCGCCTTTCAGGAAATAGCCGAAGAATTTCTGCTGTAGGCGGATTCCGTAGTCGGTGTAGTAATGTGTCCAATGCTCGATGCCATGCACTTCGAGCCACTTCTGCCTGGATGCTGCGCGATAGAAGCCTTCGAAATTACCGCGAGGATGCAGCGGCTGACCGCCCCAGTTCGCGGCGGAAAGCATGGGCACCTTCACCTTCGACCAATCTGGCCGCATCGCCTTGTAGAAGTCGTCATCGAGAGGATGCCTGAAATAGGTCGTCCCGAGATCGTAGCGGGTCGCGCCCATTTGCTCGGCGTTGAGCGTTTCCGGTCCCGAAACCCAGTCGCCGTTCATGCGGCTGCGGTGACCTTTCGTGCCAAGACCATGCTGCACGGTCTTCACCTGCATGTCGTACCAATTCTGCGCGAAAGTATTGTAGATGCCGCCGTTGTGGCTGAGCTCGCGATAGAAATCGGCGAAGCCTTCCCACACGCAGATGGCCGCGAGATGCTTCGGTTGCAGGCTTGCAACCTGCCACTGGTTGATGGCGTAGTAGGAGATTCCGCTCAGACCCACCTTGCCGTTTGACCAGGGCTGCGTTCCGGCCCACTCGATGCAGTCATGGAAGTCCTTCGTTTCGCGCGGCGACCAGTGCTCGACATAACCAGGCGAGCGGCCGCAACCGCGTGAATCGACGCGCACGCAGACATAGCCGTCCGGCACCCATTTCTCGGGGTCGCAGACTTCCCAGCTCTGATACTTGTTGGAGGACCCGCCCATCACATCGGGATGCTTGAGCGCCATGCGATCCCAAGCGGTTTTGTAGCCGTCCTCGAAATGCAGCCACTTGCCATACGGGCCATAGCTCAGGATGACGGGATACCGACCGTTTTTGACGGGCCGGAATACGTCGCAGCGCAGCATAATGCCGTCGTCCATCGTGATCGGCATGTCCCAATCGATGCGCATGCCGTCGCGAATTTCGCTCACCTCACGATAGCTCATGATCGTCTTGTTCCTCTCTAAATCGCACGTGTGGCGCGCGTGCGGGTCTAGGCTTTTGGAATGACGGGCAGCATCACGTAGGCCTGCCGGTCCGGCCCCGTGTGCAGCGAGACGTCGCCGCCGAATACAGAGAGCGGGCGATCGCGCGGGTCGTCATGGGTGAAGGGTCCGACGCCGGTCCAGACTTTTCCGAGCGTCTCGACGCCCGCGCCCGGCTCGCCGGGAAACACGTAATCGGTGCCGCGCACCGAGAGCGCGAGGCGATAGCCCTTCGGCACAACAATGCAGGTCGGCCAGACTTCCACGTCGACCTCGTAAACCTGGCCGGGCTTGAGCTTCTGCTCCTCGTCATGGGTGTGATAGGGGCGATAGGGCAGCGTGAGCTTTGGATCGAGCTTGCGGTGCGAGCAGCGCAGCCAGCCTTGCGCGATCGGCGTATGCGCATCAAGCGCGCCCTGGAATGTGACTTCCTTGAGATCCGGCGCGAAGGCGCGCACCACCAGGAAGAGGTCGGCATCCTCGGTCGCCGAGGATACCCAGAGCTTTGCGGCGATCGGGCCCGTGATCTCGGTCTCCTGTTCGAGCGGCTCGGACAGGAACGTCACGCCTTCGCTCATCCCGGCATAAGTCACAGCACCGGACGACGATTGCGCGTTTCGGGAGAACGTCATGTCGCCCGGGTGGATGTAAAATTTGGTCCACTGCGTGCGCGCGAGCGGCCATTCGTTCTCGCGCCGCTCGACGAATTTCTCACCGGGATGGCGGACCTGGAGCAGTACCTTTGGCTGCCTATCCCAGCCCGTGTCCTCGCCCTTGAGAAAATGTCCGAAGAATTTTTTCTGCAGCGCCACTCCGTAGTTCGTATAGAAATGCGTCCAGTGCTCGATGCCATGAACCTCGAGCCATTTCCGGTCGGACGCGGCTCGCACGAAACCTTCGAAATTGCCGCGCGGATGCAGGCCTTGCCCGCCCCAATTGGCGGCCGAGAGCAGCGGCGTCTTCACTTTGGTCCAATCCGGCATGCGCGATTGCCAGTAGGAATCGGTGTCGAGCTTGCGCGAGATGCAGTCCTCGTAAAAGTCGCGACGATTGAGGCCGAGCTGTTCTTCCGAAAGCGTTTCTGGCCCGGACACCCAGTCGCCGTTCATGCGGCTCTTGAAGCCGCGCGTACCGCGGCCGTTCTGTACCGAATAAACCTGCGCCTTCGACCAGTCCTGCACGAAGCCACGATTGAATATGCCGCCGTGGTGAGCCATGTCGCGATAGAAATCAGCGGCGCCTTCCCAGATGCAGATGGCTTCGAGATGCTTCGGCTGCAGTGCCGATGTCTGCCACTGGTTCTGGCCGTAATATGAAATTCCGTTGAGGCCGACCTTGCCGTTCGACCAAGGCTGCGTCCCCGCCCATTCGATGCAGCAGGCAAGATCCTGCGCCTCTCGCAAGGACCAGATGTCGATCACGCCAGGCGACCGGCCGGCGCCGCGGCTGTCGACACGGATGCAGACATAACCGTCGGGGACCCATTTCTCCGGATCGACAACCTCCCAGCATTGATACTTGTTGGTCGAATCCGTCGGTACGTCCGGGTGGTCGGCGCACATGCGGTCCCACTGCGTCTTGTAGAGATCCTCGAAATGCAGCCATTTACCGTAAGGCCCGAGCGTCATGATCACCGGGTATTTCCCGTTGGCGACCGGACGGTAGATGTCGCAGCGGAGCACCAGCCCGTCGTCCATCTTGATCGGAATATCCCAGTCGATCCGCATGCCGTCGCGGATTTCGCTCTTTTCTCGGTAGTCCATTAAGTCCCCCGGGGTCGTAGGAATTCCGCACTCACGAGGCGCTGATGCAGCGCCCTTCGGCGTTGAAGAGGTGCATGTGGCGCTCGTCAAGCGAGAGGGTGAGGCGCTCGCCGATTTTGGTGTCGGCCATGCGAAGGCCTTCGGTGACGGCAACGAAGGCACGGTCGGTGCCCGCGTCGAAGTAGAGGAGGGTGTCCTTGCCGAGCGGCTCGACGAGCCGCACAGGCAGAGCGGCGTCACTTCTGCCGCCGGAATTGATGCCGACGTGCTCGGGCCGGATCCCCAGCGTTCCCTTGCCGGCACGCGCTGTTTTCAGGCGCTCCGGAAGGGCGATATCGAACAAGGCGGAGCGGAATCGCGTAGTGCCGTTGTCGCGCACGACCTCGCCGGCAACGAGGTTCATCGACGGCGAACCGAAGAAATCGGCAACGAAGTAATTGACGGGGTTCGAATAGATTTCCATCGGCGAGCCGACCTGCACAATTTCACCTGCGCGCATGACGACGATCCGATCGGCGAGCGTCATTGCCTCTTCCTGATCGTGCGTGACGAAGATGAATGTGCGCTTGAGCGCCTGGTGCAGGCGATCGCATTCGGCACGCAGCTCGCGGCGTAGTTTCGCGTCGAGACTCGACAGCGGCTCGTCAAGAAGGAATGTGGACGGATTTGTCACAAGCGTGCGCGCCAGTGCAACGCGCTGCGACTCGCCGCCCGAGCACTGGCCCGGCATCTTGTCCAGCAGATGTCCGATGCGAACCATGTCCGCCACCTCGCGCACGCGTCTGGCACGCTCCTCCGGCGCGACCTTCTTCATGCGCAGGCCAAATTCGATGTTTTGCGCGACATTCTTGTGGGGAAACAGCGCGTGGCTCTGGAAGACCATACCGAGGTTGCGGTCGCGGGGCTCGAGATCGTTCACGACGTGCCCGTCGATGCGGATGTCTCCTGAGGTCGGGTCCTCGAAGCCGGCGATCATGCGCAAGGTAGTCGTCTTGCCGCAGCCGGAGGGCCCGACGAACACGACGAACTCGCCGTCTTCAATGGTGAAGTTCAGGTTCTTGACCGCCTCTACGGCGCCGAACGATTTGTTGAGATTGTTGAGCTCGATCCGCGCCACGGCTATCTCCGTACCATTCCGAAACTAAATCCTCGCGCGAGATGCTTGCGGATAATGAGGCCGACGATCATCAGCGGGATCGTAATGCCGACTGCGAGCGCTGCCTGCCGGCCGTAGACGCGGCCTTCAGTGGAGCCCTGATATTTCGAGAGCTCGATCGGCAGCGTCGAGACCTGGGTCTTGGTGATGATCAGCGCGAGGAGGTATTCGCTCCAGGTCAGGATCAGGATGAAGAGGAAGGTCGCCACGAGGCCGGAGCGGATCAAGGGGAGGACAATCTCAAAGACCGTGCGCCAGCGCGATGCGCCGAGTATCTCTGCAGCCTGCTCCACTTCACGCGGCACTTCGTCAATGAAGCTCTTTGTCATCCACACGGCATAAGGGAGTGTGGTCAGGAAGTAGACCATGATGAGGCCGATGCGCGTGTCGAGCAGGCCGAGCGCGGAGTAGTAAAGGGATAGTGGCGCGACCACGACGATTGGCGGGATCATACGTAGCATCAGAAGCTGAAACATGCGGGCTTCCGACAGGATACGGTAACGCGAGACGCCGTAGGCGAGAACGGAGCCGAAGGCGACCGCGAGGAAGGTCGAACTGAAGGCGATAACCGTCGAATTCCAAAGGGAAACCAACGGCTTCTGCGAGGAGATCGCGTACTGCGTCGTGTCGTATTGCTCGCTGCCGAGCCAGACGTTCATGTAATTGGTCAGCGTCGGCGGATCCGGAAAATAGACCGGCGGCCACGAAAACCATTGGATGTCCGGCTTGAACGAGGTCGAGACCATCCAGTAGATCGGGAAAAAGGCCATGAGCGCCCAAATACTGAGGATCACGTAACGCACGGTTGCGGAGACCAGGCGGCGGTGGGATTTTGTGGCCATCGTTCAGCCCTCCCCCTCTTTCGTGCGCAACTCGTAGATCTGATCGAGCGAGCGCTTTTCGCGCCGCAGAAGATGGATCGCGATCAGCACGATGACGATCATCAAGAGCATGACGATGTAAGACATCGCCGCGCCTTTCGAGATCTGAAAGTACTGCCAGGTCGTCATGAAGATGTAGACCGGCAAAGTTTCCGTCGCCGATCCTGGGCCGCCCTGAAACAAAGCCCAGGTCTTCGGGAATTCCGCCATCGCCTCAAGGAAGCGCAGCACGAGCGCGAGCAGGATGACGGGGCGCAACAGCGGCACCTGCACTTCCCAGAAGATGCGCCATTTCGATGCGCCGAGTATTTCCGCGGCCTCGATCGGCTCCTTTGGGATGGCCGAGAGGCCGGCAAGCAAAATGATGAACGAGAACGGCGTCCAGTTCCAGATTTCGAGCAGGGCGACGGTGGCGAGCGCAATGTGTGGATTGGTCAGCCAGGCTGGCTTGAAATCGACGCCGATGATCCTCGAGATGACGTCGTTGAGCGGACCGCTCTGGTACAGCATCATCTCGGCCGTGTAGGCGACGACAACGGGGACAGTGAGCATCGGCAATATGAATATAATGTAATAGAACGCCTGACCGCGAAACGGCTTGTGCATGAGGTAGGCGAGCAGAAAGCCGAACACGAAGCAGCCCAGCGTCGAGCCGGTCGAGAAAGCGAGCGAGCGCACGACGGCCCAGCCGAACCTCGGGTCGGTCAGCACCTCCTGAAACAGATCAAGGCCGACAAATTCCGCGTCCCACCACGAACTGAGATACACGGTCCATTGGTGGATCGAGAAGTAGAGCTGCAACAGCAACACCGGCGTCAGCAGGAACAGAAAGAGCGCGATCAGCGGTAGCAACAGTGAAAGCTTGAAATGGCGCACAGCGAGTCGGCGCGACTGACTGCGGGCCTTGGTCGCAAGCAGTGCTTTGCCGGCTGAGAGAGCTTCGACGGCCATGTTCTGGCTCTTTGCAGGAGAGTGGCCGGACGGGCCGATCTGACCCGTCCGGTCCGTGTGGCGCCTCGGATCAGGTCGGCACGGCCTTCGTCGGCATGACGGCCTTGTAGCTGGCGAGATCCTTTTTCAGCTTGCTGCGGCCGATGCGCCCGATAATGGCGTTCCACTCATTTTCCGTCTTCTTCAGCACGTCCTTTGCAGGCAGCTGGCCCACGTAAGCTTCCGAAAGATTCTTGCCGAGTGCGTCCTGGAACTCGAGATAGCCGGTCAGATAGATCGGCGGTGCGACCACCTGGAAATTCATCTCGACGGCCTTGATGCCTTCCGGCGTATAGGCTTTGAGCACCGGTTCCGCCTTCATATGTTCCTTGGCCCATGCATCATTGAATGCATTGACCGGATCCGAGACGATCGGAATGCTATTCTTTCCGGAACCGATCCACAGCGCCATGTAGGCTGCCTGCGTCTTGCGCGGCGAGTACTTGTTAATGAGAATCGCCGCCAGCGGCGACGAGATCGATCGGTGCATCATCTTGCCGGTGAACTTCGAGCCCGGCACGAGGCTGAAATAAAATTGCCCCACGGTTTTCGACTGCTTCGGGTTGGCGATCGTCTTGCACGTCCCGTCCCAGTATTGGCAGCTGACCACGTGGCCCTGCGCAATGCGCGGGATCATCTGCGGCGTGCCCCAGTTAGCCGCCTCCGGATGATTCACCTTCTTGTCCTGAAGATAGAGGTCCACCGCGTATTGACCGGCCGGCGTGTCGATCGTCGGTTTCATCTCGTCATCGAAGGGGAATCCGCCGGCGCTGTAGAAGATCATGTACCACCAGGTGACGCCGTTGGCACGGTTGCGCAAGTTGCCGGACCCGTAGAGATCCTTCGATGGATCCATGAGGAATTCCTGCAGGCGCAGGTTTTCTTCCCAGGTCTGTGGCACCTTTAACTCGACGCCGAACTTGTCGGCGAAGCGTTTCTTGTTGTCCGGATTGTCGATCAGATCCTTGCGCGTGTACTGAATGTGCACGTTGCCATCGGTCGGAACGCCGTAGGTCTGGCCTCCGTACTTCATGAAGTTGCCGTAGTCGGCGACGGCATCGAGATGAAAGCCGGCCTTCTTGATGTATTCGTCGAGCGGTTCGAGATACCCGGCCGATGCGAGGGATGGGATCATGTTCGAGTCGATATGGATGAAATCGAACTGCGGCGAACGCGACAGCGCTTCGGCCATCGCGCGCTGCGGAGCGTCGAAAATCGAGATGTCCTGCACCGCGCCGATGCCGATTCCCGTCTCCTTGGTGAAGTCGGCGATGACGGGCTTCATCGGCACGAGGTAGGGCGACCAGATCATTCCATTGACATCCGCCTTCCCGGCTGCTTTCGCGGCCGCGATGGTTTGCTCCTCCATCGTGGCCGCACTCGCGAAGGGCGTTGTGCCCGGCACGAAATTGGCCACCGTAAGTCCGACACTGCCTTGCAGGAACGTACGTCGTGAAAAACCCGACATGGACATGACTTCCTCCTCGCCTGCGTTGGTCTTATGCATTGTTGTGTGGAGCGAACCGGCAGAGCGCGCTCCGCCGCGTGAAGGCATCCCGGTGCAAATTCATGCAGAAGATGCCGAGCATCGACAATGGAAGAACGATTGTTGCCTGCGCGGAGCAGGGAACACGCAAACTTTCAACCCGTCGTTCGCGAGAGGAAAAACCCAAAAGGCCTCCCGTAACTCTGGTCCGACGCGTTCAGCCGGTCTACGGCAACGATGCGTCAAGACGGCCCGGTACAATCAGTGCGTTTAACTCCCCAGACGTCCGCGTTGATGCCGCGGGCGACGTTTGAACTCATCGTATGTTGATGGATTTCAATCCGCAACATACTTCGCGGCCGCGGATGTTCCGCGGGACGAAAAGGGGCCGTCTCGGTTCGACGACGCTATGGTAAAAACATCAGGTAACGGTCTCGACGTCCCACTTCGGCGCCCGCTCGGGCGGATCGGCGATGCGAATCTTCCTTTGTCGCAGCGCGGAAATCCTCCGCATCTCTTCGCCGGTCAGGGAGAAATCGAACACATCGAGGTTTTCGACAATGTGCTGTTCCTCGAGGGCGCGCGGTACTGCGGCAACCATTGGCTGCTGGACCAGCCAGCGCAGGCAGATCTGCGCGTGCGTCTTTCCCCGTGCCTTCGCGATCTCGCCGACCACCGGATCGTCCAGGAGCTTGCCCCTTGCCACTGGGCAATAGGCTGTCAGGATCATGCCGTATGTCTTCAGCGCAGCGATCATGCGATCCTGCGGCAGATAGGCGTGATACTCGATCTGGTTCGTCACGAGCGGCTCGGGGCAGATCCGCACGGCTTCATCGAGCATCGCTAGCGTGAAATTTGACACGCCAATGTGCTTCGTTATGCCGCTGCGTTTGGCTTTGGCAAGGGCCCCCAGCGTTTCACTGAACGGTACTTTCGGCTGCGGCCAATGCACCAGCAGCAGGTCCACGTAGTCCAGGCCAAGCGCCTTCAGACTAGTCTCCGCCGATCGCAGAAAATCCGCTTCGCGGGCATTCTCTTCCGTGACCTTCGTCGTCACGAACAGTTCGGTGCGGGCAATCCCATTCGCGCGGATGCCTTCGCCAACACGCTCCTCGGTGCCGTATTTGCGCGCAGTGTCAATGTGCCGATAGCCGGCCTCGATCGCCGCGGCGACGAGTTCGGCTGGCCGATTAGGCAGTTCCATGGTGCCAAATCCGATCGCCGGCATTCTTGCGCCATGTGCTTCGACGACAAAGGCTTTCGGTGGCTGCATCGCAAAACTCCGCGGCAAGGAATGGGATACAGAGCCTAGTGCAACTCGCGTGCGATCGTAAACGGGTGAACGCTGCAATCGTTGCGAGAACGCCGATCGATCTGACCCGCTCAAGGCGGTGCGCGCCCGGTAAGCTCCGTGCTTTTGAATGGCGACATGGCAGGCCGTTAGATCCCGCCGTAACGCGCTTTTCAATGTCGTTTCGATTGAGGGAGCAAAAGCAAATCAAAACGACGCTTCGATCTCGCCATTAGTGTGCCGTTGTTGTGTCGGCGGGCCATGGTTCCTCTTGTTGATGCTGTTGATCAAACGCGACTCGCCTGGACCTGCAATCTTTGCGCAGCCTCGCGTCGGTCGGAATAATCATCGTTACCAATGTTACAAACTCAGGACGATGCATGACGACTTGGCCGATCCGAATGGAAATCGCTCGACGGCCCGTGACGATGACAGAGTCACAAGGATCGGAAAATTCCTGCGGCGCACCAGTCTGGATGAGCTTCCCCAACTTTGGAATGTCATCCGCGGGGATATGAGCCTGGCCGGACCCCGCCCGCACGCTCTCGGTTCAACTGCTGAAGGCGCGCTATTTTGGGAGGCAGTGCCCGATTACTGGACTCGCCATGCGATGCGGCCGGGCATCACAGGATTGGCTCAAGTGCGCGGATTGCGGGGAGCAACGATAACGCGAAGCGACATTGAAAAGCGCGTAGCGGTGGATCTCGAATATATTAATAGCTGGTCGATTTGGCTTAACCTAAAGATCCTGCTGAAAACTATCGGCGTCGTCTTTCATCGCAATGCATTTTGATCCAACGCCCATTGAGAGCTAAATAAAAACTCCGCAGCAACTGCCATCCGAGATCACTATCGTGGGCAAGCAACCTGGGGAAACGAACATGATCGGCATGCATTTCATCAGTTTTCTGAGCCTGCTCGTCATTAGCGTAATAGTGTCTGCAGTGCTGCACTATTACTTCGAATACTACGTGACACCGGGGCACTGGTCATTTGGCTCGAAGGTTGGTTGTGGGGTGGGTGGGTGCCTGGCTGGGCTCACCTGTCTTCAGCTATTGGCCCCACAAGATACCCGTCCTGCATTACGAAGGTGTTTTTCGTCCCGGCAATCCTGGGATCACTCGCTTTGATTA
>DATGDN010000429.1:0-4965 GCA_035310865.1 Pseudolabrys sp. | reverse complement strand
TCGCCGAACGGCGCTACATAACCGTGTTGGTCGTGCGGGTCGGTGTTGCGCCGCCATGTGAGCCATAGAAACACCGGGATGCCGACCAGAACGACGAAGAACAGGGTAATGACTGAAAGTGTCAAACCCTTATACGTGCCGCGGCTGAACAACGCCCAGACCGAAAGCACCAGCCAAACCGTCAGGCCAATGACCCGTACGATAGACCAGAGGGTGAAGTTCGTCGTTGGCCGCCCGATTGTGCCGGACCGGTAGGGGATATGTGGCCATGGTGTGCCTCGCGTCGCCGCCCACAATGTGCCTGCTGATGAATCGGTAACGTCTTCGCGCGCACGGGGTCTAAAAAATCGAAGTAGTTCTTGACAATATTCCTATAGGATATTATTCACATTGCAAGACGACGGCGTACCCGGCGCCGCAAAGAAACAGGGCGATGGCGCTCGGCCGATTGAAGTGGATAAAAGCCGAGGCCTAAATCCTTGACCTGCCTTGCATTCTGGAGATCGCACCTATATAAGCCCGGCATCACTCACGCGGACGCATGGCTTTAGGCCCCGACAATGGGTCAAAAAGGCCGTCCGGTGGCCCAGCAGGGCTCACAACCGTCCGCGGCGGATCAACCGGAGAAGATTATGGCGCTTCCTGACTTTTCGATGCGCCAGCTTTTGGCAGCTGGCGTCCACTTTGGCCATCAGGCCCACCGTTGGAATCCGAAGATGGGCTCGTACATCTTCGGCACCCGCAACAATATCCATATCGTCGATCTCGCGCAGACCGTGCCGATGCTCCATCGAGCACTGCAGGCCGTGAGCGATACCGTGGCCAAAGGGGGCCGTATCCTGTTCGTCGGTACCAAGCGGCAGGCGCAGGACTCGATTGCCGACGCTGCAAAGCGCAGCGCGCAGTACTACGTGAATTCGCGCTGGCTCGGCGGCACGCTGACCAATTGGAAAACGATCTCCGCGTCGATTGCGCGCCTGCGCAAGCTCGACGAGATGCTCAATTCCGGCGAAGCCGCGGGCTACACCAAGAAAGAGCGTCTTACGATGCAGCGCGAGCGCGACAAGCTCGATCGCTCGCTCGGCGGCATCAAGGATATGGGCGGCGTTCCCGATCTTCTGTTCGTGATCGACACCAACAAGGAAGACATCGCGATCAAGGAGGCTCAGCGCCTCAATATTCCGGTCGCAGCGGTCGTCGACACAAATTGCGATCCGGCCGGCATTACATATGTCGTCCCCGGCAATGACGACGCGAGCCGCGCGGTGTCACTCTACTGCGATCTCATTGCGAAAGCGGCAATCGACGGAATTTCGCGCGCGCAAGGTGAGATGGGCGTTGACATCGGCGCCGCCGAAAAGCCGATCGTCGCGGAGCAGATCCCCACGGCGCCGGCCGCCGCCGATCTCGGCTTCGAGCAATTGCCGGGCCCCCGCGGCGTCGCCGACGATCTCAAGAAATTGCCCGGCGTTTCGCCGGCAATCGAGAAGCAACTCAACGATCTCGGCATTTTCCACTACACGCAGATCGCCGAGCTCAACGAGAAGGCTGCTCACAACGTTGGCGAGGAAGTCGGCTTGCCGGGCCGTGTGCCTGGCTGGATCGCCAAGGCCAAGGAACTGACGGCGGAGTAGCGCCGTCGTTGTTCTCCCGTTGATGCACCGCCGGCTGCCAGCCGCAGCCGGGACGGATGAAGGATAAGGTTCGATGGCAAATATCAGCGCACAAATGGTCAAGGAGCTGCGCGAGTCGACCGGGGCCGGCATGATGGACTGCAAGGCAGCCCTCACCGAGACGAACGGCGACATGACGGCTGCGCAAGATTGGCTGCGCAAGAAAGGTCTGTCCAAAGCGGCCAAGAAAGCCGGCCGCGTTGCGGCTGAAGGCCTGATTGGTGTGCAGGTGCAGGGAACCAAGGGCGTCGTGGTCGAGGTCAACTCGGAAACCGATTTTGTCGCGCGCAACGATCTTTTCCAAGGTCTCGTGAAAATGATCGCCGACGTTGCGTTGTCGGTCGGCACCGACGTCGAAAAGATCAAATCGGCGAAAGCCGGCAGCATCACCGTGTCAGAGTCGATCTCCGACACGATCGCGAAGATCGGCGAGAACATGACGCTGCGCCGGGCGGCCGCGCTGTCTGTCGGCAAGGGGACTATTGGGTCCTACGTGCATAATTCGGTGACCGACGGCCTCGGCAAGATCGGCGTGATCGTCGCGGTCGAATCGTCGGGCAAGGCCGATGAATTGGCAGCCATTGGTCGTCAGGTAGCGATGCACGTGGCTTCGGCCAATCCATTGGCGCTCGATGCGGCAGCGCTCGACCCGGCGGTTGTGGAGCGCGAAAAGAATGTGCTCGCCGACAAGTTCAAGCAGCAGGGCAAACCGGCTAACGTCATCGAGAAGATCGTCGAGTCGGGGCTTAAGACCTTCTACAAGGAAGTCTGCCTGTTGGAGCAGCCGTTCATCTTTGACGACAAGAAAAGCGTTGCCCAGGCGCTGAAGGAGGCCGAAGGCAAGGCGGGTGGCCCGATCAAGGTGACCGGGTTCGTTCGTTACGCACTTGGTGAGGGTATCGAAAAGCAGGAAACGGATTTTGCTGCCGAGGTTGCCGCGGCCGCCGGTCAGGCTTGATCGAAGGTCGGCCGCCGCGCTCTCGGCGAGGCGCCGAAAGATGATAGGGGATCGCAACGGATGAGTGGCCCGGTCTATCGTCGCGCGATCGTCAAATTATCGGGCGAAGCACTGTCGGCTGCCAACGGTTTCGGCATCGATCAGGCAACGGTTGAGCGCCTTGCTGCGGATCTCGCGGCGGCGGCCAAACTCGGTGTCGAACTTGGGGTCGTGGTGGGCGGCGGCAATATCTTTCGCGGCGTGGAAGTGTCCGGGCGTGGCGTCCCGCGGCCCGTCGGCGACACGATGGGCATGCTGGCAACCGTGATGAACTGCCTGGTGCTCGAAGCGGCGATCGAGCGGGCCGGACGTGAGGCGCGGACGCTGTCCGCACTTGCGATGCCTTCGGTCTGCGAAACCTATAACCGCAAGCGCGCGATGAAGAACCTCAGCAAGGGTCGCGTCGTCCTGCTTGCCGCCGGCACGGGAAATCCATTTTTCACGACGGATACGACCGCGGTCCTGCGTGCGGCGGAACTCGAAGCCCAGGCCGTGCTTAAAGCCACGAATGTCGACGGCGTTTATAGCGCCGATCCAAAAAAAGATCCCAAGGCCAAGCGGTACGAGAAAATAAGTCATCAGGAAGCGATCGAGAAGGACCTGAAGGTCATGGACGGTGCAGCCTTCGCACTTGCCCGCGAAAACCGGATGCCTATCATCGTGTTCTCGATTGCAGAAAATGGCGCTATCGAAGCCGTCTTGCGCAGGAAAGGGCACGCAACCGTCGTCGGATAGCGCGGTCGCAATGACGAAGCGCGGACGTATTGAAGAACAGGTAAAGAGTCCGACGCAGCCGCTCTTAGAAACGAAGGAGGCAGTTCGGGGGGATCGCTATGGCAAACGAAACTCACGACATCAACGAGATCAAGCGACGCATGCAGGGCGCTAGTGCCGTGCTGAAGACTGAATTGTCGGGTCTACGGACCGGCCGCGCGTCCGCGCACCTGCTCGATCCGGTGATGGTCGATGCCTACGGCTCGCAAATGCCGCTTAATCAGGTGGCGACGGTGAGCGTACCTGAGCCGAGATTGATTTCGGTGAACGTGTGGGACCGGTCGCTCGTTCACCCGGTGGAAAAGGCGATCGTCAATTCCAATCTCGGGCTGTCGCCGGCCACAGAGGGTCAGACCATCCGCCTGCGCATTCCCGAGCTCAATGAGGAACGGCGCAAGGAGCTTGTAAAAGTCGCTCACAAATACGCCGAAACGGCGCGCATTGCCGTGCGCCATGTGCGGCGCGACGCCATGGATGTCATCAAAAAACTGGAAAAGGATCACAAGATCAGCAAGGACGATCACGACCGGTTTTCCGGCGACATCCAGAAGGCGACCGACGCCGGCATCGCAGAGATCGATCACATGCTGGCGGCAAAGGAAAAGGAGATCCTCACGGTCTGAGGTCGCGTTGCATGCCCGAGATTCAACTGGACGCAACGTCGGTATTCGATATGCCGCGCCATGTTGCCATCATTATGGATGGTAACGGGCGCTGGGCAGCAACGCGCGGGTTTCCGCGTGCGGAGGGACACCGGCGCGGAGTTGAAGCATTGCGGCGCACGGTGCGCGCTGCGGGCGAAATGGGCATCAAGGTCCTCACCATTTTCTCGTTCAGCGCCGAGAACTGGTCACGTCCAGCAAGTGAAATTGGCGAGCTCATGGGCTTGCTGCGCCGCTTCGTGCGCAACGACCTCGCCGAACTTCATAAGAGCAACGTGCGGGTCCGGGTGGTTGGCGAGCGCGTCGGGCTCGATCCCGACATCGGCCGATTGCTGGTCGAAGCCGAAGAGCTCACCAAGAACAACGAAGGACTGACGCTGGTGGTCGCGTTCAACTATGGCGCGCGACAGGAAATTGTCCGAGCGGCACGCAAGCTGGCCGAAGCGGTGGCGCAAGGTGACGTCAAGGTCGGCGATATCGACATGCAAACCTTTGGGCGGTTTCTCGACGCGCCCGATATTCCCGATCCGGACTTGATCATTCGCACCAGCGGGGAGCAGCGCCTGTCGAATTTTTTGCTCTGGCAGGCTGCCTACAGCGAGTTGGTATTCGTGCCGACCTATTGGCCCGATTTTGATCGAAATGCGCTCGAGTCCGCGATCCGCGATTATCAGCAACGCGAGCGGCGGTTCGGCGGGCTTGTTGCCCGGACCGGATCCTGATCCAGTGGCCGGGATTGAGCCCATTTCAAACGCGGAAAAAGCGGGCGCGCCGATTTCTGCAAACAACCTGCTGCTGCGTGTACTCTCTGCCGCGGTGCTTGCGCCGCTGGCGTTGGCTGCAGCCTATTTCGGCGGCT
>DATGDN010000428.1:0-2920 GCA_035310865.1 Pseudolabrys sp. | reverse complement strand
GAATGACAGGGAGCATATCTTCGAGGCGTTCTTCACCACCAAGGCGAACGGGACCGGGATGGGGCTCGCGATCTGCCGATCGATCATCGAATCGCATCGGGGCCGCATCTGGGCCTCGCCGAGCGCCGCGGGCGGAACGGTCTTCCAGTTCACGCTTCCGGCGGCCGGTTCCGGTGATGACTGATGAAGAGAGCGCCTGATGCGTTTTCCAGCTGATTTGATCTAGTACCCGGAATCACAATTCACTGACACGGCGTCCCTTGACGCGCCGCTGATGGACCTTGGCTTTGGTCCAGACGAACGGCCGAGCGTTTTCGTTATAAGCTTGGATGAAAGCATCGATATGCTCCCTCAGTTGCGCGACCGAAGTGAACGAGGCGCCATGCAGCGACTGTCCTTCCAAGATCGAGAACCAGATTTCGACCTGGTTGAGCCAGGACGCTCGCGTCGGCGTGAAGTGGAAGTGCACGTTCGGATGGCGCTTGAGCCAGCGGTCGTTTCTGGGCTTGTGGGTGTTGAGGTTGTCGAGCACGACGTGGATCGCGGTGTCGGGATGGGCGGCAACGATATCGTTCATGAAGTCGAGGAACTCGATGCGCCGGCGGCGCGTTTTGTGCGCCGCCCTAACCTTGCCGGTGGCCACCTCGAAGGCAGCGAACAGCGTGGTGGTACCGTTGCGCTTGTAGTCATGGCTGTGGCCGGTCAGCGCCCGGCCGCTCGGGAGCTTCAGATAGCCTTGCGCGCGCTCCAGCGCCTGGATCGAGGGCTTTTCGTCGACACAGATGACGATCGCATTCTCGGGCGGGGCCATGTAGAGCCCGACCACGTCGGCGGCCTTGGCGACGAACTCGGGATCATTGCTCTCGCACCAGGATTTGCGCCCCGCGAGGTCGATCTTTTGCATCCGCAGGAAACGCCAGACCTGCTGCTCGTGCACGTCACCCAGTTCGGCGGCAATCAGCGGCCCGTTCCAGCGTGCGAAACCGGCCGGCGGCTCCCGCTCCAGGACCGCCAGAATGCGACGACCGGTCTCGCGGGTATACTTCGGTGCGGGGCCGGGCCGCGGCTTGTCGGTCAAACCGACCAAGCCATCGCGGGCGAACCGCCCCCGCCAGGTGCTCACTGTTCGTGGCATCGTATTGAGAGCGCGAGCAATCGAGCGCGTCGATTGTCCTTCGCTCGCCAGCAAAACGATCCGTGCGCGGAAAACATCGCGCTGTTCCGTCGTCGGCGCCCGCACCCGAGCTTTAAGCACCGCACGATCCGTCGGCGTCAGCCGGACCACCGCAGCTGTGGGAATCATCCCAACGTTGAATCACGAGTCAGCCTTCCGTAAAAGCGGGTACTAGGGCGGCCTCCTAGGCGCGCAGCCATAGCCTGATGGACGCAAGCTGGATGAAGGCAAGGTAGTTGGTAGCGAGTGGCGACGCGACGACACTGTTTGATCTTGTTGAAAAACCGCTCGACCAAATTGCGGGCACGGTAGAGATACGGGCTGAAGCAGACCGGGTCGTGCGATTGCATCTCGGCGGGATATTGGCCCAAACGCCCCTCTCGGTGGCTAGGGCTCTGATCCAGTCGGCGTCATAGCCACGATCGGCCAGCAGCATTGTCCCCGACTTCAGGCGAGATAGGAGTTTGCCTGCGAGTCGGTTGTCGTGCGCTTCACCGGCTGTAAGCGCGAGCCGAATCGGCAGGCCGTGGGTATCTACTACCGCATGAATCTTGCTGGTCAAACCGCCCGTGATCGGCCCATGGATTGTCTTTTGTTCCGAGTGATGCCCCCCGAGCGGACATAGGCCGGATCGAAATCCCGCAGTGCAGCACTCTCCTACCGTACTGAGGTGTGCTATTCTTTTCGTTCGGAAGCACGGGAGGTACTGGGGCAGTGAGACGCCGCGATTTCATCCCGCTTCTCGGCGCCGGGACCCGCTCCGCGCAGAGCATGAGAGAGCGCGCATCGATGAACTCTATCAGCTTGCGTATTCTACTCGTCGTGGCGGCTGCCGCTCTGGGCTACGTCGTGCCTGCCCAGGCGGAGAATTATTTCTGCCAGCAGCAATTTGCACTCTGCACGTCCGCCCCGTGCATCCCAGAGCCAGGCAATCCGAAGGTGGCTATCTGCACTTGCGATGTCGAGGACGGCCCGAACTTGGCTACGGTCGCGTGCGATACCGTCAAACCCAGCACCGACGCCAATGGCGTACGCACCGTGTATTCTCAGTTCGCGCTCAAGCAATTCGCGCAGGGCAAACGCACGTTGAAATGCGCCGCCGGTACGCCCTGGACCTGGTGCCTCAACAAGCCGTGCACGGTTGATCCCGCCAATCCGAAGAAAGCCATTTGTGCCTGCGATGTGCTCCGCACCGGTGAATGGATCACGGCAGGGGGCAATTGCAACACGGCGACGTGCAAGACCGCGTATTGGTCCGGCGCCCCTCTCAATGATTTCAACGATGGGACAGATTTCTTGGTGAAGCAACTCAAGCTGAAGAAGTCCCCGGTGAACTGGTGCAGTCAGGCTGACGCTCGGTAAAGGGCTTTGCGTCCGATGTGTCCGGTAATGGCACGTCGGTAGCCGTGCGCCTCACCGGGCGTGAGACCGAACTGCACAGGCATGCCCTTGGCGTCTACGACCGCGCGAACGGGATCCATTGGAGCTCACTGCCCGCGCCGGTCGATAAATCGCGGCGCCTTCACATTGGCTTCGAATTCGCGCGCTATGGTGCCCTGCGGCTGCACCGTAATCTTTGGGGTGACTTGAAACGTCTGGCGAACCTTGCCGGCGACGTTTTCCTGCACCGTGTCTTCGGAGATGCCGCCCTTAATCTCAATCAACAAATGCAATACGTCCAGGCCGCCCTCCGAATTGTAGACCTCGGCGCGAAACTCGCTGATCGCCGGCTCAAAGAACATGAGA
>DATGDN010000427.1:0-10277 GCA_035310865.1 Pseudolabrys sp. | reverse complement strand
AAGGCATCACTGGCGATCTGAAAGTCCCCTCAACTGCCCTCGCAGTCCTCAATCAATATCAGAACGAGAAGCGGCAAATCGAATACGTGGCCCTGGAAGCCGCGCAAGCGGGTGAGATTGCGGCGCCGACACCTGAAGTGCTGAACAAATATTTCGAAGACCGCAAAACGCTGTTCCGCGCGCCCGAATACCGCAAGATCACCTTGTTGCCGCTCGCGCCGATCGACCTCGCAAAGCCTGATGCAATCACCGATGCCGATGCCAGAGCCTACTTCGAACAGCACAAGGCCAGTTACGGCAAGCCGGAAAAACGCGAGGTCCGCCAGATCGTATTTCCGAAGCCGGAGGAAGCGGCCGAAGCACGTGAGCGCATTAGCAAGGGTGCGACATTCGACGACATCGCGAAGGAGCGGCAGCTGAAGGTATCGGACACTGACCTTGGCATGGTCACAAAATCCGACATCATTGACCCGGCTGTCGCCGATGCTGCGTTTGCACTCAAGCCTGGCGAGACGAGCGCGCCAGTGAAAGGCCGCTTCGGAACCTTGCTTTTGCAGGCGGGGAAAATCGAAGCTGGTGAGGAAAAAACCTTCGAGCCGGTAGCCGCCCAGATCAAACGTGAGCTCGCCGAGAGCCGGGCAAAATCCGAAATCGGGAATTTGCGCGACAAGATTGAAGACGAGCGCGCGGCCGGGTCGACATTGGCGGAGACCGCCAAAAAACTGGGCCTCAAATCCGTATCCATTGAAGCGGTCGACCGGTCTGGGCGCGGACTGGACGGCAAGCCGGTCGCCGGCCTGCCCCAGACGCCGAATGTCATCAGCGCCGCGTTTGCCAGCGACGTCGGCATCGACACGGAAGCGCTGCAGCTGCCCAACGGCGGCTACCTTTATTTTGACGTGACCGGTGTGACTCCTTCGCGCGAGCGTCCGCTCGACGAGGTCAAGGATCAGGTTGCGACGCGCTGGCGCGACGATGAAATTGCAAAACGCTTGCAGGCGAAAGCCGACGATCTGGTAAGCAAACTCAAGGCCGGCGCGCCGTTTGCCCCGGTAGCGAGCGAGGCCGGCCTCAAGGTCGAGACCGCCAAAGATCTTCAGCGCGGCAAGGCCGGCGGCTTTGTCCCCGCTAAGACGATCGAAGCGGTTTTCCGTACGCCTAAGGGTGTGCCGGCTAGCACGGAAGGTGGCAAGGAGACAGAGCGTTTCGTCTTCCGCGTAACCGATGTCGTGGTTCCGCCGCTTGATGCCGGCTCCCCGCAAGGCCAGGCGGTCACAACCACCCTTCAGAATTCTTATAGTGACGACCTTCTCAGCGAGTACATCGCACGCCTGGAGAATGACTTCGGTGTGAGCATCAATCCGTCCGCGCTGAATCAAGTTATCGGCGGCGGCACGCAACAATAAACAATCTCATGCAGATCGAGCCGTCGGAAACCGTCTTCGCCGAGCGCTATGGGCGAGGCGAAGCTCAGGTCGTGTGGACCACGCTTGTTGCGGACCTCGAGACGCCGGTCTCCGCCTTTTTGAAACTCGGCGGCGGCAAGGCGATGAGTTTTTTGCTGGAGTCCGTTGAAGGCGGCGCCGTGCGCGGCCGTTATTCGATCATTGGCCTCGAACCGGATTTGATCTGGCGGACGGGCAGCGCGAAAGCGGAGATCAACCGCGCGGCCCGCACAAAGGCGGACGCATTCGTTCCCTGTCCTGAGCCGCCATTGCAGGCCTTGCGGTCATTGATCACGGAAAGCCGGATTGCATTGCCGGACAACCTGCCTCCGATGGCGGCCGGCGTGTTCGGCTATCTCGGTTACGACATTGTGAGGCTGATGGAGGAATTGCCGCCCCCCAATCCGGATCCGATCGGCATTCCGGATGCTGTGCTCGTGCGGCCGACACTGGTCGTCGTTTTCGATGCAGTGAAGGATTCCATCACGATCGTAACGCCCGTTCGGCCGGAGAAAAGCGTAGACGCCAAGTCTGCGTTGACTCGTGCCGTCGAGCGGCTCGCGCGCGTGATGGAAAGTCTCGACCGGCCACTGGACAAATCGTTGTCCGAGTACGACGCGGGCCCGATCGACGTATCGGCAAATTCAAACACCGCGCCGGATGAATTCAAGGCGATGGTGCGCAAGGCGAAGGAATACATCGTCGCTGGCGATGCATTCCAGATCGTGTTGGCGCAACGTTTCGAGGCACCCTTCAGTCTGCCCCCGTTCTCACTCTATCGCGCACTGCGCAGAACAAATCCGTCTCCCTATCTCTATTTCCTCGACTTCGGTGGCTTTGCGGTTGCCGGATCGAGCCCGGAAATCCTCGTGAAAGTCTCTGGAGATGTCGTCACCATCCGTCCAATTGCCGGCACGCGTCCGCGCGGTGCCACGCCGCACGAGGACAAGGCCCTGGAAGAGGAACTCCTTGCCGATCCGAAGGAGCGCGCTGAGCATCTGATGCTGCTCGATCTCGGCCGCAATGATGTGGGCCGCGTAGCAGCCATCGGCACGGTGAAGGTGACTGACCAGTTCTTTATCGAGCGCTACAGCCACGTCATGCACATCGTGTCGAATGTCGAGGGCAAGCTCGCCGGCAATCGCGATGCGCTCGACGCTTTGTCGGCGGGGTTTCCGGCCGGCACGGTCTCGGGAGCGCCGAAGGTGCGCGCGATGCAGATCATCGACGAGTTGGAAAAAGAAAAGCGCGGCCTCTACGCCGGATGCGTCGGGTATTTTTCCGCTGCCGGCGAGATGGATACGTGCATCGTGCTGCGGACTGCATTGATCAAGGACGGCAAAATGTACGTGCAAGCCGGCGCCGGCATCGTGGCTGATAGCGACCCCGATTTCGAGCAGCAGGAATGCATCAACAAGGCAAAGGCGCTGTTTCGGGCGGCGGAGGAAGCCCGGCGCTTTGCGAGCGCGGCCAAACGAGGCCAGTAACCACCGCCGAAGCAGGCTGCTTGACCCCCCTCTGGGCCCACCGTAAACCCTTGGCAGCACGGTGGAACATGATCGTCCTCATCGACAATTACGACAGCTTCACCTTCAACCTCTTCCATTATTTGGCAGGGCTGGAGGCCGACGTTGCCGTGCATCGCAACGATAAAATTTCGGTCGGCGAAGTGATGGCGTCGGAGCCTGAAGCAATCGTGCTTTCGCCAGGCCCCTGTACTCCAAATGAAGCCGGCATCTGTCTCGACCTTATCAGCAAGGCCGCTCCGACCGTCCCGGTCCTCGGTGTCTGTCTTGGCCATCAGGCGATCGGGCAAGCTTTCGGGGGCAAAGTCGTGCGCGCGGCGCCGATCCACGGCAAGGTGTCTGAGATCAGGCACGCGGGTACAGGAATTTTCCGTGGCATCAACGGACCGCTGAAGGCTACGCGCTACCATTCACTGGTCGTTGAGCGTGAGAGTATGCCGCCGAATCTTAGGGTGAACGCCGAAACCGGTGACCGCCTCGTGATGGGGCTCATGCATGAGAAGTTGCCCGTACATGGCGTACAATTTCATCCCGAGAGCATCGCCTCCGAGCACGGACATTTGATGCTGAAGAATTTTCTCGAACTGGCCGCAGCATGGAACGCCAAGCGCGGACGGAGCACGGTACCCGTGCGCAAAGTCGCGGCCATGCACGCGAGAGCTTGAGATATCCACCATGGCCGACGATTTCAAAGCGCTCATCGCCAAAGTCGCGACCGGCGCCAGCCTCACGCGCGAGGAGGCAGCCAGCGCATTCGACCGCATGATGTCAGGCGAAGCCACGCCCTCGCAGATGGGCGGGCTGCTGATGGCGTTGCGCGTGCGCGGTGAAACTGTTGACGAGATTACCGGCGCGGTCACCACGATGCGCGCGAAAATGCTGGGGGTAAAGGCACCGCCCGATGCAGTCGATGTGGTCGGCACAGGTGGCGATGCATCCGGCTCGTTCAATATCTCGACCTGCGCCGCGTTCATCGTCGCGGGTGCCGGCGTTCCAGTCGCCAAACACGGCAACCGCGCGCTGTCGTCGAAGTCGGGCGCGGCCGACGTATTGCAGGCACTTGGCGTCAAAATCGAACTCGATGCCAACCAGGTGGGCGCCTGCATCCGCGATGCCGGCATCGGATTCATGTTCGCACCGGCACATCATCCGGCGATGAAGAACGTCGGCCCTACCCGCGTTGAACTTGGCACGCGCACCATTTTCAACCTGCTTGGCCCGTTGTCGAACCCGGCGAGTGTCAGGCGACAGATGATTGGTACCTTTTCCAAGCAGTGGATCGAGCCGATGGCGCAGGTATTGAAAAATCTCGGCTCGAAAAGCATCTGGGTCGTACACGGCTCCGATGGGCTCGACGAGATCACGACCGTCGGACCGACCAGCGTGGCCGCGCTGGAGAATGGCACTATCCGGACTTTCGAAGTGACCCCCGAGGATGCCGGGCTTTCGCCGTCAAAGCCCGAGGCACTGCGCGGCGGAGATGCCGAACAAAACGCGAAGGCACTGCTCGACGTGCTCAAAGGAAAGCCCGGGCCATTCCGCGATGTATCGATCCTCAATGCCGCAGCGGCGCTTATCGTTGCGGGCAAGGCGAAAGACCTCCGGCAAGGTGCTACACTTGCGGCGAAATCGATTGAGACCGGTGAAGCTGAGGGACGGCTCGACCGCCTGATTGCCGTGTCCAATGCCGCGGAGGTGTAACTTTGTCCGATATCCTCGCGAAAATCGAAGCCTACAAGCGCGAGGAAGTCGCCGCAGCCAAACGTGCGCACCCGCTTGCCGCGGTTGAGAAGGCCGCGAAGACTGCGTCTCCGCCACGCGGTTTTCTGCGGGCGATTGAGCGGCGCATCTCCGGCGGCGACTACGCGCTGATCGCCGAAATCAAGAAGGCAAGCCCCTCCAAGGGGCTGATCCGCGCCGATTTCGATCCGTCGGCTCTTGCCAGGGCCTATGAAGCGGGCGGCGCGGCCTGCCTTTCAGTATTGACCGACGCACCGTCTTTTCAGGGCAAACCGGAGTTCCTGGCCGCCGCGCGCAGTGCGACCGGCCTGCCCGCGCTGCGCAAGGATTTCATCTACGAGCCCTATCAGGTTGTCGAATCGCGGGCACTGGGCGCTGATTGCATCCTCATCATCATAGCCGCGGTCGATGATGCCGCGGCCCAGGCCATCGAGGACGCAGCGTTTGCTTATGGAATGGACGTGCTTGTTGAAGTTCATGATGAAGATGAGCTTGCGCGAGCCCTTAAACTGAAATCTCGGCTGATCGGCATTAATAACCGCGATTTACGGACATTCGAGACGTCGCTCGCGGTCAGCGAGCGGTTGGCGCCGAAGATTCCGCGCGACCGTGTCGTCGTTGCCGAAAGCGGGCTGAATAGGCCAGCCGATCTCGCGCGCCTCAAGCGTGTCGGCGTTTCGACATTCCTGATCGGTGAAAGCCTGATGCGGCAGACCGACGTTGCCGCCGCTACCCGCGCCCTGCTTGCGCGGGAGCCGCGCAGCGCCGGTGCGGAGTGAAGGCCATGGCGAGGCACACCAAACCCATTCCTCATCGCAAGAAGAAGGTTGCTGTTCGCCGGCCGAAGCCGAAAGCGAGTGCCAAGCCCAAGACCGCGCGGAAACCGAACGAGGTCGAGCCAGCGCCGGTGGCGAGCCCCCTCACCCACATCGATCAACGCGGCGAAGCCCGCATGGTCGACGTGTCCGAAAAAGGCGCCACCGAGCGCATCGCAGTCGCCGAGGGACGCGTACTCATGCGGAAGGAAACCCTCGATCTCGTCCTCGCAGGTAACGCCATGAAAGGCGACGTCCTGGGCGCTGCGCGTCTCGCCGGCATCATGGCCGCCAAGCGCACGCATGGGCTCATCCCGCTATGTCATCCGTTGCCCCTCACCAAGGTTGAAATCGATATCAACCCGGAGCACGCGCTACCGGGATTTCTGGTGCAGTCGACGGTAAAAGTGACGGCAAAAACCGGCGTCGAAATGGAAGCCTTGACTGCGGTCTCGATCGCGTGCCTGACGATCTACGACATGGTCAAGGCCGTCGAGCGCGGCATGCGCATCGAGGGAATACGTCTGCTACACAAGAGCGGCGGCAAATCGGGTGAATGGAAAGCGGAGGGCTAGGCGCATGTCGCGCGACGCATTCCGCCCGGTTTCGTCATGTCCTTAATGCCGGTCGCCGAGGCGCTTCGGCTCGTCTTGGCCGAAGCAAAGCCGCTGCCAGCCGAATCCGTCGCACTCGATAGTGCACTCGGCCGCGTGCTTACCGAGGACGTCGCCGCATTGCGCACGCAACCGCCCGCCGCGGTCTCTGCCATGGACGGATATGCCGTGCGCGCAAGCGATGTGGCGACAGCGCCCGTTACGTTAAGGCTCATCGGCGAAGTGGCAGCCGGCCACCCCTTCGACGGACAGGTCGGCATGGGTCAGGCGGCCCGTATCTTCACGGGCGGAATGATGCCTGAAGGCAGCGACACAGTCGTGATTCAGGAACTCACCGCCCGCGAAGGCGATGTGGTTACGATTCAAAAGGCGACCGCAAAAGGCCGCAACGTCCGCGATCGGGGGATCGACTTTGCCCAAGGCGAGGTGCTGCTCCGGAAAGGCCGACGGCTGAGCGATCGCGACGTGATGCTTGCCGCGGCCATGAACCATCCACGCGTTACCGTGCACCGCCGGCCGAAAGTCGCGGTACTCGGTACTGGAGACGAACTGGTGCCGCCCGGCAGCGCGCCCGAACCTGGCGAAATTGTCTATTCCAACGGTTTTGCGCTCATCGCGCTGGCGCGCAGCCAGGGTGCTGAGGTCCACGACCTGGGCATCGCGCATGACCGGGTCGAGGACATCACAACCGCGGTGAGGCGTGCGCGCGAATGGGGCGCCGATATCCTGGTTACGTCAGGTGGCGCCTCGGTCGGGGAGCACGATCTGGTACAGCGGGCGCTCGCCGCTGAGGGCCTCGACCTGTCGTTCTGGCGCGTGGCGTTGCGCCCCGGCCGGCCGATGATGCATGGCAAGTTAGGCACGATGCAGGTTCTTGGCGTGCCGGGAAATCCCGTTTCGTCTTACGTGTGCGCCTTTCTGTTTCTGGTGCCGCTCATCAGGCGGCTTGCCGGCCGGATAGATCTCCAACCGCGGGCCGAACCTGCGCGTCTTGGCCGCGATCTGCCGGCAAATGACGCACGGGCCGACTACCTGCGGGCCACCCTTGCCCCCGGTCCCGACGGTCCGGTGGCAACCCCGCTGCCCGCGCAGGACAGCTCCCTGATGGCCCCGCTCGCCAAGGCCGACTGCCTGGTGATTCGGGAGCCACACGCACCCGCCGCTGCGGCCGGTTCAGACTGTGTCATCCTTAAGCTAGGCCTTTAGCTGCCTTTCGAGTTTTTCACTCCAAATTAAACAGTTGCGGAACACATATCGAACAGATAGTGTCCGTTCATGATTTGTTTCTGGCTTGGACCCCCCTTTTGGGGCAGGCCCGACGGGGAGAGACAGATGCTGACCCGCAAGCAGTTCGAGCTCCTGCGTTTCATCCACGAACGGCTAACCGAGGCCGGCGTGCCCCCCTCTTTTGACGAGATGAAGGACGCGCTCGACCTGCGGTCCAAATCCGGTATTCACCGGCTCATTACAGCCTTGGAGGAGCGCGGCTTCATTCGAAGGCTCCCGAACCGGGCGCGCGCCATTGAGGTGATCAAACTACCGGATTCGGTCGGTCACGGCCTTGGCTCTGCCCGCTCCCGTGGCTTTACGCCGAGCGTCATCGAGGGCGACCTTGGGCGCGTACGCACGGCGTCCGAGGACGATGGGGGCCGGCCGGTCGCCGTACCGGTGATGGGCCGTATAGCCGCCGGCACGCCTATCGAAGCGATCCAGACGCGCAGCCACATCATCAACATGCCGCCCGATCTCCTTTCGGCGGGGGAGCATTTCGCGTTGGAGGTGCGCGGCGACAGCATGATCGAGGCCGGCATCCTCGATGGTGACATTGCGCTGATCCGCAAATCGGAAGCCGCCGATACCGGTGACATCGTCGTCGCGCTCATCGATGACGAGGAGGCGACGCTCAAGCGTTTCCGCCGCCGTGGTGCTTCAATTGCGCTTGAGCCCGCCAACACCGCTTACGAGGTGCGGATCCTGCCGCCGAACCGCGTACGCATTCAGGGCAAGCTCGTCGGGCTCTTCCGGCGGTACTAATCGGCCGCATCGAGGTCGGCCGAATTCGGATCGGCCTCGCGTGATGTTCGACGTTGGTTTGCCTGAGCGCTCCCCGCCGCGGCGGGCGTGCGATGCGTCCACGGCCGATAGTAGTTCGGTGCGAGCGTAACTTTTTGCGCGAATCGATCTCCGGTCCAGCGCAAGGCAATCACCCCGTGAGTTTGCCAGACGGCTCGATCGACCAATATTGCACCGCAGCCGGTGGGCGCCTCGCGCTGTGAAACCACCACCACCACCGCCCGCGCGCAGTCCTCGGCCAAAGCTTCAATTCCCAGCACCATCGATATCAGCCGGCCGTCGCCGAGTTTGCCAATGCAGCCAATCGCGTCGCACGTAACGCCATTGCTCAAGGTCGCATCCTTCGGCGTTCGTGCATCAGCGTCTGCGGCAAGCCATTCCTTGACGGCAAAGCTGTCGCGACCGACGTGAAGAACCGAGAGCCGTCCATCGCCGCCGCGAAACGCCGCCGACTGACCGTCGTCGGTAATCAGCACGTCGGGCTGCAGCGTGAATACAGCCCAAACGGTCGCGCCGGCGGCCACAAGCGCGCCACACCACGGCAGCGGCGTACACAACAGCAGATGAGGAGCAGTCCTGCCATTCCCAGCAGGAGCGGCCCGGTACCAAAGGCCGGCATGCGGCCGAGTGCTCCGGGCAGGCCGGCCACCCACAGGGCAACCGTATTCATCCAGTCGATGCCCTGCCCCATTAGCCCCCAGAACACCCCGTCGAAGCCGAACGGCATGGTCACGACGCCAAGTATGCCCATCGGCATGACCACTGCGGACACCACTGGCATGGCGAGCAGGTTGGCCAGCACGCCATAAGGTGGCAGCCGGTGAAAGTGATAAGCGGCATAAGGCGTCGTGGCGAGGCCAGCTACCAGCGAGGCCAGGATCAGGCTCGCCGCCTCGCGAAATCCCCACAGCGCGACACGCGTGCCGAGTGAGCTGTCACGGTCCAAATTCCACGGCAGGCCGTGCTGATACGCCGCAATCAAGGCAAGCGTCGCTGCAAACGACATCTGGAAACTCGGATGCACGACGGCCTGCGGCGCAACCAGCAAGACGGCGATGGCTGCAACCGAGAGCGTACGGAAGGTCAGCGTCGGACGATCAAGCATTGCGCCGACAAGTACGATCGCGATCATGATGTATGAACGCTGGGTGGCAACCTCAGCGCCCGACAACAGAGGATGGAAGGTCGCTGCGAGGAGTGCTCCGGATGCCGCCCACTTCTTGATCGGGCGACGGTTTGCCAGCGCAGGTATCAACGCCAATACAGCACGAATGAAAAAGAAGACAATTCCCGCGACGACCGCCATGTGATAGCCGGAAATCGACAGCACGTGCGCGAGGCTCGAGATATACATCGCATCATTGACCGGCGCCGAGATCGCATCGCGTTTGCCGGTGATTAGCGCGGAGGCGATAGATTCCTTATCGCCGGAAAGCACTGCGCGGATGCGGTCGTCGATCACCTCGCGCATTCGCTCGATGACGGTGGCGTATCGCAGCCAAAATCCGGTCGCCGTTGGCGGCGGTTTGATCTTGATCGCACCAAGTGCGTAGCCCGAGGCACCAATCCGTTGAAAATACATGTCGCGCGCAAAGTCGTAGCCGCCGGGACGAAGCGGTTGCATCGGCGGCGACAGATGCGCCTTCAGTTCAACAAAGCTGCCGACCGGCGGTGCACTCCCCTTGCGCGCGGCCACTCGCACGCGCTCAGGCACGGATGCGACGTGCGGCGCATCGAAGCGCTCCACGCGGATCACAATGCGGTCGCTGCGTTCAACTCCTCGCGGGACTCGACAAAGCCCGCGAGTACGGCGCTGGATATCGGTGATTGCAGGATCGGATGTCCGACGCGCGCGGTATGCACCGTTGCGACGGCAAATCCCACCAAGACCGCCGCCGCGGCGACAGCGAGCGGAAATCCAAATGGGCGCCGACGCGCCAGAAAGGCCACCGCGACGGCACCTGCCGCCAGAGGTAACACAGCCCAGAAGGCCGGCTCATGGTCGGCGGAGAAATAGCCGGCAATGCCTGCGCCGAACGCAACCGGCACCCAAGGCATTAGGCG
>DATGDN010000426.1:0-7044 GCA_035310865.1 Pseudolabrys sp. | reverse complement strand
TAACGCACATCGCGATAGGGCGGCCTCGCGGCCGTTGAAGCCATGCTGCTTTTCGTCGGCCTCGGCAACCCCGGCCCCAAGCACGCCAGCAACCGCCACAACATCGGGTTTATGGCGGTGCAGGCGATCGCTCGCCGTCATAACTTGTCGCCATGGCGGCGGCGCTTCCAGGGTGTTGCGGTGGAAGGCAATATCGCGAATGAGCGCGCGCTTCTGCTTCTGCCCGGCACGTATATGAACGAGTCCGGACGGGCCGTTGCGGAGGCCGTGAATTTCTACAAGCTCGAGCCGGGCAGCGTCGTGGTCTTCCACGACGAGGTTGACCTGCAGCCAGCAAAAGTCAGGGTCAAAATCGGCGGCAGCGATGCCGGGCACAATGGCTTGCGCTCGATCACGGCGCATCTCGGCAACGACTACAAGCGCGTCCGCATCGGTATCGGCAAGCCTGACGTCAAGGAGCTTGTGCCGACGCACGTGCTTGGCGATTTCGCAAAAAGCGAATGGGCCTGGGTCGAAGCGCTTTGCGATGTGATAGCCGACAACGCGCCCCTCCTGATCGAAGGCAAGGATTCGACGTTCCAGAACAAGGTCCATCTCGCCATGGAAGCCAAGGGCTTCGACGACGGGGACGACGAGCCGCCCGGCTCCAAGTAACAAATGTAACGAGACGATAAGATCATGGGATTTAAATGCGGCATCGTCGGCCTGCCGAATGTCGGTAAGTCGACGCTCTTCAATGCACTTACACAAACCGCGGCGGCGCAAGCGGCGAACTATCCGTTCTGCACGATCGAGCCAAATGTCGGCGAAATCGCCGTACCCGATCCGCGCCTCGAGAAGCTGGCTGTACTGGGGAAGTCGGAGCAGATCATCCCGACCCGCATTACGTTCGTCGACATCGCCGGACTGGTGCGCGGTGCCTCGAAGGGCGAGGGGCTCGGCAACCAGTTCCTCGCCACCATCCGCGAAGTCGATGCGATTGTGCACGTCGTGCGCTGCTTCGAGGATACCGACGTTACACATGTCGAAGGCAAGATCGATCCGATCGCCGACATCGACGTCATCGAGACCGAGTTGATGCTGGCCGATCTCGATAGTCTGGAGAAGCGTGTCGATAACCTCGAGAAAAAGGCCAAGGGCAGCGGCGAAGACGCCAAGCAGGCGAAGGAAATGCTCGATCTGATCAACCGGTCGCTCGTTCTTCTGCGCGATGGCAAGCCGGCGCGCATGGTCGAGCGCAAGCCCGAGGAAGAAAAGCTTTTCCATTCGCTCGGGCTGCTCACGTCAGCTCCCGTGCTCTATGCCTGCAACGTCGAAGAAGCATCTGCCGCCGCCGGGAACGACTATTCCCGCAAGGTCGAGCAACGCGCCAAGGAAGAGGGCGCGGTCGCCGTGGTCATTTCAGCCAAGATTGAATCCGAGATCGCCACGCTTCCGCCCGCGGAACGTGCGGACTTTCTCGAAGCGGTTGGCCTCAAGGAAACCGGCCTCGACCGTCTCGTTCGCGCGGGCTACGCGCTGCTGCATCTGGTGACCTATTTCACGGTCGGTCCCAAGGAGACGCGGGCCTGGACCATCACCCAGGGCACCAAGGCGCCGCAGGCCGCGGGAGTGATCCATACCGATTTCGAAAAGGGCTTTATCCGCGCCGAAACAATCTCGTACGACGACTACATCGCGTCGGGCGGCGAAGTCGGCGCAAAGGAAGCCGGAAAAATGCGTCTCGAGGGCAAAGACTACGTCGTCGCCGACGGTGACGTGATGCATTTCAGATTTGCGACCTAAGTATCACTCGATCTGCTAGGCTCGCTCCGCATGAGCGCGACAGCCGAAGACGCAACGACTCCGAATCCGGACTCAACAAAGACCGCGGAGCGCCGCGCCCTTAGCGTCGCCTGTGGCGCGCACGCGCTGCACGACGGGTACACCGACCTCGTCTACGTCATGCTGCCTATATGGCAGGGTGAATTCGGCCTCGGCTTCGCAGCGCTTGGGCTGATGAAGACGGTGTTTTCGGGCACGCTCGCCGGCTTTCAGATTCCCGCCGGATTCCTGGCGGAACGCTTCGGCACGGCTGCGGTCCTTGCATTCGGCACCGCGCTCGCAGGTCTCGGCTATGTCTTCGCTGGATTGAGCGGCGGCGTGGTCACGCTGGTGATAGCGCTTTTCGTCGGCGGACTGGGCGCCAGCACACAGCATCCACTGGCGTCGTCGCTGATTGCCAACGCCTTTGCAGGCACGCGTTCGCTGAAGGCTCTCGGCACTTATAATTTTGCCGGCGACATCGGAAAAATGACCATTCCGGCGGCGGCGGCGCTCCTGATCGTCGTGCTGCCATGGCGTCACGCGCTCATGCTGCTCGGCGCATTGGGTGCGATCGCCGCAGTGGCGATTTTTCTGCTCATCCCGCGTATGGGCGATGGGCCGGCCGCACCGCATAAGAAAGACGAAAGTGCCGGCACGGGCGGCGGCGCGCGCGACTATGGCTTCCCGCTACTGTTGTCGGTCGGCGTCATTGATAGCGCGACGCGCATGGCCTTTCTCACGTTCTTGCCCTTCGTGCTCACGGCCAAGGGTGCGAGCTTGCCGACGGTCGGTCTTGCCCTGACGTTGGTGTTCGCCGGCGGAGCGGCGGGCAAACTGGTCTGCGCATTTATCGGTGCCCGTATCGGGACGGTCGCGACCGTTTGGCTGACCGAAGCGGTGACCGCCTTCGGAATTGTGGCATTGCTGCCGCTGCCGCTTGAGGCCGCGCTGATCTTGCTGCCAGTCGTCGGGGTCGCGCTCAACGGCACGTCGTCGGTTCTCTACGGCTCGGTCCCCGACTTGGTCGATCCGGCGTGGCGCCAGCGCGCCTTCAGTATTTTCTACACCGGCACGATCGGCGCCGGCGCCGTTTCGCCTGCGATCTATGGCTTGCTCGGTGACGCGGTCGGCGTTTCAACGGCGCTGATCGTGGTCGCGGCGATTGTGCTGGTGACATTGCCGATCACGCTGATCTTGCGGCCAGCACTGACACCTCAGCAGCCGTAATAGCAGAAGCGCATTTTCGGCTATTCGCGGAAAAAGGGAACCGATCCGCGCCGATGAACTTGTGTTGGCATGCGCAAAAAGCCGGAAACGGTCGCCCGCATGACGCCCGGACAGGCCAGCCTGTTTCGCAAGTTGGCCTATGAGGCTTACGAGCCCGAGGCGTTCGGGCCCGCGCTCACCAAGACCGAAGCGGAACAACGCATTGGCGTGCTGCAGGCAAAATTGAAGCTCATGAGCGAGCCGCCGCACACACAATGACGATAATCGTGATGCGTTGCGGCACGTAATTCGGAACCCCTCCCTGCGACCCCGCGTTTTCAGTTTTGAACGGGAATCAAGAGGAGGAACTTATGACACATTTTCGCCATGCCGCGATCGTGGCAGTACTTGTGGCCGGCGCGACGACAGCGAGCGCGCAGACCACGATCATCACCCGCGAGCCGGTGCAGTCGCGAACCGTGGTGACGACCGAACCTCTGCAGCTGACGCCGGTTCAGCGGCGCACGATCTATCGCACGATCGTACGCGAGCGCGTGGTGCCGGCTGAGCCGACGATCGAATATCGCGTTGGCGCGCGCGTGCCCGAACGCGCGCGGCTTTATTCGGTGCCGCGAGAAGTCGCAGTCGAAGTGCCGGAAATCCAGTCGTACAAATACATGGTGGTAAACAACCGCGTTGTATTGGTTGACCCTGCGACGAGCCAAGTTGTGGACGAGTTCGTGGATTAACCAGGTCCCACCGGTCGAGAATGGCCCGGCGCGCCATGCGCGCCGGGCCACGCTTTTCGGTACCGCTCATTTACCTTGAGCCCGCCGGGCTGATATGCGCGGCCCTGTAAGTGCTGGATTTTCGACGCTCCAAGGGCCATATTACTAGCTGAGGAGCTACTGATTATGTCGATGATCAACTACCGTGCCCCGTCTGAACTTTTTCCTAGCCGCAGCCGAAAGTCGCGCCGCCCAATCGGCTATAAGCGCTTCCCGACTGCTGCCGAGGCGATCCGTTTCGCCATCGAGGAACTGCCGCCGGAGCTGCTGCTTGGCGCCTATCTCGAGGTCGAAGAGAAGCGTTTCGACGGCAACGGCATCCGGCAGCTGTATGACAGCGCCGACTATCCACTGCCGCGCAAGGCCGCGAAGGCCAAAGTCGCCGCCGCCAGCTAATTGATCGCCCATCACGTCTGACCGCCGTCCGCTCACGAGGGTGGCCTTGGATATTTTTTGCCCACCGGATACGGCAGCCTGGCACCATGCAACCAGTGCCGCCTCTCGGCCGTTGTTTGTGCACAGCCGATGGAGGCTTCTCATGAAAAATTCGCGCCGCTTTTTAATGACGGCCGGCATTGCCGCCGTTGTCACGTTGTCATCTTTGGGGCCCGCTGTCTTCGCCCAGGATCAACCCGCGCGCCCGATCAATCCGGGGCTTGATCCCAATACCGGCCAGATCAATCCTGGTGCCGCGCCGCATCCGTCATCGCAGTCGGCCGACTTCAGCAACATTCCGACACCGGAGGAAGCGCGCGCTGCCCTGATGCAGCCGATCTCCCGCCAGCCCTCGACCGGCGATGCGCAGACGATAACGACAGGCAGCGGAGGGCAGCAAGCGCCCACGGCAAACGCTTCTGGCGCCTCGAACGAGCCGCCGCCATCGGGGCCGATCGGATCATTCGGTCAGACCATTCCGGCGAAATTCTCAAAGCGCAACGACATCCTCGATCACGTGCCGACAATGGCAATTCCGTTGCCGCTAACCGAGGAGCAACGTAAACAGATTTATGATGCGGCGATGGCGGACAAGTCTCAGCCAGTGGCCGGCGCCGAGGCGCTCAAACCTGCAAGCGAGTTGTCGCCAAATCAGGCACTCAACGGGATGCGCCCGTTGCCCGAGAGCGTGCGCGGGATCGACAGCGTTTCGCACCTTTATTTCATCAAGGCGAAGGACAAAGTTCTGCTGATCGAGCCTGCGACGCGCACCGTCGTCGACCAGATCACCGCCTCTTAAAGATCAAAAGAAAGCCATCGCCGGCGCGTCCGGCGATGGCGATTTCCTTTGCGATCTACTCGGCCGGCCGGCTGTAACTACTTGGCGCGCTTTTCCATTGCGTCAGGCTGTCGCCGATCACTTTCATCGCGGTCATTGCCGCGTGGCTGAGGCTCGCGTAGCCGGCAATCTCGCGGCCGACGCGCTCGCCCTCGCTGCGAAGCATTTCGCGCACGCCCTGCAGTTCAAGAATGACGCGATCAATTTCCTCCATCGAGGCACCGGAAACGCGTCGAATCAGCACGTTCATGTTGTCGATGGTCGCCTCGGATGCCGGCTGCTCCGCGTCGTTGCGGCGGCGCAGGAAAGCGACGTCGCGCCGGACGAACTCGCGGATCTCACCCTCGAAAGCGGTCACCGCCGCCTGATCGGACTCGTTTCTTTCCGAAGATTTCCGGTTCGGCGCATATGCCTCCGGACCGGTTTTTTCCGGAATTGTCCCGTCCGCACCTAGCCGCTCGGGTCTGATGGCCGTCATGGTCCACTCCTACAGAAGCGCAAAATTTGCGCGGATGCTCCCCAATAGCAGCCAATTGCCGCACGCGAGTGAGGCGACCGTGGGGCGGGAACGGGCAGGGTGGTGGAACATTCCGGCCAAACATGGCCGCGCTTTTAGTTATGCACGACTTTTATGAAAACGCCGCGTGGTATCAGGAGACCGACTACCAGTGCAGCCTGAAGCCGGCGGTGATGCTCTTGTTGCTGGTGGTCTGTCCCGCATCGGTCACCGCCGTGGTCACCCGCAGGGGACCGTAGAGTTTCTGCTCGGCGCTGAAGGTGTTGTGGGTCGCCGGATCGTTGCTGGCGGTGGCGAGGCCGGCGCCGAGCGTGGTGCCGGTCGGCAGAATGTTGAACTTGACCGCCTTCTCGTTGCCGAAGATCTGCGGTGCTGCAGGGGTGCCGGGAGGCGGCAGTGCCATCAGCGGCAGGTCGCCGGGGCCCGGCGAGGGCTGGCCGAGCGTCTCCGTCACGGAATACGTGTTCTGCACCGTCACCGCGAAGTGGTCGGCAAATGGAATCGAGTGCTTCAGTGTGGTGCCGACCTTTCCTTGCTCATTCGTCGGATCGACGCGCGCATCCACGCTGGCGAGATTCGGCACGCCGACCGATGCCCAGGCGGCGCCGGCGGGGACGCCGTTATTGTCCATCGTCGGCAGCGGCCGGTCGAAAGCGCTCGACTTCGAGGGCGCGAGATCGGCGCCAACTGCGTTCGCCCATTCGGTCTGCAGCGGCTGCTTCACCACGACCGTGGTCGAGCCGTCCGGCTTCTCTGTCCGCGTGATTTCGAACCCGCTTTTTCTGGAGCCGGGAAGCTGCAGCGGTTTCTTCGGCGGGGTGGCGAGCGCGGCGGGATCGAAGACGAGCGCATTGCCGAGCAGCGCACTTTCTTCCGGCGTGAGCGCAGCTCCGTCCGTCGTCTCCTGTGCCGATGCAGGCTGGGCGGCAAGCATCAGCATGCCGGCTATCCACAATGCGTGATGAGCGCTTGCTCGCATTCAATCTCCCCCGAAAGTGCCGTTCCGGCATTTCTTTAATGCGCAATGTTCTGCGCAAACCGGTTAAGCATGGTTGCCATATGCCATGGAACTTTGGCGAAGCTGTGAAGCAATCGGACTATTTTTCGGTCAACTGCAGCGCGCCGCAATCGCTTCATTGATGTGTTCCACATCGGCATCGAACCGGCCGAGTTCGCGCTCGCGTTCGGGTCCGCTCTTGCAGAGCGCGGTGACCGCGCGCGCTTTCACGACTTCGAGGAAATAAAGCCGCGTCGCGGTGCATATGTCCTGTCCCTCTTTGGAGGCGAGAACTTTGACGCGTGCCTGCATGGCCGCGACATTGCTGGTGGCGTCGGCGAGATTGCGGTCGCAGCCCGGAAGCTGAGCCGGTGCGGGGCTGGCGGGCGGCGCGGCCAGCAGCGCCAGGACAAATGCGGCCGGCACGATCAGGCCGACGAAAGCAAGAAATGCGATT
>DATGDN010000425.1:0-13370 GCA_035310865.1 Pseudolabrys sp. | reverse complement strand
TACCGGCGGCTGCTATACGTGGCAATGACGCGTGCAGCCGAGCGGCTGGTGGTGTGCGGGTCGAAAGGCCCGAACAAGATTCCCGACGGCTGCTGGTACCAGCTCGTGGAGGACGCGCTGCGCGGCGATTGCGTGAGCGAGTCGGCAGACGTCGGCAGTGACGAAGTGCTGCGCTACCGCAAAGGAAGAATGCCGGAGGCCGGACCTGCGAAGCGTGAAACACCAGCGGCAAAAATTTCGCTGCCGCCCTGGCTCACACGCGATGCGCCGATGGACAAGGCGGCGGTGCGCAGCATCACGCCGTCGGGCGCGATTGATGAGGAGGCGGCGCGCCCATTCGCTGTCGCCGGCATCAAGGCGGCATTGCTGCGCGGCTCGCTCACCCACCGGCTGATGCAGTCACTGCCGGATATTCCCGCCGAGCGCCGCGCCAAGACGGCACAGGATTATCTCGCGCGCAGAGGCGGCGAGCTGACGGCCGAAGTTCGCAAGGCCATCTCCAACGAAGTCATGCGCGTGCTCGGTCATCAGCACTTCCGCGAGCTTTTCGAACCCAACAGCCGGGCCGAAGTGCCGATCATCGGCAGGGTCATGGCCGGCGGTGAACTGGTGCGGGTGTCCGGCCAGGTTGACCGGCTGGCCATAACGCCTGGTGCCGTCTTGATCGGTGATTTCAAAACGAATCGTCCCGCACCACGACGAATCGAGGAGGTGCCGGAGGGCTACATAATGCAGCTAGCCCGTTATCGAGCGGTGCTCAAAAAGCTTTATCCGGACCGGCCCATCCGCGCCGCGCTGATCTGGACTGAAGTCCCTGATGTGATGGAACTTTCCGAAGAGGCCATGGACAATGCCCTGACCCGCGTCACCTCCACGTGAAGCTCCTTGACGCTTGGGGACAGCGTTCATAGGTTCCAGCCCTCACAATTTTTGGGGGCGATTCCCCCGACTCAATCACAAGAGGTTTGTCATGGCCGTCGGCAAAGTGTCGGACGCTAGCTTCGAATCGGATGTCTTGAAATCTGCCGAACCGGTGGTCGTGGACTTCTGGGCGGAATGGTGCGGGCCCTGCCGCATGATCGCGCCGGCTCTGGAAGAGATCGCGGGCCAGCTCGGCGACAAAGTCAAGATCGTCAAGCTCAACGTCGATGAAAATCCGAATACCGCCGCCAAGTACGGCATCATGTCGATCCCCACGCTGATGCTGTTCAAGAACGGCGAGATAGCCTCGCGCCAGGTCGGCGCCGCGCCCAAGCAGAAACTGCATCAATGGATCAGCGGCGCCGTCTGACGCCGCAGTAAAGTTTCCTAAAACGGCCGGCCGAAAGCCGGCCGTTTTGCGTTAGCGGGACTCATGAAGGCCGCTATTGCGGCAGCGTCCCATTCTCCCGCAGCACTTCGCCAGCCAGGTAAAGCGATCCGGTAATCAAAATCCGCGGCGGCGGTTCGAGGTCGAGCTTGCGCGCGGCATCAAACGCCTCGGCAAGATTGTCGCGGCTTGTCGCCGAAAGACCGATGGATCTTGCGATATCAGCCACCGTTTCCGGGCTGAGGCCTTTTTCAGCGCCGGGTATCGGAACGGCGATCAGACGGCGGGCGAGGCCGGCAAAGTTGCTTAAAAAGCCTTCGCAATCCTTGCTCGCGAGCATTCCCACGACCAGGACCAGCGGCCTCGACACACGCTCTTCGAGATCGGCCAGCGCCGCCGCTACGGCTCGGCCTCCGTCCGGGTTGTGGCCGCCGTCCAGCCACAGCTCACTGCCGGCGGGCGCAAGCTCCACAAGCCGCCCGTGTGCCAGTCGATGCAATCGCGCCGGCCATTCCGCCTTTGTCATGCCGGCGTCGAACGCGGCCCCCGGGATGGCGAATTGCCTGGTTGCACGCAGAGCAGCAATCGCCAGGCCGGCGTTTTCGAACTGGTGCCGCCCATAGAGCCTGGGCGCCGGCAAATCGAGCAACCCTGCCTCGTCCTGATAGACAAGCCTGCCCCGCTCTTCGGTGGCCGTCCAATCCTCACCGGCGATTTTAAGCGGCGCACCGAGCCTGCCGGCCTGCCGCTCAATCACGGCGAGGGCTTCGCGATTCTGCGAGGCGATCACGGCCGGTACGCCGCGCTTAAGTATCCCGGCCTTTTCAGCGGCAATCTTCCCCAGCGAGTCGCCCAGAAAGTCCGTGTGATCGATCGAAATGCGCGTGATGATGGTCGCCAAAGGATGGTCGATGACGTTCGTTGCGTCCAGGCGGCCGCCGAGGCCGACTTCCATGAGAAGGACGTCCGCAGGATGACGCGCGAAAATCAACAGACCGGCGGCGGTCGTTATTTCGAAGGCCGTGATCGGTGCGCCCGCATTCGCGCGCTCGCATTCCTCCAGGATCGCGGAAAGCTCATCGTCGGATACGAGATGGCCCTCTCCCGATGCGCCGATGCGGAAGCGCTCGTTGAAACGGACCAGATGCGGCGAGGTGTAAGCGTGCACGCGTTTTCCGGCGGCTTCCAGAATCGCGCGCAAAAACGCAATCGTTGATCCTTTGCCATTGGTGCCGGCAACGTGAATGACCGGCGGCAACTTTCGCTCGGGGTGACCAAGCGCGGCAAGAAGACGCTGTACGCGATCGAGCGACAGATCGATGCGCTTGGGATGCAGCGCCATCAACCGCGCGACGATGGATTCGATGTCCTTCATTGACTCTTCGTCTGACATGCCCAGCGAATACTGGGCATCCAGTACTCCGTATTTTTTATTCTAGAACATTGAGCCGGCCGGAGCATCCGCTTTCGCGGACAGAGCCGAAGCCGGATCACGCGTGGGCCGGAACCGGCAATTGTTGTTGCTGTTGCTGGCCACCCGGCGCCGGCGTTCTGGTCAACAGCCGGCACAATTCGGCGAGTGTCGCGCGCAATTTGTGCCGGTGAACCACCATATCAACCATGCCGTGCTCGGCGAGGTACTCGGCGCGCTGAAATCCTTCCGGCAGTTTTTCGCGGATGGTCTGCTCGATCACCCGCGGGCCTGCGAAGCCGATCAACGCGCCGGGCTCGGCGATCTGCACGTCGCCGAGCATCGCGTAGGAAGCGGTCACGCCACCCGTGGTCGGATTGGTCAGCACGACGATATACGGCTTGCGCGCTTCGCGCAGCATCTGCACGCCGACCGTCGTGCGCGGGAGCTGCATGAGCGACAGGATACCCTCCTGCATGCGCGCGCCGCCCGAAGCCGCGAACATGATGAATGGTGTCTGGCGCCGTACCGCTGTCTCAAGCCCGACAATGACACCTTCGCCGGCCGCCATGCCGAGCGAGCCGCCCATGAAATCGAAATCCTGCACCGCGATCGTCACCATCTGGCCTTCCAGCCGGCCGATGCCGACCTTCACCGCGTCCTGCAACCCGGTCTTGGTGCGGGCGTCCTTCAGACGATCCGCGTAACGGCGCTCATCACGAAACTTGAGCGGGTCGAGCGGCACTTCGGGCAGAGCAATGTCCTCAAACTCGCCGCCATCGAACATCGCCTTCAGCCGCTGCGGTGCGCTGATGCGCATATGATAGTTGGAGCTGGGAATGACGAACTGATTGGCCTCGACGTCCTTGTAAAAGACGAGTTGGCCCGTCTCCGGACATTTAATCCAGAGATTTTCCGGCGTCTCGCGGCGCAGGAAGCTGCGGATCTTCGGCCGCACAACGTTGGAGATCCAGTTCATGGCTGGCCTATATAGCTCGATTCGCCGAAATTATAACTGCTGGCCGGGCCGAATGTTCACTCGGCCGCCACGCGGCGGGCCGAACGCAGGCCCTCTGCCAGGCTGGTTACCAGGGCGGTGACCGCCTTCACCGTTCCAGGTCCGGCCTTGCCGTTCTTGTCGAGGCTTTGGCGCAATGCATCCACCAGGGCCGAACCGACCACGACGCCGTCGGCGCTTTCGGCGAAAGCGCGCGCCTGATCGGCGGTCTTGACCCCGAATCCGACCGCAACCGGAAGCTTGCTGTGCCGTTTAATGCGCGTAACCGCCGCCGCCACCTTGGCGGTATCGGGTGCGGCGGAGCCGGTAATCCCGGTGATGGAGATGTAGTAGACAAAGCCCGATGTGTTTTTCAGCACGGCCGGGAGCCGATTGTCGTCGGTGGTAGGGGTCGCCAGACGTATAAAGTTGAGGCCCGCCTTAAGCGCGGGAATGCAAAGCTCCTCGTCTTCCTCCGGCGGCAGGTCCACCACAATAAGCCCGTCCACCCCGGCCGATTTCGCGTCGGTGAGGAATTTGTCGACGCCGTAAACGTAGATGGGATTGTAGTAACCCATCAGCACGATGGGCGTTTCGTTGTCGCCTTTGCGGAATTCGCTGACTAGCGCGAGCGTCTTTGTCATTCGCTGGCCTGCCTTCAACGCACGCAAGCCGGCCGCCTGGATTGCGGGCCCGTCCGCCATCGGGTCGGTGAACGGCATGCCGAGCTCGATGACATCGGCGCCGGCTTTCGGCAACGCCCTGGCGATGGCAAGCGAAGTCTCGTAGTCGGGATCGCCCGCCATGGTGAACGTCACCAATGCGGCACGGCCCTCTTTTTTCAAGGCAGCGAAACGGCGGTCGATGCGCGTCGTCATCGTTTCTTGCTTTCAAGGAACGCTCCAACGGACGCCAGATCCTTGTCGCCGCGGCCGGAAAGATTGACCACCATCAGATGGTCCTTCGGCTTCTTCGCCACGATCTCCGGCACTTTCGCGAGCGCGTGCGCAGCCTCGAGCGCCGGGATGATGCCTTCGAGCTTGCTGCACAACTGAAATGCCGCCACCGCCTCGTCGTCGGTCGCTGAAAGAAATTTCACGCGGCCCATATCGTTGAGCCAGGCGTGCTCCGGGCCGATGCCGGGATAATCAAGCCCGGCTGAAATCGAATGGGCTTCCTCGATCTGTCCGTCGTCGTTCATCAGCAAGTATGTGCGATTGCCGTGTAACACGCCGGGCCGGCCGCCGGCGATCGAAGCCGCATGCTTGCCACTGCTGAGCCCATGACCGGCCGCCTCGACGCCGTAGATTTCGATTGAGCGCTCATCGAGGAATGGGTGGAAGAGACCCATGGCATTGGAGCCGCCGCCGATGCAGGCAATCAACGAATCCGGGAGCCGGCCTTCGGCGGCCTGCAGCTGTTCGCGCGTTTCGCGGCCGATGATCGACTGGAAATCACGCACCATCGCCGGATACGGATGCGGGCCGGCAACCGTCCCGATGCAGTAGAACGTGTCGGTGACGTTGGTGACCCAGTCGCGCAGCGCTTCGTTCATTGCATCCTTGAGCGTGCGCGCGCCGGATTCGACAGGACGAACCTCTGCTCCGAGGATTTTCATTCGCAAGACGTTCGGCTTCTGCCGCTCGACGTCCACCGCACCCATGTAGACGATGCACGGCAAGCCGAATTTGGCGCACAGAGTAGCGGTCGCAACGCCGTGCATGCCGGCACCGGTTTCCGCAATGATGCGTTTCTTGCCCATGCGCAAAGCCAGCATGATCTGGCCAAGCACGTTATTCACCTTGTGCGCGCCGGTATGGTTGAGCTCTTCGCGCTTGAAATAGATTTTTGCCCCGCCGCAGTGCTGCGTAAACCGTTCCGCGAAATAAAGCGGTGATGGGCGGCCCACGTAGGTTGCGAGATGGCCGTCCATCTCCTTCTGGAATTTCGGGTCGGCTTTGGCCTTCGCATAGGCGGCTTCAAGCTCGAGGATGAGCGGCATCAGCGTCTCGGCGACGAATCGGCCGCCATAGATGCCGAAATGTCCCCGCTCGTCGGGTCCTGTGCGGAATGAGTTGGGCTGCTGCACGGTCATGGCACCATACCTATTTGACCGGGCGCACGATCGAGGCCTCTCCCAGCTGGAGAGGCGGTGAAAAGATCTCGGCCTCGGCCGCCCGTACGGCACGAATGAACGAGCGGATTTTCTCCGGGTCTTTCTCGCCGGGCGTACGTTCGACTCCCGAGGACACGTCGACGCCGGGCGCGCGCGTGGTGCGCAGCGCCTCCGAGACATTGTCGGCATCCAAGCCGCCCGACAGCATGAAGGGCACGCCGGCATTAATATTCTTGAGCAGGCTCCAGTCGAATGCCTTGCCCAACCCGCCCGGGCGCGTCGCGTCCTTTGGAGGGCGCGCATCGAAGATCAGCCGGTCAACCACCTGCGCATATTCTCGGATAGGCGACAGATCCTTGCGCTCCGCAATCGCGAGCGCCTTCATGACCGGAAGGCCGAAGCGCGTGCGCACCGCTACGACCCGGTCGGGGGTTTCGCTGCCGTGCAGTTGCAACATATCCGGGTTGAGCGCCCCAATGATGTCGAGCAGCATCTCGTCATTGGCGTCGACCGTGAGGGCGACCTTGGCAGCGCGGCCCTTGACGCGCTGGCCGAGCGCGCGCGCAGCCTCAAAGCCGAGATGACGGGGGCTGGGGGGAAAGAACACGAATCCAACCAGGTCGGCCCCGGAATCAAGCGCCACATCAAGCGCTTGCGAGGTCTTGAGGCCGCAGATTTTGATCGACAAAGGCATCGTGACGCGCCTTCTACCGCCTTCTCCACCCGGCCGCAAAGCAGAACCGCCTCTGGTCAGGAAAGCGGCGGCGGAATGACCGTGTATGGCGCCGGCTCGGGCGTGCGCGGCGGCTCCGGCGCAAAGCGGCGGCGGATGACGTCCAGCTCCTGATGGAGGGCGCGCACATCGGCATCGAGCCTGCGGGCCGCGCGCCGCCATCGTGCTTGACCGATCCACGCGACGGTGCCGCCGATCAGTACACCGAGAATGACCAGCATCATGATGAGGACGAAGAGCGGCAACGTCACCGCGTATGCCGGACTCGCCGTGGAAAAAGGATCAAATGAAACTGTCACCGATTGCCGATTGGCCACCGCAAAAATGATGATGGCCGCTGCCAGCGGCACGAGGATCACCGCCGAGACGACCCTGCGGAACATCGTTAACGCCTTTGCCAAAAAATCGACGGCCGGGACAGGCCCGGCCATAACCATAGCATTTCCGCAAACCGGAAAAACCCGCTTCTAAATTGCGCCCGGCCTGTTCAGGCGCTCGCGCATTTCCTTGCCGGTCTTGAAGAACGGAACCGATTTCTGATCGACGGCAACGTGGGCACCGGTTCGCGGATTGCGGCCGGTCCGGGCCGGTCGATGTTTGACTGAGAAGGCGCCGAAGCCACGCAGCTCGACGCGGTCGCCTTTCGCCATGGCGCTGGTGATTTCGCCCAGAATCGCGTTGACGATATTCTCGACGTCACGCTGGTAGAGGTGAGGGTTCTGGGAGGCAATTCGCTGGACAAGTTCTGACTTGATCATTGATGCCGCCCTGCCCCGGCCGACTGGAAATCAATTGGTGGATGGAGGGTGCCAAAGCGCCAAGAGACCGTCAAGGTTGAGTCGCTCGACTGCCTGCACTGCACCCCATTCCTCGATGCGGTGCGCAATGGCGCTAAGCCCTACCGCCTCGAAAGTCCATGCAGCGACGTGAAGGAAAGAAAGCTCGCTGAAGCGCGGCTGCAGCGAATAGTCCCGCACAGGCGTGTTGGCAGGCACGCTTTTCTCCTTTTCCAGCCATGCCAGCGCTGCTTTCTCGTTTCCAAGCCCATCGACAAGCTTCAGGCCGGCCGCCTGCCGGCCCGTAAAGACGCGGCCGTCAGCCACGCGCGTAACCTGGGCGTCGTCCATTTTCCGGCGGTCCTTTACCAGGTCTTTGAACCAGGCATAGGAATCCAGCACGATCGCTTCGATTGCTTTACGGGCTTCCGGACTCGTCGGCTCAAAGCCGTTTGGCGCGGCCTTCAAAGGTGACGATTTCACTTCCTCGACCTTGATGCCGATCGTTTTCAGGACGTCGGTGAAATTCGGGTACTGGAACAAGACTCCGATCGAGCCGACCAATGACGTCTCATTGGCGATAATGTGGTCAGCCGACAGCGCGGCGATATAGGCGCCCGATGCCGCGATACCATCGACGACGACGACCATCGGCTTTTTGCTCTGTAAGTCGCGAAGCGCATCATAGAGCTGCTCTGAACCGGCGGTCGTGCCGCCGGGGCTGTCGATATGAACGATCACCGCTTTCGCACGCGATTGGCCAAGCCGGGTGAGTGCGTCGACGCGGTTTTGATTGCCGCGGATTAGGCCCTGAACCTTGATGCGCGAAATGTAGGCGCCTGGCGGCATCAAGCGGCCCCCCGGCACGAAAAAGATCGCGGCGCCGCCGATCGCGAGGAGGGCTACCACGAGGGCGCTGACGCGCCAGAACGTAAGCTTGCGCCGCATGCGGCGGCGATCAACGATGGCATCAGGATCGAGCGACATGGCTTCGCTCCATTTGTTCGCACATGACAGTGCCGCAAACCGGAAACCGGTTCCACATCATACGCGGTCGAATCGTCAACAGATTGTACCGATCAATAAGCCGCTTTGCGCAATCATGTGGCCGAGTTTTGGCGATGTCTAATTGTAGAACCCCGGGGGAAGCCCCCGGGGAACATGTCCTGCAAGCATCCAGAGGCTTATTCTTCTTCTTCGGCCTTTTCCGCCTCGGCTTCGGGCTTGTCGCCAGCCCGCTGCTTAAGCGCAGCACCCAGAATGTCGCCGAGCGATGCCCCTGAATCGGCTGTGCCGTACTGGGCGATCGCTTCCTTTTCCTCGGCAACTTCCAGTGCCTTGATGGAAACGCCGACCTTGTGGGTCTTGCGATCGAACTGCGTGACGCGCGCATCGACTTTCTGGCCGGCAGAGAAGCGCTCGGGGCGCTGCTCGCCGCGCTCACGCGCGAGATCGGCGCGTTTGATGAAGGCCATGAGATCCGTACCTACGATCTTTACGTCGATACCGGACTCTTTCACCTCGGTGACCTCGCAAGTGACGACCGATCCCTTCTTGAGATCGCCGGCGGATTCCATCGGGTCACCGGCAAGCTGTTTGACGCCGAGCGAAATGCGCTCCTTCTCGACGTCGACATCGAGAACCTGCGCCTTCACCATGTCGCCCTTCTTGTACTCCTCGATCACCTGCTCGCCGGGGCGTTTCCAGTCGAGATCGGACAAATGCACCATTCCGTCCACATCGCCGTCGAGGCCGAGGAACAGGCCGAACTCGGTCTTGTTCTTGACTTCGCCTTCGACCGTCGAACCGGGCGGATGTTTCTCGACGAACACTTCCCACGGGTTGCGCATGGTCTGTTTGAGGCCAAGGGAAATACGGCGCTTGACAGGGTCAACTTCAAGGACCTGCACTTCGACTTCCTGCGAGGTGGAGACGATCTTGCCCGGGTGGACGTTCTTCTTGGTCCATGACATCTCGGAGACGTGGATCAGACCCTCGATGCCAGGCTCGAGCTCCACAAAGGCGCCGTAGTCGGTGATGTTTGTGACGCGTCCCTTGAACCGGGCGCCGACCGGATACTTGCCCTCGATTCCCTGCCACGGATCATCAAGCAATTGCTTCATGCCGAGCGAGATGCGGTGCGTCTCGTGGTTGATCTTGATGATCTTGACCTTCACCTGCTGGCCGATATTGAGCACCTCGGTCGGGTGATTGACGCGCCGCCAGGCGATGTCGGTCACATGCAACAATCCATCGATGCCGCCCAGATCGACGAACGCACCGTAATCGGTGATGTTCTTCACGACACCGTCGATGACCTGGCCCTCTTCGAGGTTCTGCACCAGCTCCTGACGCTGCTCTGCGCGGGTTTCTTCCAGGACCGTGCGGCGCGAGACAACGATGTTTCCGCGGCGGCGGTCCATCTTCAGAATCTGGAATTGCTGCGGCACATTCATCAGCGGGGTGACATCGCGGATCGGCCGGATGTCGACCTGCGAACGCGGCAGGAACGCCACGGCGCCGTCGAGGTCGACGGTGAACCCGCCCTTGACCTGATTGAAAATGACGCCCTGCACCTTCTCGCTGCTGTTAAACGCCTTCTCCAGCTTGCCCCAACTCTCCTCGCGCCGCGCCTTGTCGCGCGACAACACCGCCTCGCCGAGCGCGTTTTCGACGCGCTCAAGATAGACTTCGACATCATCGCCGACCTTGAGGTCGGCCTGCCGCCCGGGCCCGGTGAACTCACGCAGGGCCACACGACCTTCGGTCTTGAGACCGACGTCGATGACGGCGAATTCCTTTTCGATGCCGACGACCTTGCCCTTGATGACGGAACCTTCCTGCAGGTTTCCGCCGCCAAAGGCTTCGTCGAGCAGCTTGGCGAAGTCTTCACGCGAGGGTGCTGTAGCGGTGGCCATGGAGTCTCCTGTTTGCGGCGCGCCGGCGGGTTTGAATGGCGTTCCGAACGCTCGGGCCGACGGCCCCGCAGGCCGACAGCAGCCTCCGGGATTCCCGGATGGCCGGCGCTAAAAACCGTGCTTTCGGAACGATGGTGCGATCGGGCGCGCTTTACGCAGAGGCTCGAGCGGGGCTTTGTCCTCCAACAACGAGGGGCGTTAGTCGCGCCCTCGGCCCGCTCGGGTGGCCTCGACGATGTCGACGGCAGCCCGGATAGCCGCGTCTATATCTAAATGCGTGGTATCGAGCAAGTGCGCGTCCGGCGCGCGTTTTAGGGGGGCGGCCCTGCGGTTTTGGTCGCGCTCGTCCCGCTTAAGGATATCCGCCAGCACAGCGGCCTCCTCGATATTGCGCCCTTGCGCCCGGTATTCCGCGGCACGCCGCCGTGCGCGGACGTCCGGGGTTGCGGTCACGTAGATCTTAACGTCGGCATTGGGACAAATGACCGTGCCGATATCGCGGCCGTCCAGTACCGCCCCCGGCTGCTTGCCGGCAAATTCGCGCTGGAATGAAAGCAGCGCGGCGCGCACCTCGGGAATGGCAGACACGACCGAAGCGGCTTCGCCGATGGCGTGGGTCTTGAGGACAGTTTCGTCAAAGCGCGATGGATCGAGAGCTTTTGCGGCGGCGACCGCAGCCACGGCGTCGCCCGGATGCTGTCCGGCATCGAGGAGAGCCTTGGCGACGGCGCGGTAGATCAATCCGGTGTCGAGGTGGCGCAACCGATAGTGCGCGGCGAGTTTCTTGCCGAGCGTGCCCTTGCCCGACGCCGCCGGCCCATCGATCGCGATGATCATGTCAGATCCGCGCCGATCGAGCGCATCAGTTCGACGAAGCCCGGGAAACTTGTCGCGATGAATGCGCTGTCGTCGATGCGCACGGCGTTTTCGCTCGCGAGCCCCATCACCAGGGCGGACATGGCGATCCGGTGGTCCATGTGCGTCTTCACCTCGCCGCCACCGGTGGGCCGGCCTTTGCCCTGAACGATCAGGTCGTCGCCCTCGATTTCGACAGTCACGCCGTTTGCACGCAGCATGTCGGCAGTCGCAGCCAGCCGGTCGGACTCTTTCACGCGCAGCTCGTTCAGGCCGCGCATGCGTGTCACGCCTTCCGCGAACGAAGCGGCCACGGCCAGGATCGGGTATTCGTCGATCATCGACGGCGCGCGCTCTGCCGGCACATCGACACCTTTGAGGGCCGATGTGCGCACGCGGAGTTCGGCGACTTCCTCGCCGCCGCCGTCGCGCTTGTCCACCGCTTCGATATTCGCTCCCATCTCGCGTAACGTCGTCAGCAGTCCCGTGCGCAACGGGTTTGTCATTACCGATTCGAGAACGAGCTCGGAGCCCGGCACAATCAGCGCCGCAACCAGCGGAAACGCCGCAGAAGACGGGTCGGCGGGCACGAGGACATTGGCGGGCTCAAGCTCGGGTTGGCCTTTCAGCACAATGCGACGGCCGTGTTCGCCATGCGGCTTGCTGGTGATCTTTGCACCGAAGTGCTTGAGCAATCGCTCGGTGTGATCGCGGGTGGCTTCCGCCTCGATAACGGTTGTTTCACCAGGCGCGGCAAGGCCGGCGAGCAGTACGGCCGACTTGAGCTGCGCGGAGGCAACCGGCGACTCGTAGGTAATCGGTATCGGATCGGCTGCGCCTTGCAATGTAAGCGGCAGGCGTCCGCCGAGCGCCGCCGCCAGTACGCGTGCGCCCATTTTCTCCAGCGGATCGAGCACGCGCCGCATCGGCCGGCTGCTCAGGGATTCGTCGCCGACGACGGCGACGGTCACGTCGTTGCCGGCGATGGCGCCGATCGCGAGCCGGCACCCCGTACCCGAATTACCGAAATTGAGCGGGCCGTCCGGCTGTGCAAACCCGCCGACCCCGACGCCGTGAATGCGCCAGGCCTGCTCCCCGCTGCGCTCCAGCCGCGCGCCAAGCGCCCGCATGGCATCAGCTGTGTGCAGGACATCATCACCTTCCAGAAGGCCCCCGACCGTAGTCTCGCCGACCGTCAGGGCCCCAAGGATCAGGGCGCGGTGAGAAATCGATTTATCGCCCGGGACAGCGGCACGGCCCTGCACAGGGCCGCTTTGACGGGCGGTTAGCGGCGTTAATTCTGCGGGGGTCACCGGTTACTATCCTTAAAATCTTCGCCGTCCTACCACGCAGCCGCGCGCGCCGTCATCCCGCCGCTTTTTGGCGCCGTTTGGCGCACTTGCGCTATTGACAGGGGCCCTGCAACTAGCCAAGTGAAACACCGATTTTCACGACCCTGTCCCGAGGAACCTCGACCGTGGCGAAACCCGATCTCGGCACCAAACGCGTCTGTCCCGATACAGGTCGTAAATTCTACGACCTCAACAAAACGCCGGTGATTTCACCTTATACCGGCAAAGTTGTCCCGATCGTCGCGCCCGCGCCCCCGCGTGCACGGCCCGAGGCCGCGGCGCCGGTGAAGGTTGCACCCGTGGCACCAACCGAAAGCATCGTGCCGGAGACCGCCGAGGCCGAATTTGTTTCGCTTGAGGATGCCGAGGCAGAACAGCAGGGCAAGAAGCCGGCAGCAGCGGAAGGCGCAGCAGCAGCAGGCGAGGAAGAAGTCGAGATGGATGAGAGCCTCGACGATGCTGCCTTCATCGAGGAAGAAGAAGAAGGCAATCCCGATGTGACCGATATCATCGGCGAGTCGATTGAGAAGGAAGAGGAAAGCTGATTACGGCGGCCGCTTCCCAAGCGGCGATCGAATTCAGAAATTGGGGCCATAGCTCAGTTGGGAGAGCGCGTGAATGGCATTCACGAGGTCGGGGGTTCGACTCCCCCTGGCTCCACCATCCTTCGCGAGCTCCGGGTTGGCGGCCGCCCAAACCGGGCGGCTTTTTTGTTGCATGTACGGCTGCTGACAAACGCCGTCAGCGCATTGCATGATGCAAGAAAGCCGGGAGAACCCAATGCAAGGCAAGATAGCGCTTGAGGAACACTTCGCCATTGAACCGACGCTGGGCGATTCGCAGGTGTTCGGCTCGCACGTCTGGAAAGACTTGAGCCATCGACTACTCGATATCCAGGAAACC
>DATGDN010000424.1:0-2779 GCA_035310865.1 Pseudolabrys sp. | reverse complement strand
TTGTCGGGCTGCCGATCACCACCGGAAATCCGGATGCCGCGGCTTCTACGGCGCGTTGCTCGGCGAGCAGCTTCGAGCGCGTGTAGGGTCCCGGCATGTCGTCGGCCGTCAGCAGGGGATCGTCGGACGTGGAATGGCCCGAAGGCGAAGAGGGGAACAGAATGGATTCGGTCGAGCAATGCAGCAGCCGCGCAATGCCGCGCTTGCGCGCCGCCGCGATGACGGTCTCGGTGCCGCGGCAATTGATGGAATGAAAATCCTCCTTGCGCGGCATCCACATGCCGGGCCGCCCGGCAAGATGGTAAACCTCATCGACGTCACGAAGCGCGCGGTCCACCGCGTCGGCGTCGAGCACCGAGCCTTCGACATAGTGTGCATTGGCTGCGGCGCGGCCCGGCGGACGCAGGTCGAGCACCCGCGTCGTGCGGCCGCGCGCGATCAGCGCCGCGACCAGATGCTGCCCGATGAAGCCGCTGCCGCCGGTGACAAGAGTGCACGCCATGACTCTTGCTACGGGCGCTCCGGCGCCGATGGCGGTCCTTGCTGAATGATGGCGGCGAGATCGCTGCGGAAGCCGAGCGCAATGAACAATTTCGCCGTCACGAAGATAGGGCCAAGCAGCAGGTGCGTGGGGTTGTCCACCAGCGCCGGCTGGCGGCGCTCGAACACCTGGTGCCCGATGATCTGCGAGGCTACGCCGACGACGAGCAGCACACCTGCCGTGATCCAGACCGCGGTGACGCTGACATGGCTCGCGATCGCGGCGGCCGTCAGCAGCAGCAAGATTGCGAAGCCGAGAATGGCGAGGCCGAGCGCGGCATCCAGCACGATCCAGTAGACCAGCACCGGGATCGCCAGCAGCACCGCCACATTGAGCTGCAGGCCGAGCACCGTGACCGGCCACAGGCTCAGCGGCAGCACCGCCGCCAGGAACAGGATGATGATGCCAGCCACGTGCATGGCACAGTTGGTCGGGTCGCGATGATATTCGACATAGTCGGTAAGTTGGAGCTGAAGACCGGGACTCATGCTGCCGCTCGCTACCGTTTTCGCGTGGGGAACGCCACTTCGCCGATTGCCGCAGGAATTGGACGCTGCCGTTCGTCCCCCCCGGCAGCCGCACGATGTTATGTGAACCCCCGATTGGCCTCAAGCCGGAGCGCGCTTCCGCTCCCGCTCATTCCCGCGCCCTCAGGTTCCAAATTCACGAAGAGCTTCGTCATTCCGGGACGGCGCGCAGAAGCGCGTTTACGCGCGTCTTCGACGCGCTATGGCGCGCCGGACCCGGAATCCAGATGCAGGGCACGGTCTTTGGGTCTGGATTCCGGGTTCGCGCTGACAGCGCGCCCCGGAATGACCGTCGCGAACGATTGCAACCTCTCATTCGTCATGGCCGGCTTTATGCCGGCCATCCGCGTCTTGCTGAATTGCGGCGCACGAAGGCGCCGGGACAAGCCCGGCCATGAGGGCGCGCGCAAACGCGCGCGCCTATTTCACCATCGCCCTGATGCGGTCGGCCGAGGTGCCGTATTTTTCCACCAGCCAGATTAGGTCGCCGATCGAGATGCGCAGCTCGTTGGTCCAGTAGGTGAGCTCGCGCTCGTCATTGATGTTGATCTCGGTCAGGTCCTGCGGGGTCCAGTCCGGCACCAGCGGCACATTTTCGACATGTGGCATTGGGTACTCTCAACACGCATTCCGGCCCTGCAACGCATGAGGGGGCGCGCCGTTCCTCGGGTTGGGGCGGGGAGTCATATGGTGCCTCGGCACAACCTTTCCTACCTGCCGTGGCCGGGCAAAAACCTGGCCTTTCCTTGCAGGCCGTAGGGCTAAGGCGCGACTTGTCCGCCATTCCGCTCATTCCCGCGAAAGCATGCCGTAGGGTGGGCTAAGGCCGCGACTTGTCCGCCTACAGCGCGTTAGCGCGAAGGCGGAAGCGCCGAGCCCACCGAACAATTTGCAACGCCTTCCTGCTTAGGCGGGTACGGAGGGGGTAAACAGACCGGCGGAAAAGCCCTTGTTCGGTCATGCGCGGGCATAGCCTCCCCACTGGTCATTGCCGGACAAAAGGCGCGAAGCGCCGTCTCCATGGCCAATGACCCGGCAATCCATGAGGCGCAGCACCAAAGTCAGCCGTAATGATGGTCCGTGTGGCTAAGCATCATGGATGCGCGGGTCATAGGCGTGCGAAAGCACGCCGTCCTTCGGACGGCTATGCCCGCGCATGACAGCAAGTAGGGCCGTGCCAGGCCCCCGGAACCAAAGTTCCTTCCCTGAGTTTTCCGCCCAATGTCCACACACGTTGGAAGGCGACCCATGCACATCCTGTGGCTCATCATCATTGGCTTCATCGCCGGCGTGATCGCGAAATTCCTCCACCCAGGAGCGAACGAGCCGGCCGGCTTCATCCTGACGACGCTGCTCGGCATCGCCGGCGCCTTCGTCGCGACCTATCTCGGGCAGGCGCTCGGCTGGTACCACGCCGACGAAGGCGCCGGGCTGATCGGCGCGGTGGTCGGCGCAATCATCGTGCTGGTGGTCTGGAGTGCCTTCGCGCGCCGCAACGCGCCGACGGCGGGGTAGGGCGCTCCGTGCTACTGTCATCGCCGGCCTTGTGCCGGCGATCTCGCTTAGTCGGGTACTGCGCCCCTAAGCGAGATGGCCGGGTCAAGCCCGGCCATGACAGTTGAGGGGCTATACACGCAAGGCAGGCGCTCGCGTCAAGGGAGCGCCGTCTCACTTCCTCGTCTCTTCCGGCTTGAATCCGCGGAACGCCCAG
>DATGDN010000423.1:0-5315 GCA_035310865.1 Pseudolabrys sp. | reverse complement strand
CGTTTTTTCGATCCGTTCCTGTCGCGCGGGCTCATTCAGGAAGCGAAGATCACATTATTGCCCGGCGAAGACTGGACGCCCGGTCCGGTCGGCGACGCCTATGCGATCGACTTTGCTGCAGCGAGACGGCCTCAGCCTATTGAGGCGTCAAATGAGCAGACCGAGATGGAGTTAGCCAATATGCGTGCCAGGCTTGGTCATGCACCCGAGCCCGACATGAAAGCTGACGCACGGGCCGAAGTAAAACTGAGCGGCGGCTGAGCCTCAGCGGTTCGCGAAATTAACACGCAAAACGAACGTCCGCATTATCCGCTCAGCTTTTTCAGGACCGCGTCAAGCTGGTCCAAATCACGATACTTGATCCGCAGCGTGCCGCCCTCACCGCGGTGATCGACACTGACCTCGAGGCCGAGCGCATCGGACAGGCGTCTCTCCAGCGCGCGGGTGTCAGCGTCTTTGGTGACTCCGATGGTGAAGCCCTTGGCCTCCCGCCGCATGTCGCGAACCTGGGCGGCGACATCCTTGCGCATATCGGCTTCCAGATCGCGCACGCTCCATCCTTTTTCGATGATTTCGTGCGCGATCGCTTCGGCGTTAGGTTGCCCGACCAGGAGCCTGGCGTGCCCTGCGGAAATCTTGCCGGTGCGGACCAGATGCTTCACCGGCTCTGACAGCTTGAGCAATCGCATCGTGTTCGCGATATGCGGCCGGCTTTTGCCGACGATCCGCGCGACATCTTCCTGCGTGCGGTTGAAATCATCCATCAGTGCAAGATAGCCGCTCGCCTCCTCGATCGGGTTGAGATCGGCGCGTTGCACGTTCTCGATAATGGCGTACTCGAGGGACTGGGCGTCGTTCGCGTCGACCACTGCAATCGGCACGTCGTGAAGTCCAGCCCGCTGCGCTGCGCGCCATCGCCGTTCGCCGGCAATGATTTCGAACATGTCACCTTGCAACGCGCGCACCACGATCGGCTGGATGATGCCGCGCTCGCGAATCGATTCAGCAAGCTCGTCAAGTTCGGCGTCGGTGAACAGCCTGCGCGGATTGCGCGGATTGGGCCGCAGGTTTTCGATCGCCGCGCGGCGCGGTTTGCGACTGGTTTCTGCGGCGGATGATTCCTCGCCTACATCCCCCATCAGCGCAGCAAGACCGCGCCCCAATCGCGAGTGATCCGCCATTGCCGCTGCTCCTGGAGTCCGTGCCACGCTAGTCCTTTCCGCTTTACTTGACTATTCCTGTGCACGCGATCGCGCGCTTACCCTGCCTTTAATGCCTTCTCACGCTGGATGATTTCGGTGGCGAGCCGCAGATAGGCTTCGCTGCCGACGCACTTGAGGTCATAGACAAGCACGGGCTTGCCGTAAGACGGCGCCTCCGAAATGCGCACATTGCGTGGGATTATAGTCTCATAGACTTTGTTGCCCATGAATTGGCGCACATCGGCGACAACCTGGTTGGAGAGATTGTTGCGCGAGTCATACATGGTCAGCACGATGCCGTGGATCGCCAGTGTCGGATTGAGCGTCGTCCTGACCTGCTCAACAGTCTTCAAGAGTTGCGACAGGCCTTCGAGCGCGAAGAACTCGCACTGCAGCGGAACGAGAATTGAATCCGCCGCTGCCATTGCATTGACCGTCAGCAAATTGAGCGAAGGCGGACAATCGACCAGCACGTAGGTGAAATCGTAAGTGCGGGCGCCGCTGTTGAGCTGACGAAGTGCGTTGCGTAATCGGAAAGCGCGGTCGCGCTGCTGACCGATCTCAAGTTCAAGACCGGAGAGATCGAGCGTTGACGGCGCGATATAGAGTTGCGGCACGGCCGTCGGCAGCACGGCATCGCGCAGCGGCGCTGCGCCGGTGAGCACGTCATAGGTTGATGTCCGGCGAGACTTGCGTTCGATCCCGAGTCCGGTCGAGGCGTTGCCCTGCGGATCGAGATCCACGATCAGCACATGCTCACCGATGGCGGCGAGCGCGGTCCCAAGGTTGATCGCCGTCGTGGTCTTGCCGACCCCGCCCTTCTGGTTGGCTATCCCGAGTACGCGCGGCCGCGCGGCATCGGGCTTTACCACCGACTTGCCGAAAGGAACGACCGGCGGGTCGGCGGGCTCATTTGTGGTCGGGGTTTCGGTCATGACGGGCATTCCGTTGCTTGGTTCAGCTGTTCTGCAGGGGCCCCGAATCGATCTAAGACCTGGCCAGATGCGCTCTATCGAGCCTCGAGGCCTCGAATAACGACAATCGAACCTTCGGGACTGGTCTTGCTGGGCACTTTTGAGGCTTCAAGTCTCCAATATTTAGCGGCTTCGGTCAATTCAGCATCTACATCTTGACCCTTGGGGAAGATGCCAGTCGCGCCGCGCGAAATGAAAGGAAACGCCTGATCGCAGAGGATTTTCAATGGGGCCAGCGCGCGGGCAGTTACAGCGTGCACGGGTTCTGCACAGCTTTCCCCAAATTTCTCGGCCCGCATCTGATGAACCAGCGCCGGTGACTCGGTCACCCTCGCCGCCTCGCGCAGGAACGCAGCCTTTTTTCCATTGCTTTCGACGAGATGGACACGTGCTCCAGCCTCGCCAGCCAGCACACAGGCAATTGCCAGGCCCGGAAAGCCGCCACCCGAACCCAAGTCGACCCAGGTCCGGGCCTTCGGCGCCAGCGGCAAAAGCTGCAGCGAATCGGCGATGTGTCGCGTCCACACTTCGTGAAGGGTCGACGGAGCGACCAGGTTTAGCTTGCCCTGCCAGAGCAGCAGCACTTCGACGAATCGGTCGAGCCGTTCTTCTGTTTCACGTGAAACAGGACAGAGAGCGAGTGCGCGCGCCTTGTCAGCTTTGAGATCGAACGCGCCCTGCCCGCTCACGTCGTTTTCGCGGACGGTTTCTTGCCGCGCCGAATGTGAGCGACGAGCAAAGTCAGCGCCGCCGGCGTCACGCCGTCGATACGGCCCGCATGACCGATCGTGCGTGGGCGATGCGTCTGCAATTTCTGTTTCATCTCATTCGACAATCCCGGCAACGCCGCGTAGTCGAAGTCATCCGGCAATTCAAAACTTTCATCGCGCCGGTATGCGGCGATGTCGGCCGCCTGTCGCGAGAGATAGACATCATACTTCGCATCGATCTCGATCTGCTCGGCGATCTTCGGCGCGAGATCGCCAAAGCGCGGCCACGCCTTGGCGACGTCGGAGATCGTCACGTTCGGATACGACAACAGTTCAAATGCGGTACGGCGCTGTCCATCTTTGTTGAGCGACAGTCCGTAACGTTCGGCTTCTTTCGGCGTGAGTGAAACTGATTTTGCGAAGACACGGGCATCGCGCAGCGCTGAAGATTTTTCGGCATGCATGCGCGCGCGTTCACTGCCGACGCAGCCGAGCGCGATTCCAATATCAGTCAACCGTTGATCCGCATTGTCTGCGCGCAGCTGCAAACGATATTCGGCGCGCGACGTGAACATGCGATACGGCTCGCTGACGCCACGCGTCACGAGATCATCGATCATCACGCCGAGATACGCTTGCGCGCGATCGATGATGATTTCATCGCCCTCGCCCGCCAAAGCCGCCGCGTTGAGACCTGCAAGAAGTCCCTGTGCCGCAGCCTCTTCGTAGCCTGTCGTGCCGTTGATCTGGCCTGCCAAAAACAATCCGCGTAAACGCTTGGTCTGCAGTGTCGGCGCAAGTTCGCGCGGGTCGACATAGTCGTATTCGATCGCATACCCAGGACGAATAATGCGCGCATTCTTTAATCCTGGAATCGTCGCGACGAGCGCGTGTTGAACGTCTTCAGGAAGCGACGTGGAAATGCCATTTGGATAAACGGTGTGATCGTCGAGGCCTTCCGGCTCGAGAAATATCTGATGGCCGTCGCGCTCGCCGAACTTCACGATCTTGTCTTCAATCGATGGACAATAGCGCGGGCCGCGGCTCGCGATCTGTCCCGAGTACATCGGCGAGCGATGCACGTTGTCGCGAATGATCTTGTGTGTAGCTTGTGTCGTGCGCGTGATGCCGCATTGGATCTGAGAATTTTCAAGGCGTGTTGTCAGAATTGAAAATGGCTCGGGCGGATCGTCGCCCGGCTGCATTTCAAGCGCTGACCATTCGACTGTCTGTCCATCAAGCCGCGGCGGCGTTCCGGTCTTCAGGCGGCCGAGTGCAAAGCCTAAATTTTCCAGCGTGCGTGAAAGGCCGATCGCAGGCGCTTCACCGACGCGACCCGCGGGAATTTGCTTTTCGCCGATGTGAATAAGGCCGCGCAGAAAAGTGCCTGTCGTGAGCACCACTGCGCCCGTCGCAATTTCGCGGCCATCGGAAAATTTGACCCCGCATACCCGCCCGGATGCAATCAAAAGGTCATCGGCTTCGGCTTCGATTACTTCGAGGTTCGCAATGGCCCGAATCGCAGCCTGCATTGCCAGGGCGTAGAGGTTGCGGTCCGCCTGGGCCCTGGGGCCTCGAACGGCAGGCCCTTTGCGGCGGTTCAAGATCCGAAATTGAATGCCTCCGAGGTCGGCGATTCGGCCCATCAGACCGTCCATGGCGTCGATCTCCCGCACCAAATGGCCTTTTCCCAGCCCCCCAATGGCCGGATTGCACGACATGGCGCCGAGAGTACCGAAGCGATGGGTTACGAGGGCTGTTTTGGCGCCCATACGGGCGGCCGCAGCCGCGGCTTCACAGCCGGCGTGGCCGCCGCCAATCACAACGACGTCGAATCGATTCGCCATTAAAACCTCGGATGGCGCGTTTTAGCGGAGGAGTGGGGAGGGGTCAAAACCATCCGATTTATGCAAATGTTTCACGTGAAACACTGAACAATCAGCCAAGATCGGGAAGGAAGCCCCCAGATTGGGTCCGTCGATCAGGAGGATCTATCTACAGGCCCTGTGGAAGGCTGCGGCGCCTTATTTGATTGCAGATAGTCTGCGTAGTCCCAGAATTATTCGCAGGCTCACTTTCCGATGCAGAAGTCGCGAAAAATGAGATCCAGAACATCTTCCACATCGACCCGGCCGGTCAGGCGGCCGAGGGCGCGGCTCGCGATGCGCAGCTCTTCAGCGAGGAGATCCTCACGACCCGATACATTTCGTGCCTGTGCGCGCCGGAGCGCCTCCAAAGCCTCTTGCAAGGCCCTCCGATGACGCTCGCGCGTCACCAAGGCGGTTTCGGCTCTCGCCAAAAAATTCTCGGCGCCTCGCGCCAGTGCGTCCAGCAATCGGTCGAAACCTTTGCCAGTCTTCGCCGAAACTTCGAATTCAAATTCACTACATATGAAGTTAAATTCATTTCTTTCCGTTTCCGATTTATTA
>DATGDN010000422.1:0-6397 GCA_035310865.1 Pseudolabrys sp. | reverse complement strand
ATTGCCGTCATAAAGCCCTTCAAGCTCGATGAGGTGCGCGATGCCCTCACCCGCATCGGCATTCACGGTATGACCGTGTCTGAAGTGAAAGGTTATGGGCGGCAGAAGGGTCACACTGAAATCTATCGCGGCGCCGAATACGCGGTGAACTTTCTCCCAAAATTGCGCCTCGAGGTAGCAGTCGCCAGCGAGCAGCTCGATCAGGTGGTCGAGCAACTCCAGGCTGCTGCACGAACCGGACAGATCGGCGACGGCAAGATTTTCGTCACCCCGATCGAGCAGGCCGTGCGTATCCGCACCGGCGAGACTGACGTCGACGCGCTCTAGAAATCAGTAGATGACATTGGAGAGATCGTTATGAAACAGGCGTTCCTGCGCCTCGCTCCGGTCGCGATTATGATGACCGTCGCCTCGCCGGCTTTCGCGCAAGGCTCCAAGATCGACGGCGCCGACACGGCATGGATGATCGGTGCCACCGGCCTTGTTCTGATGATGACGATTCCCGGCCTTGCGCTGTTCTATGCCGGGATGGTGCGCAAGAAGAACGTGCTTGCCACCATGGCGCAAAGTCTCGCCGCCACCTTCCTAATTTCCTTGCTGTGGGCGGTCCTCGGCTACACGCTCGCCTTCACCGGCGAGGGTGCGTTCATCGGCACGCTCGATCGTATTTTCCTCAACGGCGTCACGCTTGATGCAGTCTCGCCACTCGCCAAGACGATTCCCGAAAGCCTGTTCATGATCTACCAGATGACCTTCGCCATCATCACAGTGGCGCTGGTCGCGGGCTCGGTCGCCGACCGCCTGCGGTTCTCTGCGTTCCTGCTGTTCTGCGTGTTCTGGCTGCTGCTGGTCTATGTACCGATCGCGCATTGGGTGTGGGGCGGCGGATTCCTCGGCACCTACGGCCTGATCGATTTCGCCGGCGGCACTGTCGTTCATCTCAATGCCGGCGTGGCCGGCCTGGTTGGCGCTTACGTGCTCGGCGCGCGGCGTGGCTACGGCAGCGAAAATCTCGCCCCGTATGATCTCACGCTGGCCGTGATCGGCACCGGCCTGCTGTGGGTCGGCTGGTTCGGCTTCAACGGCGGCTCGGCGCTCGGCGCGAATTCGCGCGCCGCCATGGCCATCGTGTCCACGCATCTTGCCGCGAGCGCCGGCGCCTTCACCTGGATGGCGTTGGAGTGGTGGACACGCGGCAAGCCGTCCGTGCTCGGGATGATTTCGGGCGCCGTCGCCGGTCTCGGCACAATCACGCCGGCATCCGGTTTCGTGCTGCCGATGCAGGGCGTGCTGATCGGATTGATCGCCGGCGCGATCTGCTTCTGGGCCTGCACCTGGCTCAAGCTCAAGGTCGGCTACGACGACTCGCTCGACGTTTTCGGCGTGCACGGCATTGGCGGCTTTACCGGCACCTTGCTCGCAGGCGTTTTCGCGGTTGGCGCGCTCTCGGCCAGTCCGGAGACGCCCGGCGGGATTCACGGCCTGCTTGAAGGGAATCCGCAACAGGTGGTCGCCCAGCTCTATGGCATCGTGGTCACGTTGGTGTGGTCTGGGGCGGTGACCTTCGTGATCCTGAAGGTGATCAGCGCGATCGTCCCGTTGCGCGTGAAACAGGAAGACGAGGTCATGGGCCTCGACGTCAGCCAGCATGGCGAGGCGATCCAGTAGCAACCAAATGCAGCCGCGTCGGCTTGTCGCCGGCGCGGAATTTTGGTCGGAAAGCCCTGTCTATTTTTTAAGCAGGCCATCCCGGCGATGGCGCGAGTTTAAGCTGCAATTCTAGGCACCTCCGCCTAAGGTGGGGGGATGACCGGATTCATTCCATAAAATCAATTACATCGTGACATGCCGGGCATCTGGCACGGCGTTTGATTCTATCCCAGTGGCCATGCCTGCGAAGCGAGCTTCGGGGGCGAGGGCTCAGTGAACCCGCCCGCACTGCGTGACCTAAAAAACGGGCCTAAGCGGGGATCGAATCCATGAAAATCGTCATGGCCATTATCAAACCCTTCAAGCTCGACGAGGTTCGCGACGCTCTGACCTCCATCGGCGTGCAGGGACTGACTGTTACCGAGGTCAAGGGGTACGGGCGTCAAAAGGGTCACACGGAAATCTACCGTGGGGCCGAATACGCGGTGAGCTTCCTGCCGAAGATCAAGATCGAAGTGGCAGTGGACACCCAGCAGGTCGACAAGGTCATCAGCGCCATCACCGGCGCTGCCAAGACCGGCCAGATCGGCGACGGCAAAATCTTCGTCTTCAATCTGGAAAACGCCGTGCGCATCCGCACCGGCGAGACCGACGCCGCGGCGCTCTAGCAACCGCGCAATTTGCTTTCACAGGAGTAGACCATGACGTTCAAACTAAATTCCCGCGTGGTGCTGGGGCTTGCTGCGCTTGCCGCGGGTGTTCTGATTTCCGATTGGGCACTGGCCCAGGCCGCAGCGCCTGCGGCCGCACCGGCTGCCCCGCCGGCGCCGACTTTCAACAAGGGCGATAACGCATGGATGCTGACATCCAGCGTACTCGTGCTGTTGATGACCATCCCGGGCCTCGCACTGTTCTATGGCGGCCTGGTTCGTCCCAAGAACATGCTCTCGGTGCTGATGCACGTGTTCTACACAGTCTGCATCGTCACGGTGATTTGGGTGGTTTACGGCTACAGCCTCGCCTTCACCGGCGGCTCGCCCTATGTCGGCGGGCTGTCGAAGGCGTTCCTTATGGGCGTCACGTTGGATTCCCAGGCGGCGACCTTCTCGAATGGAGCCACGATCCACGAATACATCTACATCTGCTTCCAGATGACCTTCGCCGCGATTACTCCGGCGCTGATTGTCGGCGCCTTCGCCGAACGTATGAGGTTCTCGGCGGTGGTGCTGTTCATCCCGTTGTGGGTGACATTCGTGTACTTCCCGATCGCGCATATGGTCTGGTATTGGGCCGGTCCTGACGCGATCACCGATGCTGCCAAGGCTGTCGCTGCAGCGGCTGCCGGTCCCGCCAAGGTCGCTGCACAGGCCAAACTCGACGAGGTGATGGCCGATGCAGGCCAGGTCTTCATCTGGGGCGCGATCGATTTCGCCGGCGGCACCGTCGTGCACATCAACTCCGGTATCGCCGGCTTGGTGGGCGCGTTGCTGATCGGCAAACGCCTCGGATACGGCAAAGAGGCCATGGCACCACACTCGTTGACCATGAGCATGATCGGCGCATCTCTTCTGTGGGTCGGCTGGTTCGGCTTCAACGCCGGATCGAACCTCGAAGCCAATGGCGGCGCTGCACTCGCCATGATCAACTCATTCGTCGCCACCGCAGCCGCTGCGCTCGCGTGGATGTTTGCCGAATGGGCGGTCAAGGGTAAGCCCTCGCTGCTCGGCGCGATATCTGGTTGCGTCGCGGGTCTGGTCGCGGTCACACCTGCATCGGGCTACTCTGGCCCCATGGGTGCGCTCGTGCTTGGCCTGATCGTCGGTCCGGTGTGCTTCTTCTTCGTCACCACGGTGAAGAACGCGCTCAAGTACGACGACGCACTTGACGTGTTCGGCGTGCATTGCATCGGCGGCATCGTCGGCGCAATCGGCACCGGCATCCTGGTGAATCCGGCCCTCGGCGGTGCGGGCATCATGGACTACACGGTGGGCAAAATCGCCGACTACGACATGGCCACCCAAGTGATCGCGCAGTTCAAGGCCGTGCTGACCACATTGGTGTGGTCGGGCGTCGGATCCGCCATTCTCTACAAGGTGGTGGATGTGCTCGTCGGGCTACGCGTACCGGTGGAAGCCGAGCGTGAAGGTCTCGACATCACTGCGCACGGGGAACGCGCCTACAACATGTGACGCACTAACGGCAGGGGCGGAAACCCGGCACTGTCCCTTCCGTCGAGGCCCCGGTCCGCAAGGACCGGGGTCTCCCTATTTCTGGCTTTGAATTTCGGCTTCCGCTCAAAAACAGCCCAAATTCTCGATGGTTAATCGGGTCTTAACCTCGCCCTCTTTATTGTATCGAAGCCCTGTACGGCGGCCGGCCCCGCCTCGTAACCGCATGTCGATGATGATCGCCAAGAGCGAGCCTTTCTCATCTACCGCTCCGGCGGTCGACTCCCGCTCACCTTTCGTACGGCTCACTGAACTCATCGCAGGCATCGAGCCGGGCAAGCCAATCATCAATCTGTCGGTAGGGGAGCCGCAGCACCCGGTGCCGTCTTTCGTCGGCCCGACGCTGTCTGCCCATATCGCCGACTTCGGCCGCTATCCCGCCAACAAAGGCATCGAGCCGTTCCGACGTGCGGTGGCCGCGTGGCTTAACCGTCGTTACAAGCTTACGCGCCCGGTTGATCCCGAAAGCGAAATCCTGGTGCTCAATGGCACGCGCGAAGGGCTTTTCCTCGCGGCGATTGCCGCCAAACGTTGGGTCACGCGTCGAGCCGGCAAGCCTGCAGTTCTCATTCCCAATCCGTTTTACGCGGCCTATGCCGCCGGCGCGCTCGCGGCCGAATGCGAACCTGTCTATCTGCCGGCGACGCGCGCAACCGGTTTTCTGCCCGATCTTGGCGCGCTCGATGACGCATTGCTCGCGCGCACGGTCGCCTGTTACATCGCTTCGCCCTCGAACCCGCAGGGCGCAGTCGCCGATCGGAATTATCTCGACAGGCTTGTGAAGCTAGCGCGGCGGTTTGGCTTCCTCATTTTCGCTGACGAGTGCTATTGCGAAATCTACAGCGAGGATGCGCCGCCCGGCATGCTTGAAGCGTCGGGACCGGATTTCGCCCACGTCGTGGTGTTTCACTCGCTTTCCAAGCGCTCGAACTTGCCTGGCCTGCGCGTTGGCTTCGCAGCCGGCGACCGGCGGTTTCTTGGTCCCTATCTCGAACTGCGCAACGTCGCGGCGCCGCAGGTGCCAACCCCGGCGCAACACGTAGCGATCGCCGCTTATCAGGACGAGACGCATGTGAAAGAGAATCGCAAGCTCTATTCGGAAAAATTCGACCTCGCCGATCAGATCGTCGGCAGCCGCTACGGCTACGAACGCCCGGCCGGAGGATTTTTTCTGTGGCTGGATGTTTCCAAACAAGGCGGCAGCGAGATCGCTACAAAGAAGCTGTGGGCCGAAGCTGGCGTGCGTGTGGTGCCAGGACGTTATCTCGCACGAGAGCAAAAGGACGGCAGCAATCCCGGCGCGGACTATATCCGCGTCGCCATGGTGCAGGACAAGACGGCCACGGCCGAGGCGCTGCATCGCCTCGTCACCGTGCTGGGGTAAGGATGTAACGCATGCGGGCAGCCGATCGCAGCCTCGACATCATCGCTTTCGTCTCGGAGCATTTCCGCGACATCATCCGGCGCCGGGTGAGCGAGCTCGCCGGCCTCGCGCTGATCACGCTGGCATTGCTCGGCGCGGCGGCGCTCGCCACCTGGTCGGTGCAGGACCCATCACTCAGCCACGCAACCCAGAAGCCGATCCACAACCTGCTTGGCTATCCGGGCGCGATCTTCTCCGATCTGGCGATGCAGCTCCTCGGCCTTGCCGCGATCCTGCTTCTCGTGCCGGAGGCGCTGCTCGGTTGGCGGCTGCTTTCTCACAAGTCCTTTGGCGAAAAATGGCGCAGCCTGCTCTGGATCCTCGCTACGTTCCTCGGCGCGGCCTTTGCCTCGACGCTGCCGCACATCGGATCCTGGCCACTTCCAACCGGTCTTGGCGGGGTTGCGGGCGACGCGATGCTGCGGATGCCGGCGATGATTTTTGGCGCACCGCTCGGCGGGCTCACCCGGCTTGTCTTGTGCTTCGTGTTCGGACTTGCCACCGCAGTGACACTGGTGCTTGCGGCCGGCGGCCGGACTCAAGCCAAAAAAGCAGCCACCCGCGATATCGATGAGGACGAGGAATTCGACGAACAAGAAGTTGACGAGGACCGCGGGTCTGCATGGCTCGGCATGGTCGTGCATGCGCTGTTGAGCTGGAAGGCCCGAATCGGACGGATGATCCGCGGAGAGGCGCGCACGCCATTGCCAGTCGTGCGTGGGCCACGGCTCGAGCCGCGATTTGATGGCGAAGGGAGTGGCGGAGTCGCCTACGAGGACGACTACGAGGAAGAGGACGACGAACCGGCGTCCCGCAGGCGCGCGGCGTCCCGCGCGCCTGCCCGCCGCTCCTCTAGCGGCTATGTGCTTCCCTCGCTCAATCTACTGGCTGCGCCGCGCGCCAGCGAGCGCACGACCTTATCGCGCGACATCATCGACGGCAACGCGACCGCGCTTGAAAGCGTGCTGCAGGACTTCGGCGTGCGCGGCGAAATCATCAATGCGCATCCGGGCCCGGTCGTCACACTCTACGAACTCGAGCCGGCGCCGGGCATCAAGTCTTCGCGCGTGATCGGGCTTGCCGATGACATTGCTCG
>DATGDN010000421.1:0-17106 GCA_035310865.1 Pseudolabrys sp. | reverse complement strand
CAAAAAGGCGGAGTATGGCGGCCCCTGTCCGCCGATCGGCCGGCACCGTTACTTCCATAAGCTCTACGCGCTGGATATCACGCTCGATCTAAAACGCGCAACGAAATCGCAGATCGAGCGAGCAATGCAGGGCCACGTACTGGCTAATGCAGAGCTCATCGGCACGTATCAAAAGGGTGACTGATAGCAACGGGAACGCCTCGCGTAGCCGCCGCAGGAGGTTTTCGGTTCCGGCATGCCCGCTTTGGGTCATTAGCGGACATTCGCACTGCAAAGAGTCATGTCCGCTTTACCCCTGAAAGCGGACATTCGCGTACATCATATCCGTTTGCTGGTTGGCGAGCCGGCCAAGAATTGCACCAACGACGACGCGAGGTTTAAGCGATGCACGGCGGGTCCGCGGACGTTCATGGGCCCAAAATGATCACGCTCCCCCCGCCTGCTGATTGCCTCCAATAAAGCTGCTTATCGGAGGCAATCGGAGGTTCCCGTGCTCACTTTGCAGGAAGAAAAAATTATCCATCCACCTTAGATCATCGTATCAAGCTATTAAAATAAAGACGCCTATTTTTATGTTTTGAGTTCCTGGCGTAGGCGCTCGTACGTATCGAAAACAATATCTTTGCCGTACTTTCGTTCAAGTCGTCGGACAGTAAAATGGCCGCGCGCGACAGACTGGAAGTGGTCAATAAATGCATAGTTGATTGCAGCTCCTCCGAGCGCACCTATCACAGGAATAGCTTGCGCAGCAGCCTTTTGTGAAACGACGAGCCCGAAGCGTGAAGTGATCTGAGCAATCAAGCGCACGAGCACAGGGCTACCTTCCTCAACGAGGCCACGTTCAGCAATGAAGCGGGCAGCTTCCGTGACGGAGGTCGCAAAGACCCCACGCACAACGAAATAGCCCCCTTCCGCAGCATCATCGGTCTCAGTACGACCACCTAGTCCAAAGACTTCAACGCATGACAGGGTCGATTCCGGATCGGCGAGATTCTCACCTTCGCTTCGCGCGATGTCGAGAATGGATCGCAAGATGATGATCGTCGAGATGGGAAGTTCTAAAGGCAGCGACAAAATTCCAAACACCCCTCCAGCGGCACCCGAGGCAACCGATAAAGCTCTGTGCAGCATCTGGGAACTTTCTTGAGATCCACCTCGAATTGTGAGGAGCGCAATCTTGACGGCAGCTTCGAGGCTTTTTGTTGTGGCTATAGTGACAGCTTGCGAAGCACCAGCAGGCAGAGCCCGACCCAATAGCTCAAGAGGCTTACCAATCATGTTGGCAAGGCGAGCGGCTAGGCTGGCATGCTCGAGCAACTGAACAGCGTTGCGCAGTGCATCAATATCGCTTTTGTCCATTGATATGGGTCCGCCATCTACATTCTCAAACGTATCATCTATGGCGGTTCGCTTTACCCCCCAAACAATTCACAGGCGTGGTTGGTGCGCCGATCAGCGCCGATGGACAGGGTGGCGCTTAGGACGATCCAATTCGGCCAATGAGTCTCATCTTATTCTCGCTGGCTGGGTCCGGCGCCACCACAATGACGTCCCCTTCCCGCGGCTGGACGCCAAGCATTGCCATAATGTTTTGGCCGTGGGTGACCACGACCAGCGTGCCTGGCCCACGCCACGCGCCGATTGTCGCACGCGCACCAGCGGTCAGCGCGCCGCGCATGGCGTTCAATACAAAGGCATTGTTGAACGTGGGTGCAACCTCGACCGGACCTATGTTCATTAATTCGGCGGTCTGCCGGCGGCGGCACCATTGGGAGTTGACAATCTTGCCGACCTTTACCCGCTGCATGCGAAAGCGCTCGCCGAGGGCGCGCGCCTCCGCGCGGCCTTGTTCGCTCAAGTTGCGCTGGGTCGCGCAATCATCGAGCTTGTAGTCGGCTGGGTCGCCGACCGGGCCCGGCGCCGAGGCATGGCGGATCAAAGCAACATAGCCGTCGGCGCGCAATGCGGTCCATGCGGAGGTGCTGTCATCGGCGTTGGCCGCACCGTTTGCCAGCACGAACGCCACGAAAAGCACGAACTGGATCGCGTGGATCATGCGGCATTCTAATCGCAAGCGCAGCGACATCGCGATCACAACGGCGTCAGGCATCCTTGGCATATCTAAGGGGCCTAATCGCTGGATGGGTCAGAAGCGGACAATTGCGCCGCAAAAAATCATGTCCGCTTTGCCCCTGAATGCGGGTATCGATAAGTACTGCCGAAAAATGTGATGCCCTGGGCCCCCGCTTTCGCGGGGGCGATCGGATTAAATGTGATTTAGCGCAGCGTCACGGTCTCAAAATCCGCCGGCAGTACGATTTCCAGAAGCTCGCAGTCGTCGGAATAGCCGAGCACGGTGTGCTTGATTCCGGGCGGCTGGATCCAGCATGAGCCGGCGTAGAACGTGTGCACGCCTTCGCCCTCGAACTCGCTTTGGAACCAGCCCTTGAGGACGTAGACCATCTGGAAGTCGACGTCGTGATAGTGCGGAATGGCGACCTCTTCGGCAGAAAAAGGCTTGGTCATGCGGATCACGTGCGCCTGCACCATGCCGCCGGTCGCCGGCGCGATGCCGAGGTCGCGATAGGCGGAGTAGGGACGCAGGCCCTGGTCGAAATCCTCCTCGCGATGATGAGTGACGGTGAATTTATGCTTCGGTCGCGCTTTGGCGCGCTTTGCAGCAATCTTCTTCGGCTTCCTGCTTTTCTTGGATTTCGCGGGGGACTTGGTCTTGCTTGCTTTACGCTTCGCCATGACACACTCCCGTTACGTTACTCGGCGGCTTCGGGGCTCCGCCATGTGCTTTCGACCAACCGGCCGGGTCGCCGATGAACTTCTCTACCTCGGCCAGCATCTTGGGCTCGAACTTCCCGCTCGCCTTGGCGACTGAAAGGACGTCCTTCCATGTGGTGAGCGCGTGCAGCGTCACGCCGAGATCGCCCAGGATTTTCTTGCCCTGCGGGTAGATGTCGTAGAAGAAGATGACAAAGCAATTGTCGCAGACGCCGCCGGCCTCGCGCAAGGCTTTGATGAAATTCACCTTGCTCTTTCCGTCGGTCGCGAGGTCTTCCACCAGCAGCACGCGCTGGCCCGGAATGAGTTGGCCTTCGATCTGCGAGCCGCGGCCGAATCCCTTCGGCTTCTTTCGCACGTATTGCATCGGCAGGTGCATGCGGTCGGCGACCCATGCGGCGAAGGGAATGCCGGCAGTTTCGCCACCGGCGATGGCGTCGATCTTGTCGCGGCCGATGTCGCGGTCGATCGTCGCGACGGCAAATCCCATCAGCGCCGAGCGCACGTCGGGAAATGACATCAGCCAGCGCGAGTCGTTATAGACCGGGCTTGCCCAACCGCTGGTGAAAATGAACGGCTTCTCGGCCATGAAGCGAACCGCCCCGGTGTCGAGGTACATACGGGCGGTCAACTCTGCGATCGTCTTCTTGTCGAGGAATTGAGCGGTCATACCTGGCTTCCCGGTCGTCATGCCCGGCCATAGCCGTCCGAAGGACGGCGTGCTTCCGCACGCCTATGGGCCGGGCATCCATGCCTTTTATGTCTCAATGCATAGAAGGCGTGGATGGCACGCGCAACTCGGATATATCCGAGAGTTGCGCAGAATAATTTAGATGCCGCAAGTCGGGTAAACCCGACTTGTGGTGACAAGCCCGGCCATGACGGTGGGGATAGGTCGGGCCATCCCAGGCCGTGCCTCATACCGCCATGCCGCAGTGGCGCGACAATTCACAGGCAAGATCGAGCAGCGCCTCGTCTCCGCCCGCCCAGCCGATGAATGAAAGGCCCACCGGACATCCATTGATCGTTCCGCCCGGGATGCTCATTTGCGGCAAGCCGGAAATGCCTGACGTGCAGGTAAGCCGCATCACCCGGATGCGGAATTCCTCCAGGTCCTCGCCCGGCGTTTCGATCTTGGGCGCGATGCTGGGCGCGGTCGGCAGCGCCAGGACGGTGCCGGGAACAGCAATTTGCCGGATGTGCTCACGCGCTTTGGCGATGACGTCGCGAGCGGCGTCAGCCTGTGCCCCGGTGACAGTGGAGGCAAATTGCATGCGCTCGCGCACGCCGGCGCCGATCTTGGGTTTGTGCGTGGTGACAAATCCGCCGAAGGTCTGCCAGGTCTCGTAGGCCTGCACAATTCGGAAAGCCTCGCGCCAGGGATCAAAGCCGTCCGGCGCGATCTTGCCGTGCACCATCTCCGGCAGGTCATCGCCCATGAATTCGAGCAGCGTGCGCAGCAGGTCGGCTACGGGCTCCTCTGCCTGCGCGAAGGCATCCTCAAGCACCACGACACGATCGATCTTCGCCGCGACGCGTCGGCCATCAAGCAGCACCGGGCCGACCTTGCGGAAGATACCGGGCGTTGCTGCGAACCAGCCAGGCACGTCGAAGCTCGGCGCCATGTCGGCGACGCCGCTGTGCTCGATGCGCTCATGCGTGGGGCGCAGGCCGTAGATGCCGTTAAACGATGCAGGCACTCGCACCGAGCCGCCGGTATCGCTGCCGAGCGCGAAATCGCACAAGCCTGCACCACAGGCGGCGGCCGATCCCGCCGACGAGCCGCCCGGAAGGCGGCCCGGCGCGCGGGCATTGACCGGGGTCCCATAGTGAGCATTGGCGCCGCTGACGCTGTAGAAGAACTCGTCGCACACGGTCTTTCCGATGATGGCCGCCCCGGCATCGAGGATCTTCTGCACCGGCGGGCAGTGCCGGACGGCGGGCGGATGGGTTGCGAGCCATTCCGGGTTGCCGCAGCCCGTGCGTTCGCCGGCGATGTCGTACATGTCCTTGACGACGGCGCTCAAGCCGGCAAGCGGTCCCGCCGCCGCTCCTTTAAGCGGCGCCGGAAGATCGTGGGGAACAAAGCAGCTTCGGTACGCCTGCGACGGCATTACGCGGCGACCCGTATTCTGCCCTCGGTCAGATACCAATCCAGAATCTTGCAGCCATCCCAGGCCACCACCCCGTCTTGCGCCAGGATCTCGGCGAAGGTGCGCTCGACATGGCCGATACGATGCGGCACGCCGGACAGATAGGGATGGCAGGCAATAGCCATGAATTTTGGCCGCTCGGCTGACTCGGCATAAAGGGTGTCGAAATGGTCGAGCGCCCGCCCGTGCCACTCGTCCGATGGATGATGTTGCAGCGCCATCATGACGATGTCGTGGATTTCAAAATTGTAGGGCAACGCCACGATCGGCTTATGACGGGTCTGCAGTGTCACCGGCTCGTCGTCGAGCACCCAATCGCCGATATATTCAACACCAGCCTCGGACAGGTAATCGAGCGTTTCGAATGTCTGCGTCAGGCCGGGGCCGAACCAGCCGCGCGGCCGCTTGCCGGAGAATTTCTCGATGATATCCATCGATTTTGCGATTACCGCACGCTGGTCATCCAGCTTGTGCATCGGCACCTGATCGTAGCTGTGCGCATTGAGCTCCCAGCCGCTGTCGATGCAGGCTTTCACCACGCTCGGGTAGGTTTCGCAGACCTTGGCGTTGAGTGTCACGGTGGGGCTGATGCCGAGCTTGAGCATCATCTTTCGCAAGCGCCAGAAACCGACACGCATGCCGTATTCGTGCCAGCTCCAGTTCGGATGGTCGGGAAGCATTGGCTGGCCCTGCGGCGGCGAAATCACCATGCGCGCCATCGGGCGGCTCATGTCCCATTCCTCGAGCGCAAGCACCGGCCAGACCACCAGTCGCACGCCTTTCGGCAACGCGAGGGGCGCCCGCCCCTCGATCGGCAAGTAGGGCAGTCGTTCACGTGGATGCATGTCTAACCCCCGTCCCAGTTACTTTACGCGGTCGGCTTGGGGCCGACCTTCATGAACCAATCCGCAATCTGCGAGCCGGTCCAGAACAGCACGTCGCGTTTCTTGCGGATTTTCTCGTAGATCTTGCGGAAATATTTTGCGCGGTGAGGCGCGCCCATGATGTAGGGGTGCACGGAAATCGCCATCACTCGCGCCGAGCCTTTGGCGTCCTTGTATATCTGCTCGAACTGGTCCATCGCCCGCTCGTAGAACTCCGACGCCTTGTGATGTTGAATCAGCATCATGGCGACGTCGTTGCATTCCTGCGTGTAGGGAATGTTGAGGATCGGCTTGCCGCGCGTCTTCATCCACACCGGCTGGTCGTCAAGCACCCAGTCGGCAACATAATCATATCCCTCCTCAGCAAGAATATCGGGCGTCTCCCAGGTCTCGGTGAGACCTGGCCCAAGCCAGCCGCGCGGACGTTTTCCCGTTGCCTTCTCCAGCACTTCGGCGCTCCTGCGGATGTCGGCGCGCTCGTTTTCGACCTTCTGCATGTTGCGTTGGGTATAGCCATGGCCGACGAATTCCCAATTGCGATCGACGCAGGCCTTCACGATGTCGGGGAAGGCGTTCACCGCAACGCCATTGATGTTCATCACCCCCGGAATCTTGAAATCATCATACACTTGCAAGAGCCGCCAGAAGCCGACGCGGTTGCCATATTCGTGCCAGCACCAGTTGGGGATGTCGGGCATGGGCGACCCGCCGGCCGGTGGCGTCAGCACGGTGCGCGGCATGGTCTGCGTCGGGTCCCATTCCTCGACATTGGTGATTGTCCACACAACCATGCGCGCGCCTTTCGGCAGCTTCAGTGGCTTGCGTGTGGTGATCGCGGAGTAGTCGAGACGGTCGTTCGGCAGCATGCCGGTGCTGGGCTTGGGGAAATTCATACGCGGCATCCCTCGCTTCACAGATATTGGCTGGCAGTTTTGCAGCTAGGCCGGATATTGTACAGACCATGAAGCTCGTCCGTTACCGCTCCGCAGCCGGCGAAAAGCCGGGGCTCATTCTGGATGGTGAAATCTTCGACTTGTCGGGTAGCTTCGCCGCGCTCCATCCTCGCGCGCCGACGCCGGACGATATCGAAGCCATTGCCGCGGTGCCGGTGAAGGCCCTTACGAAGGTTGGTACCGGCGCCGTGCTCGGGCCGCCTCTGCGCGGGATCGGAAAGATCATCGGTGTCGGCTTGAACTATCGCGACCATGCCGAGGAAACCGGATTGCCGCTGCCGAAGGAACCGACACTTTTCCTGAAAGCGACCAGCGCGCTGTGCGGCCCGACGGACAGTCTCGTCATGCCGCGCGACGCGAAGAGCGTTGACTGGGAGGTCGAGCTCGGCGTCGTGATCGGAAAGCCGGGCGTCTACATCGCGGAGCGCGACGCACTCGATTACGTGCTCGGTTACTGCATCGGCATCGATTTTTCCGAGCGCGATTTCCAGTTCAATCGTGGCGGCCAGGGGTTCAAGGGCAAGAGCGCCGATACCTTTGCGCCGCTTGGGCCGTTCCTCGCCACGCGCGACGAGATTGCCGATCCGCAAGACTTGGGCCTGCGCCTGAGCGTCAACGGCGTCGCCAAGCAGAGCGGCTCGACCCGCGACATGATTTTCTCACTTGCCGAGCTGGTATCCTATATCAGCCGTTTCATGAGCTTGCAGCCGGGCGACGTCATCCTCACCGGCACGCCGGCTGGCGTGGGCTTGGGTCAAAAGCCGCCGGTCTATCTCAAGCCGGGCGATGTGGTGACGGCGTCAATCGAAAGTCTCGGCGAGCAGACGCATAAGGTCGTGGCAAGCGGATAAGCTTCTGCGCTGCCGTGGTTGAATCCGTAGGGTGGGCAAAGGCGCGTCGGAGACGCGCCGTGCCCACCCTCATTCGCCGTCGTACAACCGCCTCAGCTCCCCTTCTCGCCGTGGATCTCCGGGAAGAAATAATCCTTCCACGACGCGGGCTTGGCTTTCAGGCGGCCGACGCCTGCCATGAACTCCGCAAACTTCATGGTGTTTTCCGGAACCATGGTCCAGTGCACCTGTGGGCCGGATACGATCTTGCCTGCCATGTCGAGCGAAAGCTTCGATTGAGAATCCTCGATCCACAGTGCGGCCGCGGCGCGTGGATCCTTGGCGACGATCTCCGTTGCCTCCTTGAGCGCAGCGACGAAAGCCTTGTAGAGCACTGGATTTTCGTCGCGGAATTTGGCGGAGGTCCAGATGGCAGTGAACGTGTGTGAACCGCCCATAACGTCAAATGAATTGAGCACGGTGTGAACGCTTTTGTCTTCGAGCTGCTGATACTGGAATGGCGGCACGCTGAAGGCGGCGGAGATCTGGGCGCCGCCCTTGAGCAAGGCGACGGTCGCGTCCGGCGGCGTCATTGACACGCTGAGCCGGTCGAGCTTTTCAAATTCCTTCTCGCCGTACGCCTTGGCCGCCGCCATTTGCAGGGTGAGTGCTTGCACCGATGACTTTACCGCCGGCACCGCGATGCGGTCGCTGTCCTTGAAATCCCTGATGGTCTTGATGTTGGGATCGCGCGTGTTGAGCAGGAACGGCTGCGAGCTCAACGCAGAAATACCGCGCACCTCCTGCGGCGTTCCCTTGGTGCGCGCCCATAGCGTGAGCAGGCCGGGCACGCCACCGGAGCCGATATCGATATTGCCCGAAATCAACGCCTCATTGACGGCGGTCGGTCCGTTGAATTTGAACCACGACACCTTGGCATTCGGGATGCCGAGCGCAGCCGCGTGCTTCTCGATCAGTTTTTGATGATGCATCACGTTGAGCTGCAGGTAACCCATGGAAAATTGCTGGGCCAGGCGGATTTCCTGCGCCTGTGTCGTTGCCGGCAACAGCCCGAACAGCATTCCTGCGGCGGCAAAGGCGCGCGTCATTGTCTTGAATTTCATGACTTCCTCCCAACCTGCCTTGCATTTTTGTTTTTGGGCAGAGGCCCGTACGCTATGCGGCAGCCTCGATCTTGGCAATGCCGCGGTACCAATCGAGGATCTGCTCGCCGTTCCAATGCAGCACGCCCTCGTGCTTGTTCACGTAGTCGTAGATCTGCTCGAGATACTTGATCCGGTGCGGTTGCCCGCTGATGTAAGGGTGGATTGCGAGCGTGCAGAATTTCGCGCGCTTGGTACTCTCGGCGTAAAGGCGGTCGAACTGGTCCTTCACCAGTTGCAGCAGATAGTCGCTGTTGTGGTGCTGGATGATCATCACCGGAATGTCGTTGCATTCGATGGTGTAGGGCAGGGTAACCAGCGGCCCCTTGGTGGTTCTGATCACGGTCGGCTCGTCGTCGTAGACCCAGTCGCCGATATATTTCACGCCTGCGGCGGCCAGGAGATCGGGTGTCTCCAACGTCTGCGTCAGCCCGGGTCCGAGCCAGCCGACCGGCCGCTTGCCGCAGAACTTCTCCATGATGTCCATGGTCCGCTTGATCATGCCCGCCTGGTCAGGTTCCTTGTGGATTGGCCCCTGCTCATAGGCGTGACCCATGAATTCCCAGCCAGCGTCGCGCGCCTCTTCGGCCACGCGCGGGTAGTCCTCGCAGATGCGCGCATTGGCGGCGAGTGTCGGCTTGATGCCGAGGCGCTTGAACAATTCAAAGAAGCGCCAGCAGCCGACCCGCATGCCGTATTCGTGGAAGCCCCAGTGCACGACGTCGGGCATCAGCGGAACGCCGGTTGGCGCCGGCAGCAGTTGGCGCGCCATCGGTTTGGCGATGTCCCATACCTCGTAGTTGACGATTGTCCAGAACACGATGCGGGCGTTTCCCGGCAGCTTGAGCGGCGGGCGATCCACGATCGCGGAATACTCGGAGCGCTCGCGGGGAATCATTGGGTTGGCCATGAAGAACTCCACTAGCTGCTGGCTGAATCGCCCGTCATCCTGAGGTGCGAGCGAAGCGAGCCCTCGAAGGATGACGGCCGCACCCTTCGAGGGCCGCGCTTGCGCGCGGCCACCTCAGGGTGACGGCCACTCTCTCACGCCGTTGCGGCGACGCGCAACCCGACCAGGCGCTCGAGCGTAGCGGTGTCCTTCAGCAATTGCCCCGAAGGCGCCCTGTGTGCCACGGCGCCGCGCTCCAGCACGATCGCTTCGGCAGTCAACTCGAGCGCGATGTCGGTATGCTGCTCGACGAGGATGATGGCGATCTTCCGGTCGGCCAGCATCAGCTTCATAGCGGCGCTGAGCTCGTCGACAATCACCGGCGCCAACCCCTCGAAGGGCTCATCGAGCAGCATCAGGGCGGGATTGGTCATCAGGGCGCGTGCAATCGCAAGCATCTGCTGTTCGCCGCCCGATAGCTGATTGCCCATATTGCGGCGGCGCTCGGCGAGGCGGGGGAACATCTTGAAGACGGCATCGAGGTCCCACGGACCCGGGCGCGCGGCAACCGTGAGATTTTCTCCGACCGACAACGAGGGAAAGATCTCGCGCTCCTGCGCCACCCAGCCGATGCCGTTGGTTGCACGGCGGTGCGGCAAAACGCGCGAAATATCCTGCCCGCGCCAGCCGATACGGCCGGTGCGCGATTGCGTATAGCCCATGATCGTAAGCAGTAACGTCGACTTTCCGACGCCATTGCGGCCAAGCACGGCAAGGCTGCCGTGCTCCGGCAATTCCAGTGAGATGCCGTGCAGCACGACGGCATCGCCGTAGCCGGCGGTCACGTTGTCGAGCTTGAGCAGCGGATCAGCCATGTTTGCGCTTGCCCAGATAGACTTCGCGCACACCGGCATCGGCGGCGATCTCGGCCGGTGTGCCTTCGGTGAAGATCGAGCCGCCGACCAGCACGATGATATGACTCGCAAACCGGAACACGACGTGCATGTCGTGCTCAATGAATAACAAGGTGAGATCGTCGGACAGGCCGGCGACCGCTTCGAAGACCTCGCCGCTTTCCTCAGGCGGTACACCGGCGGCCGGCTCGTCGAGCAGCAGCACTTTCGGTTTGGTCGCCAGCGCGAGCGCGATTTCCAGCAGGCGCTGCCGTCCATAGGGCAATTCGCGTGTGACCTGATAGCAGGAGTCGCCGAGCTTCAGTTTGCGCAAGATGTCGTAAGCCTCGTCAATCGTCTCGCTATCCGATCCGACGCCGCGCCAGAACCGTCCGGCCCGCCCGCGGCGCTCGGTCACTGCGAGCGTGACCGCCTCGAGCGCATTGAGACCCGCGAACAACGTATTGATCTGAAACGTGCGCGCGAGCCCGCGCCGGACGCGTTCCTGCGGCCCGAGCGCAGTGATGTCCTCTTCGCCGAGTAGAATCTGCCCGGCATTCGGCGTCAGCATGCCGGTCATCAGATTGATCAGTGTGGTCTTGCCGGCTCCGTTCGGCCCAATGAGCGCGTAGCGCGCGCCGACCGGAAGGTTGATCGCAATGTCGCGCGCGACCGGCAGCGAACCAAATGCCTTCGACAGTCCACGCGTCGAGAGAGCGGGTGCGCTCATTTGCGTTTCCGCCGCGCATAGAAGTGAGACAATCCGCCGAGAATGCCGTTGGGGAGAACCATGACGACCGTCACCAGCAGCACGCCGATCCAGAAATACCAGTACTGGGGCGCAATGCCCGAGAACTGATCGCGCGCGACCATGAAGATGATGGCGCCGATCAATCCGCCATAGAGACGGCCCGCGCCGCCAAGCACCAGCATCACCAGCACGTCGGCGGAGCGCTGAAAGCTGATCGATTCGAGCGAAACGTTTTCGGTCGTCTGCGCCAGCACCGCGCCGGCGAGGCCGGCAATTGCGGCAGCTATGGTGAAGGCCTTGCGGATATGGGCGCGGCTGTCGGCGCCGATAGCCGGCATGCGCACCCAGTTTTCGCGGATTCCGCGCAGCGCGAGCCCGAAAGGAGAATTGATCAGCCGGCGCACGCCCAGGAAAACCAGGAACAGGGTGGCCAAAGAATAAGTGTATGCCGTATAGCCGTAGAGGTCGAACCTGAACAGCCCAAGCACCGGCCACATCGAAATGCCTTGCAGCCCGTCGCTGCCGCCGGTGAGCCAATGTGCGCGGTTCGCCGCTTCGAAGGCGAGCAATCCGAGGCCGAGGGTGATCATGATCAGCGTGAAATGCCGGAAGCGCGAAATGATGAAGCTCACGGCGAAGCCGACGAGACCGGCGACCGTAGCAGCGATAATGAGACCGCTAAGCGGCTCGCCCCAGCCATATTTGGAGAGCAATCCCGCCGAGTAGGCGCCAATCCCGAAAAAGGCCGCGTGTCCGAGCGACACGATGCCCGCATAGCCGAGAATAATGTCGAGGGAGAGAGCGAACAGAGCGGTTATCGCGATCTGGCTTGCCAGCGACAGGTAATCGGGAAACAACACAAAGGGCAGCAGCGTTGCCAGCCAGAATGCAAATTCGAGTGGATGCCAGCGACTCTGCGCTTGCAGATAGCCTTGGGGGGATATCGCTACCGTGTTTGCGGTCATGCGCGCGCGCCCCGCATCTTCACCGCCTCCCGAACAGGCCGGCGGGGCGCCACATCAGCACCGCCACCATGACCAGATAAATCAGGAAGGCACCGAGCTCCGGAGCATAATATTTCCCGGCAACGTCGCTGACACCGATCAGTATCGCCGCCGCGAATGACCCGGCGATCGAGCCAAGGCCGCCGACCGAAACGATGATCAACACGTAAACCAGATAAGTGAAGGCGAAATTCGGATCGAGGCCGACGATCTCGATCGCGAGCGCGCCGCCGAGGCCGGCGAGGCCCGAACCGAGCGCAAAGGTCGACGCGAACGTGCGGTCGACATCGATGCCGAGGCCGCGCGCCATGCGCTGGTTGTCTACCGACGCGCGGACCTGCGCGCCGAAACGCGTGTATTCCAGGCCGGCGACCAGCAGCAGCGTAACCGCCAGTGCAATGCCGATCAGGAACAGGCGGTACTTGCCAAGTCCAAGGCCGAGGATGTCGATCGTCCCGCGCAGGAGCGCGGGCGTTTCGACCGGCTGCTGGGTTGTGCCGAAGACGTAGGCGGCGACCGCCACGGAAATGAATGCGAGTCCAATGGTCAACAATACCTGGTCGAGATCGCTGGCACGATAGAGGCGCCGGTAGAGCGCGCGCTCGAAGACCACGCTTACGATTGCGGCAGCCGCAAATGCGGCCGGCAAGGTCCCCAGGAACGGCCAGTGAAAATCGTTCACCAAGGTTATCGCAACGTAACCGCCGAGCATCGCAAAGGCGCAATGGGCGAGATTGACGAAGTTCATCAGCCCAAGCGTCACCGACAGACCAACCGACAGCACGAACAACAACATGCCGTAGGCGATGCCGTCGAACAGGACACCGAAGACGGGGAGGAGCATGGGCTCGCAGGCTGCCTTAAGTTTTTCCGTTCGTCCCCGCGAAGGCGGAGACCCAGCGCCGAATCTTATAGCCTAATTTCTCTGAATTCCCGCATGCGCGGGAATGAGCGAATTCGTCGCTCTGAATAAGTCGATGGGGCGACCAATTTCGATCGCCCCATCCGGAAGTTTTGTAAATGCCTTAGGGCGCCGGCTTACTTGTGCGTCGGGTCTTTCACGTTCGCGATCGTGTCGAATTCGACATTCACGATGTTGTTGCCGACCTTCTCCACCCGGCGGATGTAGATATTTTGCACGACGTCGCGGGTCGCGGGATCGATCGAAACCGGGCCGCGCGGGCTTTCCCATTTCACGCCTTTGGCTGCAGCGATCAGAGCGTCGCCGTCCGTCTTGCCGCCGGCCTTCTTCAGCGCCTCATAGATGAGATGCATGCCGTCATAGCCGCCGACCGCGAAGAAGTCGGGATTGCGCTTGAACTCCGCATTGAAGGCTTTCACGAAATCCGAATTCATCTTGGACTTGTGGTTGTAGTCGTAATGCCATGCGCTCAGGCGGCCGAGAGCGAGGTCGCCCAGGCTCTTGATGGCGGTTTCGTCCACCGGCTCGCCGGTGCTCAGTATCTTCACCTTCTTGGGATCAATCCCGCGTTCGGCGAAAGCCTTGCCGAGCGCCGCCGGCTGCGCGCCGCCCGGCACGAAGACGAAGATCGATTCAGGGTTGAGGTCCTTCGCGCGCTGCACGAAAGCAGAGAAGTCCGGGTTGGCGATCGGCATACGCACCGAGCCGACGATTTCGCCACCCGCTGCCTTGAACGCCTTCTGGAATGCAGTCTCGGCGTCGATGCCCGGCCCGAAGTCGGTCACCATCGTATAAGATTTCTTGATCTTGCCTTTGGTGGCGGCCCACTTGCCGAGTGTTTCGCCGATCTGCGGCAACGTGAGTGAAACGCGCACGATGTAGGGCGACTTTTCAGTAATGATCGAAGTTGCCGCGTTCATGACGACCATGAACTTCTTGGCTTCGGCTGAAATGCCCGAGGCACCGAGTGCTTCCGGCGTGAGCGTGAAGCCCGCGAGGATGTCAGCTTTGTCGCGCACGATGAGTTCCTGTGCGAGACGTTTGGCGACGTCCGGATTCGGGCCGCCGCTGTCCTTGCGGATCAACTCAATTTTCTTTCCAGCGACAGTGTCGCCATGCTGCTTCATATAGAGCTTGATGCCGTTGTCGATCTGTGCGGCCGTGTCGGCAAACTGGCCGGAATAGGCGTTGATGACTCCGATCTTGATGGTGTTCTGGGCATTGGCGCCGGCCGGCAACATGGCCGCCGCGAGCAGAGCGACTCCGGCAAATAGCGAGCGTTTCATGAGTTCCTCCCCTAATCGCTTATATTGTTACTGCTAGAATGCCTGACCTTCCCGGCAAAGAAAAGCGCCGCGAACTTTGGTTCGCGGCGTTGGACGTCTAACTATTAGCGTATAAACGGTAATTATCAGACCAGCGACAGTGTTGCTCGCTCGTATTGGCCGTTGCCCATCTTCCCATCCGGGAAGATGCCGTGGGCAGCAATCCATTCGAAGGATTCCTCGTAAACCTCCTTGGTGTAAGGCTCAAACACCAGCCGTTCGCCGGGTCCCCAGCGCCGCGTGTCCATTCGGTCGTGGAAGCGGTCGGGAAACTCGTTCTTGTAATAGTGCGTATAAAGCTCAGGCCGCAGGTCGATATCGCGCTGCGCCTTGCGCAACGCGCGGAAGAACTTGCGCAGGTCCTCCGGGTCGGGATCGCCATGGATCATGGTGCCGATCATGAAGGTGGTGTCGATCACCTTGCGGAAACCGAGCTGCTCCGCGAAGTAATAAGGTCCGCCGAACAGGTGCACCGCCGGCGCCTTGCCTTCGAACAGCCGTTCCATGCGTGCGAACAGCATGCCATCTGAATAGATGAGGTTTATCTGCTCGGGCTTGAGGTACTGCTCCAACGCCTGCACGGTCGAATAGTGGCTGCCGGACTGGTAGCCGACCGAAACCGGCACGCCGGCAAGATCGGCCGGATCCTTGATTTTGGAATCGGCGGCAACGAATATGCCCGCCGGCGCCACTGAATAGACGTCGGTGTACATCTTGCCGTGGCCGTTGGATGCCGCGACGTTGACGGTCCAGTGGCAGGCGCAGCTCACATTCGACTTGCGGCCTTCCTCGAACGATTGATAGGCGCCGACCTTGTCGCCCTTGTCGTGGATCTTGCCGTCCGTCGCCCGCATCAGTTCGCGGAATTCGTATTCGAGGCCTTCCTTGCGGAAATAGTCCTTCTCCTCGGCCACCCACTCCTGCAGGCGGAAATGCGGTTCGATGAGGAATTTCGGCATCGTTCGTCCTCCCTTTTCAGCACGATCGTTGTTCAGTTTTGCTCACCTCTCCCCCAGGGGAGAGGGAGCACGCCGAGTTCGCTGCGCGGCATTGGCAGTCAGCAGCATGATTGCTCATCATCTTGGCCGCGCTCGGCAATGCGTCGGGCACGGATCATCTTGACGTGATCATCCATCAGCGCGCGTGCGCCGGCGGCGTCGCGCAGCTCGATAAGGTCGGCGAGCTTGGTATGAATCTCGAGAATGTGCCGCGCGAGTTTCGGCGTAGCGGTGACGTTTCGGCGCGGCCAGGACACATGCTCGAGCGAAATGAGCTGCACCACCAGCACGCGGTTGTGCGAGGCCTCGGCGACCGCGAGGTGAAAGTCACGCGACAGGCGCGTAAAAGTATCGAGGTCGCCGATCGCGTCCCCGGCCTGGCGCAGCAGCGCCCGTAACTTGGTGATGTCGGCTGCGGTCGCATTTTCAGCCGCAAGCTCGGCGCCGAGCGTTTCGATCGCGCGTTGCGCATCCATGATCTCGGAGGCGGAGACGCCGGTGAGTTCGAGTTGCACCGCGAGCGCTTCAGCGAACAGTCGTGGATTGCCCCGCGCGATGCGCGCGCCGCCGCCCTTGCCCATTCGGATCTCGACGATCCCAAGCGCCTCGAGGGTGCGAAGGGCATCGCGCGCCACGATACGGCTCGTGCCGAAGCGTGCGGCGAGATCCTTCTCGGTACCGAGGAAGTCGTTGGGCTTGAGCTTCTTTGTGAAGAGCACATCGCGGACCCAGGCGACGATCTGCGCCGACAGCGATGAGGAGCGGCCGGCAAACATGACGCGCGCGGTCAGCTCTCCGCTCATCGTCACAGGTTGTCGAAGCGCGGTTCGCGGCATGGGTCGGACCCCGGTAGGACCCCGCCATTATGCGTCCGTCGTTAAAATAGTAAAGATACTATCTTTTACAGACCGCGGATTCATTGGGCTTAGAGGCACCCCAGTCCGCCCATCCCCGCGAAAGCGGGGACCCAGCCTATTGTGGGAATCCAAAACTCTGGATTCCCATAGGCGTGCGGGAGCACGCCGTCCTTCGGACGGCTATGCACGGGAATGAGCGGAGATTTTCCCACCATCCACGCTTTGACCGTGACGGTCGGTAGGTGGACATAGCTCCCGTCACAGGAGCGCCCGCCGAGTGCCTGGGCCCACAGACGGTGGGGGTGTCACGCAGCAGGTTTCGCCCTCACGTGGCGGGGCCGACCACCGGGGAGGGTGCGGAGCAAGCCGATTAAACACCGCGCGCGGGACGCCTTGGGTTTGGCGGACTTGCGGCTTGCTTCGCCTTCGCTCGAACCAGAGCGAAAGGCGAGCACAAGGACAAGCCTCGATGTCGCGAGGCGTCGAGGCCCGTGGGTCCAATTGGACCCCTGGCGTCCCGCGCGCCCTCGGTTTCTTTCTCCGGGCGATGCGGATCTTCTCCGAGACGACGGCGTACCCCGGCGCCGTAAAGAAACAGGGGCGATAGCGCTTGCCTGGCGCGAACCGGGCAAGCCCGGCGCGCGCTGCTTTGCCTCGGGCTGTTTGAAAAGTGAATCGGATGGTCCACAAT
>DATGDN010000420.1:0-9928 GCA_035310865.1 Pseudolabrys sp. | reverse complement strand
CCGCTGCCTTGCCTTGCCGCTCCAGCCGGGCGGGACCAAAATCGACTACGCCGGTGCTGATGAATTCGCCGCTACGCTCTCGTGATTCCGGCTTCGGACGCAGCATGGCTTCGCAGAGGTGCATTCCTGTCTCAGGCACCGCGAGCGCATGCGCGAGGAAAATTCCTTGATCGATTTCGACGCCACCTTTTTCTCCTTGCAAAAGCGCACTTTCAGCATCGACTTCTTTCCTGGTCGGCGTCAGTCCGGGGACCAATTTTGCAACATCATATGCGAGTTCATCGACACGGAGGAAAGCGGACAAATTCTTCGTGAGTTTGCGATAGATTGCTTCTGCGTGTCTTTTGAGAAAGTCTTCGCGTAAACACCGGCAATCAGAAAGAATGGCATCCGCCGCCGATTGCTGCTCCGGCGTTCGCCGGGACTTCTTGGGCAATTTCGCCAAAAGGCCATCGCCTGCACGCCAGAACTTTGTCGCGGCCCCCGTGTCGCGCTTGAGGGCGCCCGTCACGCGCGGCAGCGCTTTGATCCATGCAGCTGCGGACTTTGCAGGCAATCCGCCGCGACGAAGAATTTCACTGATAACCGGGCGGGCGTCCCTTGCTCTCGCGATCCGGGAGCCTTCCATACGTACTCTCCACTACGCTCGCTATTTCATAGAACGGTCTTCCCCGGCCACCGGCACAAGTCCGCGATAATGCATTTTTCGCACAACGGCTTTCGGGCCACACAAGTGTAACGCCCGTGCAGAATAAGCCAATGGTGCGCATGTCGCTTGTATTCGGCGGGCACCACCTGGTCCAATTTCGTTTCAACTTCGAAAGGCGTCTTGCCGGTGGCGATTCCGCTGCGGTTGCCGACACGGAAGATGTGGGTATCGACGGCGATAGTCGGCTCACCGAAGGCGATATTGAGCACGACATTTGCGGTCTTGCGGCCGACGCCCGGCAACGCTTCCAACGCTTCGCGCGAGCGCGGCACTTTCCCGCCATGTTCGGCAACCAGTTTCTGCGAAAGGGAGACGACGTTTTTTGCCTTGGTGCGAAACAAACCGATAGTCTTGATGAGTTCGCGCACGCGCGCTTCGCCAAGCGCAGCCATTTTCTCAGGCGTATCGGCAAGCGCAAAAAGCGCGGGCGTCGCCTTGTTGACGCCGGCATCGGTCGCCTGCGCCGAGAGAACCACCGCGACCAGCAACGTGAACGGATTGATGTGCTGCAATTCACCCTTCGGCTCGGGATTGGCGGCCTTGAACCTGCGGAACGCTTCCTCGATTTGTGCCGTTGTCCATTGCGGCACTTCACCTTGTGCAGCTTTGGCGTCAGCCGCCGCGCGCTTGCGCGCTGGCTTTACTTTCGCGCGCTTGGGTGCGCGCGTCTTTACCTTGCGCGATTTCGTCAAGACCTTACGTGCGGGTTTTTTCGCCATCAATTTGGTATAGTAAGCGCAATGACCACCGACAACGGCGACAATCTCGAACCCACCATCTTTTCCGTGACGCTGATACCGCACCGCTCGCTCGGCCGCGTGGGATTTCTGATTTTGATGCTGATGTTCGGCGTCGTGAGCTTTGTGACCGGCATGCTGTTTCTCGTGATCGGCGCGTGGCCGGTTTTCGGTTTTTTCGGGCTCGACGTGCTGCTGCTGTATTGGGCTTTTCGGCTCAACTATTGGCATGCGGAAGCTTATGAGCAAGTGACGGTCACATCATCGGCGCTCAAGGTCCGCAAGGTCAGCCATCTCGGCCGCGAGCGCGAATGGGTGCTCAACCCGCTCTGGGTCCGGCTCGACAAGGTCGAGCTGGAGGAGTTCGGCATCGACCGGCTTTTCCTCGTTTCCAGCGGCAAAAAGCTGGCGATCGCAACCTTTCTCGGACCCGATGAAAAGGCCGGTTTTGCAAGAGAACTCAGCAATGCGCTCAACGAAGCCCGCCGCGGGCCAACGAGAACAACATTTGACTAGCCAGAAATCGGGTGGTTGGGCCGTCCAGATCGTCCTAGATAGCGGCATGAACATGAACCTGGCAAAGACGACCTTGACCGACCGCCTTACCGAATTCGCGCCACTTTCAACAGCGGCAGCAGACTACGATATCGTGCGACGCGCGATCGCGCATATTCGCGGAAACTGGCGCGCGCAGCCAGAAATCGACGTCATCGCCAACGCGGCAGGCGTGTCGGCAACCGATCTGCATCATCTGTTCCGTCGATGGTGCGGGCTGACGCCCAAAGCGTTCCTGCAAGCGCTGACGCTCAGCCACGCGCGGGAAATGTTGCGTTCCTCGGCGAGCGTTCTCGACACCGCCTACGAAGTCGGACTGTCCGGCCCCGGAAGGTTGCACGATCTGTTTGTCACGCACGAGGCCATGTCGCCGGGCGAATGGAAAGCCGGCGGTGAAGGCCTGACAATCACGTACGGATTTCATCCCTGCCCGTTCGGCATGGCGTTGGTGATGACCACACCGCGTGGGCTCGCGGGACTTGCGCTCGCTGACGCCGGCAAAGAACGCGCGGCGCTCAAGGATATGCGCTCGCGGTGGCCGAACGCCCAGTATGTGGAGGATTTTGCCGCCACTGCGGCAACAGCACGGCGCATTTTCGATCCGGCATTGTGGCGGAAAAATCAGCCCCTGCGTGTCGTGCTGATCGGAACGGATTTCGAGGTCCGTGTATGGGAAAAGCTGCTCGATATTCCAATGGGGCAGCTCACGACTTATTCAGATCTCGCCGCACGCGCAGGGTCACCGAAGGCCGCCCGCGCGGTTGGCGCCGCGGTCGGCAAGAACCCGATTTGTTTCGTGGTGCCCTGCCACCGCGTCATCGGCAAGGACGGCGACATCACCGGATATCACTGGGGCATTACGCGCAAGCGCGCGATGCTCGGGTGGGAAGCAGGGATGGCTGCGGCGGCTTAGCTAGGCTGCGAGATCGAGCTTCGAGGCCACCGTCGAATCGCCATTGAGCCGGTAGATCATCGGCACGCCGGTATCCAGATTGAGCTTCGTGATGCTATCCGGCGTGTGCTTGTCGAGCACCATGACAAGCGCACGCAATGAATTGCCGTGCGCGGAAACCAGCACGCGCTCACCGCGCAGCACGCGCGGCAGGATATCCGTCACATAATACGGCAGGGCACGCGCGAGCGTATCCTTCAGGCTCTCGCCGCCCGGCGGCGCCACATCATAGGAGCGACGCCAGATGTGCACTTGTTCCTCGCCCCATTTCTTGCGCGCGTCGTCTTTGTTCAGTCCCACGAGGTCGCCATAATCGCGCTCATTGAGCGCCTGGTTTTTGAAGATAGGAATCGCCGTCTGGCCCAGCTCCGTGAGCATCAGATCGAGCGTGCGCTGCGCCCGTATGAGCGCAGAGGTAAACGCAACGTCGAACTTTATTCCCTGCGCCTTGAGCTTGCGGCCAGCCTCGCGCGCTTCAGCTACGCCCTTCTCGGTGAGGTCGATGTCCCGCCAACCGGTAAACAGGTTTTTCTTGTTCCAGTCACTCTCTCCGTGGCGTACCAGGACAAGTAGACGATCCGATTCAGCCATTCTTCACTCCAGGGTTTTTTTCTTGTTCAACGTCTTTGCCCAACGCGTGGCCACGAGCGCGAAGACAAAGGCCAGTCCAGCAAGTCCGTAGGTTGCGTATTCGCGGGCGACGCCACTCGATTCCGAGATCGCCGGAATTCCGAAGAGCGCCACCGCCAGCGCAAAATTGCAAATCAGGACAAGCAAGCTGAAACTTATAAGTTTCTGCTTGCCGGTCGCTTTTGCGATGGTCATTCGATGCTTCCTTCAGAAATTCCCGAGGCCAAGTACGTCGGCCATCGAATAAAGCCCCGGCTTTTGCGTGCGCGCCCAGCGGGCGGCGTGCAGCGCACCGCGCGCGAAGATCATGCGGTCCTCGGCTTTGTGAGTGAGTTCCACGCGCTCGGCCGCGCCGGCGAAAATTACGCTGTGTTCGCCTACAACGGTTCCGCCGCGCAAGGCAGCAAAGCCGATGTCTCCGGCCTTGCGCGCACCGGTATGACCGTCGCGGCTCCTGACCGAATGCTTGTCGAGGGCAATGCCTCTCCCGTCCGCCGCCGCCCGGCCAAGCATCAGCGCGGTGCCGGAGGGCGCATCGACTTTCTGGTTGTGATGCATCTCCAGGATTTCAATATCGAATGAGTTATCGAGCGTCTTTGCCACGCGCTTGGTGAGTGCGGCGAGCAGATTGACGCCGAGACTCATGTTGCCCGACATGACGATCACCGCGCCCTTGGCGGCGTCCTTGATGTTCGCCTCATCGGCCGCGCTCAAGCCTGTGGTCCCGATGATGTGCACCTTGGCGGCCTTTGCGGCGAGGGCGGCAAATTCCAGCGTGGCGCTTGGCGCGGTGAAATCGACGATGCCGTCCGCCTTGGCCAGCAGTGGTTCGGCATTTCCGACGAGCTTGACGCCGTTCTCGGGCAGGCCCGCCAAAACGCCGGCGTCCCAGCCGATCAGCGGCGAACGCGCGTCCTCGAGGGCGCCCGCAAGCGCAAATTCCTTGCTGTCGGCGATCGCCTTGACCACCGTGCGGCCCATCCGCCCGCCGGCGCCGGCGACCACGAGCCGCATCTCGGCCATGGGTTAGCTCCCGAATTTGAGGCGGTATAGCGCGAGAACCGGCAAAAAGCGACTACGGCTGCGGGCCGTCATAACCCTCGATAATCACGATGTCGGCCGTCGAATGCGGCAAGCGAAGCTTCATGTTCGCCTGATATTCCGGCGAATGGTAGCAGGCGAGCGCGGCCGCATAGTCGTGAAACTCGATAACGACGTTACGCGAGCGGGCGCTGCCTTCGGCGCATTCAAATTTGCCGCCACGGAAGACGTACCGGCCGCCGAATTTCTTGAATATCGCCTGGTTGCCTGCAGCATAGGGCTTGTAGCCCTCGTCATTCCTCACATCGACCCGGCCGATCCAGTAGCCTTTCGCCATTCCCGCGCTCCCTATGATTTGGCCGCTTGTTCGATCTCGGCCACAATCGCATCGGCCGCCGCCTTCGGATCGCGCGCTTCGAGGATGGGCCGGCCGACCACAAGATAGTCAGCACCGGCTTCTATCGCGCGTGCAGGCGTCATGATCCGTTTCTGGTCACCAGTGGCGGTGCCGGACGGCCGTATGCCTGGTGTGACCAGGACCATGCCGTGACCGACGATACCGCGTAAGGACGGTACCTCCTCGGCTGAGCACACGAGCCCATCAACACCAATATCGCGCGCCTGCGCGGCGCGTGCAGTGGCGAGTTCTCTAACGTTCATTTCGTAGCCGGCGGCGGCCAGATCGGCATCGTCATAGGAGGTCAGAACGGTCACCGCGAGAATGCGAAGTTTCGAGCCGTTTTTGCCTTCAACCGCAGCCTTCATGGTCTGCGGATAGGCGTGCACCGTCAGAAAGGTCGCACCCAACTGCGCAACGCTCTCCACACCTTTGGCCACCGTGTTGCCAATGTCGTGGAGCTTCAGGTCGAGAAACACTTGCTTGCCGGCCGCGATCAACCCGGCGGCAAACGACAACCCGCCGGCAAAGGCAAGCTGATAGCCGATCTTGTAGAACCAGACTGACTCGCCGAGCCGCGCGACCATCGCTTCGGCCGCTGCCACCGACGGCACGTCAAGCGCAACAATCAGACGTTCGCGCGCGTCCAATGACACCGTCACCCTCCTCGCACCATCATTCGCGCCACCTCAACCAGTCTTTCCAGTTGCACGCGAAGCTGGTTGGCAATGCCGGTATCGGTGATGTTGTCCATTTCGTCAAACGCGCTGTCGGCGCGCTGGATGGCGACCTGCTCGGGAATAACCAGAGCCCCGCAGCCAAGTTCAAGAATTTGCCGCAGTGCCATCAGCGAGCGCAGCCCGCCCGCGCGGCCGGGCGACGCCGACGAGATTGCGAACACGCGGCCTTTGAAAGCAGCGTAAGTCGGATCGCCACGCTCGCGGACACGCGAAACCCAATCGATCGCATTTTTCAGCAGCGGCGTTACTGAAGCACTGTATTCGGGGCTGGCGATGAATACGCCATGATGCGCCATGATCATCTGCTTGAGCTTGAGCGCATTCACGGGCTGTCCGGTGCGCGCATCCAGATCTGCCTCGTAAATCGGCAGCGGATAATCAGCAAGCGAAATGAGGGTAACATCGACGTCGAGCAGCGTCAGCTCTTTGGCAGCCAGTGCCGCCAGCCTGACGTTGTGCGAGCCCGCACGTGTCGAGCCAGGCAAAACGAGAATTTTGGGGCTTGGCATCAGCGGCTCCGCTTTCGCGGGCGATGACACCACACCATCAGCGGCCGCGATAGACCCACACGCGCGCGGGCGGCAGGTTCATCCAAATGAGCTCGGAAGATTCTGCCCGAACGCCGGATAGTTCTTTCGGAATCGGCGGCAGCATGGCGTAAGTGAATTGCACGAATGGAGCGCCTTGCGTCAGCAGCGTCATCGCGTCGGAAATCAAGCGCAGCCGCACGCGCAGTGGCTTGGTGACGAGCGGAAGCCCAGATACGACTGCGGCGGCCGGCGCTTCGATGTAATTTTCGAGCAGACGGCGCAACCGATAGGCATCGCCCTGCACAACCGTCGCCGCAGGGTAACGCGTCCGCAACAGCCGGCAGAAATCCGGATTGAATTCGACAAGGATCAGACGGGCTGGATCAACGCCGCGTCGGACGAGTGCCTCGGTCACCGGGCCGGTGCCCGGACCAAGCTCGATCACTGGACCACTCGACTGCGGGTCGACGTAGCGTGCCATCGCACGCGCGAGCACGCGGCTCGACGGCATCACTGCGCCGGTCGAAATCGGCTTTTCGATCCAGGAGCGAATGAACTGCATCTCGTCATCGAGACGCAGACTCTTTTTTTCGACGCGGGCGACTGAATGTAGGGGCATTGCTGCGAGGTTCACGCGTACAGAGAGCGGCGGGCCTCGCCGCGACATTTACGGGTATAGGGCGCAAGGCAGGGGGTCAAGATGGGTCACCCAGATTGGCTTCCACGGCTTCCCAGGCCATCCAGAAACTCTTTGACTCGACTGAAGAAACCCGCCGATTCAGGCTGAGTTTCTTCCGACGACAGCTTTTCGAACTCTGCCAGCAGTTCGCGCTGGCGTTTGGTGAGGTTTTGCGGCGTTTCTACCACCACCTGAACGTACATATCGCCAGTTTGTTTCGCGCGCAGCACCGGCATTCCCTTGCCCGCCAGGCGGAAGCGACGACCTGTCTGCGTGCCGGCGGGAACCTTGACCCGCGCCTTGCTGCCGTCGATTGCCGGCACTTCAAATTCGCCGCCCAGAGCCGCGCTCGCCATCGAGATCGGCACGCGACAATGCAGGTCGGCACCGTCGCGCTGGAAGAATTCGTGCGATGCTACCTCAAGAAAAATATAAAGATCGCCAGGGGGTCCACCGCGCAAACCCGCCTCGCCTTCGCCGGCGAGGCGGATGCGAGTACCGTCCTCTACTCCCGCCGGGATGTTGACCGAAAGCGTGCGCTCGCGCGTCACCCGTCCGCCGCCACCGCAGACCTTGCATGGATCTTCGATCACCTGGCCGCGGCCATGGCAGGTCGGACAAGTGCGTTCGAGCGTGAAAAAGCCCTGCGCATGCCGAATTTTGCCCGCACCGCCGCAGCTCGCGCATGGTTTTGGCTTGGTGCCAGCCTTGGCGCCGCTGCCTGAGCAGGCTTCGCAGGTAACAGAGGTTGGAATCCGAATTTGCGCGGTCTTGCCGATGAAAGCTTCGTCGAGCGTGATTTCCATATTGTAACGCAGGTCGGAGCCACGCTCACGGCCGGAGGTGCGGCCGCGCGCCGACCCCATGCCGAATATACCTTCAAAAATATCGGCAAATGTAGAACCGAAATCGGCGCCGAATCCGTGCCCGCCTCCCATGCCGCCGTGCTCGAAAGCGGCATGGCCGAAGCGGTCGTAGGCGGCCCGCTTGTCGCCGTCCTTGAGAACGTCATAGGCCTCGTTGATTTCCTTGAAGCGATGCTCGCAATCCTTGTCACCCGGATTGCGATCCGGGTGGTGTTGCATGGCGAGCTTGCGGAACGCCGCCTTGAGTTCGACCTCAGTGCAGCTGCGGGAAACGCCGAGAACTTCGTAGTAGTCGCGCTTGGACATCCGGCTTCCGCCCTGGTTCACTGCGTCGGGACAGCCGTAGGTGATTCGGCGACCCAACGTCCCAGCAAAGATGTACCCCCGGACACGTGCCCGAGGGTGGCATCATTGGCGGACGGCCTGCGCATGGCTCTAGGCCCTGCGGTCAGGCGGATTTCTTTTTGTCGTCGTCGACCTCGGTGAATTCCGCGTCGACCACGTCTTCCTTCTTTTCGCCCGAAGCCGCGCCATCGCCTGCACCAGGAGCGCCTTGCGCTTCCTGCTGCTGCTTGTACATGGCCTCGCCGAGTTTCATTGAGGCTTGCGCCAGCACGTTGGTCTTGGCCTGGATCGCCGAAGCGTCATCGCCCTTGAGCGCTTCTTTCAGATCAGCGATGGCATTCTCGATCGCGGTGCGCTCGGCATCGCCGACCTTCGAGCCATGCTCGGAGAGCGCCTTCTCGGTGGAATGCACCAGCGCCTCGGCGTGGTTCTTTGCTTCGACCGCGGCTTTACGTTTCTTGTCCTCTTCAGCGTGCGATTCCGCGTCCTTCACCATCTTTTCGATGTCGGCTTCGGACAAGCCACCCGAGGCCTGGATGCGGATCTGCTGCTCCTTGCCGGTTGCCTTGTCCTTGGCCTGCACGTTGACGATGCCGTTGGCGTCGATGTCGAAGGTGACCTCGATCTGTGGCACGCCGCGTGGCGCAGGCGGAATACCGACCAGATCGAACTGGCCGAGCATCTTGTTGTCGGCCGCCATCTCGCGCTCGCCCTGAAACACGCGAATCGTAACCGCGTTCTGATTGTCCTCCGCGGTCGAGAAGACCTGGCTCTTCTTGGTTGGGATCGTGGTATTGCGATCGATGATGCGCGTGAATACGCCGCCCAACGTTTCGATACCAAGCGAGAGCGGAGTAACGTCGAGCAGAAGCACGTCCTTGACGTCCCCTTGCAGCACGCCGGCCTGGATGGCGGCACCGATGGCGACCACCTCGTCCGGATTGACGCCTTTGTGCGGCTCCTTGCCGAACAGCTGCTTCACGACTTCCTGCACCTTCGGCATGCGCGTCATGCCGCCAACGAGGACGACCTCATTGATTTGCGCGGCCGAGATGCCGGCATCTTTGAGCGCCTGCTTGCAAGGTTGAATCGTCTTCTGAATGAGATCGTCGACCAGCGCCTCAAACTTGGCGCGGGTCAGCTTCATGGTCAGATGCTTCGGACCGGAAGCGTCGGCCGTGATGAACGGAAGATTGATCTCGGTTTGCGTCGTCGACGACAATTCGATCTTCGCCTTTTCAGCCGATTCCTTGAGCCGCTGCAGAGCGAGCTTGTCGCGGCGCAGATCGATGCCCTGCTCTTTCTGGAATTCGTCGGCGAGATAGTTGACGAGCCGCATGTCGAAGTCTTCGCCGCCGAGGAACGTGTCACCGTTCGTCGACTTCACTTCGAACACGCCGTCGCCGATCTCGAGAACGGAAATATCGAAGGTACCGCCGCCGAGGTCATAGACCGCGATGGTACCGGTCTTCTGCTTGTCGAGGCCGTAAGCGAGCGCGGCCGCGGTCGGCTCGTTGATGATGCGCAGGACCTCGAGACCGGCGATCTTGCCGGCGTCCTTGGTGGCTTGACGTTGCGCGTCATTGAAATAGGCCGGAACGGTGATGACAGCCTGCTCGACCTTCTGCCCGAGGTGGGCTTCCGCCGTTTCCTTCATCTTCTGCAGAATGAATGCAGAGATCTGCGAGGGCGAGTAGGTTTTGCTGTCCACCTCGACCCAAGCGTCACCATTCGAGGCCTTGCTGAT
>DATGDN010000419.1:0-3088 GCA_035310865.1 Pseudolabrys sp. | reverse complement strand
GTGTGCAATTTTTTTGGAAATTTCCTGAGCCTCGTCGGCCAGCAGACGCCCATCATCAGCGGCCATTTGCATCCGCTGAGAAACGCATTTCGAATACGCTTCGAGCGCTTCAGGAACTGTGCGCGTGGTCGTCAGCTTGTTCGCCAGATCCGACCAAAGGGTGACTTCCGATTGCACACGGGCAAGCCACGTTCGGCTTGCCTGTTCATAAGATTCTAGCAGCGCTTTTTGTAAAGCCATGGCGGCTTCAGTTCGCTCCTTCATAAATGCCGGCGTACCGGATTTTGAGGTCGAAGTGCTCGTCGTGTCCCTGCTGGCCATAGAACATTACCTCTCTGCTGAACGGGCGTGTCCAAAATGAAAAATAAAGATGCTCGTTACAATTTCAGGTTCATTGATCTGCATCAACGGACAGCAGTTTTTGTGCGCTGCAAAAATATGCGCGCTGATTGGGACCAGCCGCCAGCGAGCTGCTGCGTTCTAACAAGGCGCACAGCAAGATGTCCGAATCATTGATTGCTACGCTATCCTAACGTGAGGGATGATGGGTCAAACAGAACAAACGCGCAGCCACTGAGCCGACAAGCTCTGCTTGATAGGGCGTCCGCGGCAAAAGCGCCGGTCAGCTAGCGCGGCGCCTGTAGTGTCTTTATAGACCGCACAATCGACGCGTCGGCCGGCAAAGGCGCGTTCTGAAAGCCGAGCTCGGCGCTCATGTTCAGCAACCGCGGCCGGCCAGCGGGGAAAATCAGCACGGCCTGGCGGACTCCTTGCGTAGCAATCGCTTCCAGCAGCGCCTGTAACAGGCGGGTCGCCAGGCCTTTTTCGCGCAGGTCACTACGTATGATCACCGCGCACTCGGCGGACTCGAAATCGGGATCGGCGGTCGAGCGCGCGAGCCCTGCCATCCGCTCGCCTTCCCAGGCGACCATGGTCATTTCGCGGTCGTAGTCGATCTGGCTGAGGCGCGCCGCGGTCTGATGCGTGCGTTCGCGCAGCGGCGCGAAGGCCGGATGCCAGAGGTCGCTCGTGTCGACTTCGTCGGCAAAGCGGCGCAGCGCGGGTTCGTCTTCAGGCTTGATCGGACGCGCGACGAAGGATTGTCCCTCGCGCGTGCGAAGTCCGGTTTCCAGTTGCTGCGGATAGGGCCGGATGGCAAGGCGCGATTGCGCCGATGCGGTCGTGGCTTGCACCCGGATACGGGCATCGACCGCCATCACGCCGCGCGGATCGCAAAGCAGCGGGTTGATGTCGATCGCCGTGATCTCGGCGTGGTCGGCTATGATCCGGCTCAATTGCATCAGCACGTTCACGACGCCGTCGATGTCGGACGCCGGGCGGTCACGGTAACCCTTGAGCAGTGCAGCGATGCGGGTGCGCTCGATCTGCGCGCGCGCAAGCGCGGTGTTGAGCGGCGGCAGCTCGAGCGACTTGTCCGCCACGATCTCGACCGCGGTGCCGCCGTGGCCGAACACGATCACCGGCCCAAAGGTCGCATCGGTGGTGATGCCGGCGATCAGCTCATAGGCGCCGGGACGGTGGACCATTTCCTGCACCGTGAACCCCTCGAGGCGAGCCTTCGGCAGCCCGCGAGTCACGCTTTCGATCATTTTTCGCGCCGCGGCTTCCACCTCTAACGGACCGGAGAGATCAAGCACCACGCCGCCAACGTCGGATTTGTGGACGATATCGCGCGAGCGGATCTTCAGGGCTACGGGGGCATTGATTCGCCCCGCCACCGCGGCCGCCGCTTTTGCATCGGCAACGGCCTCGGTGCGCGCGAACGGAATGCCATAGCAAGCGAGAAATTCAGCAACTTCGGCGGGATCAAGCCATTCGCGCCGGTCGGCAAGGGCCTCGCGGATTAGGTCATGGGCCCGCCGGCTGCCGGCTTGCGGGCCCGGCGCCACCGAAGTTGGCGTTTGCAGCAGCAGCTCATGACTCTGCTGATAGCGGACGAGATACATAAAAGCGCGCACGGCCCGCTCGGGCGTTTCGTAGTCCGGCACATTGGCCGCAACAAGTTGCGCGCGCCCGTCTGCGACATTGGCTTCGCCCATCCAACACGCGAATACGTTTTTCTTGTGCGCCGACCCTGGCTTCGAGAGAGCGCTGACGAGCCCGTCGGCGGCATCGGCGGACGTAACGACCGCGGTCGGACAATAAGCGACCAGCAGCGCATCGACATTCGGGTCCTGCATCAGAATCTCGACCGCATTTGCATAGCGCACGGCATCGGCGTCGCCGATCAGGTCGACCGGATTGGCGTGACTCCAGGTCGGCGGAAGCACGGCATTGAGTTTGTCGACCGTGTCGGCTTCAAGACTTGCAAGCTCGCCGCCCTCTTCCATCAGCCGGTCGGTCGCAAGCACTCCGGCGCCACCGCCATTGGTGACGATGGCGAGCCTGGCGCCGCGTTGCGGCGACATGCGCGCGAGCGTCGTGGCGGCGTCGAACAGTTCTTCGACCTCATTGACGCGCAGCATGCCGGCGCGCCGGAAAGCCGCTTCGTATACGACATCGGCCCCCGCGAGCGCGCCGGTATGCGTCGCTGCCGCGCGCGCACCTGCTTCCGCACGGCCACCCTTGACCACGATGACCGGCTTCACTCGCGCCGCGCGGCGCGCCGCCGACATGAACTTACGCGCATGCGTAACCGCTTCGGCGTAGATCAGGATCGCATGAGTCCCCTCGTCGAGAGCGAAATAGTCGAGCAGATCACCAAAATCGACGTCACTCATGTCGCCCATCGACACGATCGCGGAAAAGCCAACGCGGCGCGGCAGCGCCCAGTCGAGCACCGTAGTCGCCATGGCGCCGGACTGGGTCAGGAAAGCGATATGACCCGGCAGCAGGGCGGCGGGGGCAAATGTCGCATTGAGGCCGAGGCCGGGCACGGCAATGCCCAGGCAATTCGGACCGACGACGCGCAGCAGATACGGGCGGCCGGCCGTGAGCAGCTGGGTGGTGCGCTCCTTTCCGGCCGCGAGCTCGCCTTCCGCGAAACCGGCGGTAAGAACGACCGCCGCGCGCGTGCCGCGGCTGCCCAGTTCGGCGATCAGCGAAGCGACGGTGTCAGGCGGTGTCG
>DATGDN010000418.1:0-5481 GCA_035310865.1 Pseudolabrys sp. | reverse complement strand
AAACCGACAAGCTCGGTGCGCTTTGCAAAGAGACTGGTGCCACGGCCTATACATGCGATGCGAGAAGTCTAGATGAAGTAACTGGCCTATTTGCCGCGGCCGAGCGCGACTGCGGCGCGCCGGACGTTGTCGTTTATAATGCGGGCGCGCGCCTGCCTGGCGCATTTGTGGACCTGATCCCTGCCGACGTTGAGAAAGCCATCGCCATCAGCGCGTTTGGCGGCTTTCTAGTCGCCCAACAGGCATCGCGCCGGATGCTTCCTAACAGGCATGGTGCTATTCTTTTCACTGGCGCATCGGCGAGCGTGAAAGGCTATTCGCAGTCAGCAGCGTTCGCGATGGGCAAGTTCGCATTGCGCGGTCTTGCACAAAGCCTGGCCCGCGAATTGTCGCCGCAGGGCATCCACGTCGCGCATTTCGTGATCGACGGCCGCATTCGCAGCGCCAAGCGGACCGAGCCGGCAGACAAACCGGATTCCATGCTCGATCCGGATGCGATTGCCGCCAACTATTGGAGCGTGTTGTGCCAGCCGCGCAGCGCTTGGGCGTGGGAAATGGAACTACGGCCTTGGACCGAAAAATTCTAGCTGGTGGCGCGTAAGTTACCATGTGCCGAGCGCGTGCCGGGCTTGAACGGTTGCCTCAGGGAATAAAGACTCGAAGAGTTTCAAGCGAACGCGCTGGCGGAGTGGCCTATCAATACCTAAATCTTGCTCTCCGATAAGCGCCGGGCGAAGGCGTAGTTCTCACTTCGCGAGGATCGCATGTCCGCCTTGTCTTTTTTGCTCAACCTACTGTGGATCGTCTTCGGCGGCCTCGAGATGGCACTCGGCTGGGTTATCGCCGCCGTTATTATGGCGATCACCATAATTGGCCTGCCATGGGCCAGGGCTGCATTCAACATTGCCGCCTACACGCTGCTCCCCTTCGGCCAGAAGGCGGTGTCGCGGGCCGAATATGCCGGCACTGAGGACATAGGCACGGGATCACTTGGAGTTCTCGGCAACATCGTATGGCTGGTGCTCGCCGGCTGGTGGCTCGCGCTGGGACATCTCATCACCGCAATTCTCCTCGCGGTCACGATTATCGGCATCCCGTTCGCCTGGGCGCACTTGAAGCTCGCCGGGATAGCGCTCTGGCCTATTGGCAAAATGATCGTGCTCGCCGAGGACGCGCCGCTCCAGTACACGCGCCGACGCTGAGGCGGAGCCAATTTTTAATGATAAGCGCACCGACGCCCAATGTTCGGTTTTCAATGTTCGACCGTGCTGGCACGAATGTTTTGGCGTGGCTCTCAGACGCGCTCGACCCTGCCGAATTTGTCAAAGGCTCAACCGTCAGTCTCGCGGTCACCGGTTTGAGCCGCGCAGGCAAGACAGTGTTTATCACCAGCCTTGTGCACAATCTGCTCAGCGCGCTGCATCAACCGCACCGCATGCCACTCTTGAAGGTGGTCGGTGACGGCCGGCTAGTCGCAGCCAAGCTCGCCAGCGGTAAGTCCAATCGGTTGCCTCGCTTTCCCTATGAAAAAAATATCGAGCTAATGGCGGCTAGTCCCGCCAACTGGCCTGCCCGTACCACCGACATCAGCGAAATCGAGATCGACATTCGTTTCGTCCCTGCCGGCGTGCTCGGTTTCCTCCTCGGCCGGATCGGCAGCGGCGTTGCAACTTTGAAACTCAGAATCATCGATTATCCCGGCGAATGGCTTCTTGATCTGCCGCTGCTCACACAAGGCTACGCTGATTGGTCTCGCGCCACGTTGCAGCTGTGTCGCCGCGGGATGCGCGTTGGCACTGCGCGCGATTTCATCGCCTTTTTGTCCGATCATCGCCATGACGCTGCGGCGAGCGAGGACGATGCTAAACGGGCGCATGAGCTTTATCGGCAGCACCTGCGCGCGGCACGCGACCAGCATGGTCTCAGCTTCCTGCAGCCCGGTCGCTTCCTCGATCCCGGTTCGCTTGAAGAGAATTCCTATATGTGGTTCGCCCCGCTCGATATCCCCGACGGTATCCAGCACGCCACCGACGGCACCCTGGCCGCCGTGATGGAGCGGCGCTTTGAAGCCTATAAGACCGAAGTTGTCATGCCGTTTTATGACCAATACTTCCGCAATTATTCGCGACAAGTGGTGCTTGTGGATGTTCTTGGCGCGCTCTTGGGCGGCCGCGAGGTATTCGAGGACACGCGACACGCCGTCGACGCGATCCTGGAAAGCTTTCGGTATGGGCATAGCGGCATTATCAGACGGTTGCTGCAAAGCGCGCGCATCGAGAAGGTGCTATTCACCGCCACCAAAGCCGATCATATTCCCGAGGTGCAACGCGACCATCTCGCCGCCCTCCTGCGCAACATGGTGGCGCTGCCGGCGCTTGATGTCAGCAGCAGCAATGCCTCGATTGATGTGGCGGCGCTCGCGTCTGTCATTTCGACGGAAGAGGACACCCAGGAGATCGATGGCCACCGGGTGCAGGTCGTTGTCGGCAAACCGGTCGGAAGCGACACCAGAGCAAAGTTCTTCATCGGCAACGTGCCGGCCCGTCCGCCTCGACCGGAGGCCTGGGGCAAGCCGTTTCTCAACATCCCGGTGTTCGAGCCTCCGGATATTGACGTGTCACCGATCGACGGCATCCCGCACATCAATCTCGATCTTGCGCTCGACTATCTCATCGGAGATCGATTACGGTGAGCAACCAAACGGACGGCAACGGACCGGACGACACGCTGAGGCCGCGGGTCGTTATGATGGAGACGCCGCGCGAGCCGCGCGTGGGCGGCGCCCAGCCATTGGCGCCCCGCGTGATCGCGAGCGCGCAAACCGGGCGTATCGTTCCGGCCGCGCCGGCCGAGCCGCAACCCGTTGCCGATCCAGCTCGCCGACGGCGCCGCAGCTTGACGGTGAAGCTCGGATTGGCGGGCTTGATCGCCGCCGTCTGCGGCTGGCTTGGCGTCGATCTCTATCTCTGGATCCAAGTTGCATTTAATTTCAGCACGGGGCTCGGCTTGGCGGCGGCCGCAGCGGTGGTGGTCGGAATTGCCGCCGCTGCCGCGATAATCGGGCACGAGTTGAGGAGCTACCTTGCCCTTAAGAATGTTGAAGCCAACCAGCAGCGCTTAGCCGTGCAATGGGAGAACATGCGCACTTCCGACATGCAGGAGACGATTCGCGACGTGATTGCGGAGATCCCCAGGGATCGTGAGAGCAACGCGGCAATTGAGGCGTTTCAACGCAAGGTGCAGCACCATCATTCGCCTACACAACAAATCGAGCTGTTATCGCAGACGGTGATGACCCCGCTCGATCGGCGTGCCGAGGCGATCGTACGCCGGGCCAGCGCCCGCGCCTTCGGCATAACAGCCATCAGCCCGACCGCGGTCACCGATGTTCTGTTCTTCATCGCATGTAGTGTTCGCATGGTGCGCGAGATCGCCGCCTGCTACGGTCACCGGCCGACTGCGTTTGCTACCGCCCACCTGTTACGGCGACTCGTGTTCGAAGCCGGAAAACTCGGAGCTGTCGACTTTGCGGGGGCGGCGTTAACCCAGCACATAGGAGGCGCCATTGCCGAGCGCGTGGCAACAAGCGCTGCTGAGTCCATGTACGCCGCGCAACGCATGGCCCGACTTGGCCTTGTGACAATGGGCCTGTGCCGTCCAATTCCGTTCCGGCAGGAAGAACTCCCGGGCATCTTGTCATCGTTGATCGGCAAATTGTTCGCGCGGCGCGCAGAAATACGTCAAGATGAACAAGGCCTGAGTTAAGCGAAGGCAAAGGTCGGACGTTCGAATCGTCTCGGGCGCGCCGCGCGCGACAGAATTCCGGCGACTTATGCGCAACGTGATTATGTCGCGGCTGGCGGGTTGATGAGCTATGGAACCGACCTCGCGGAGATGTTTGATCAAGCTGATGCACCCACGATTGAGGGGAGCTAAAGCATGCAAGTGGTTACGACAATCGGTCTCGACATCGCCAAGTCGGTATTTAAGGTGCACGGCGTTGATGCCGTTGGCCAAGGGGTCATCCGCCGTTGACCTCATTGGCGGGGGACTGCGTCAAACATAATTCATCAATGGCCAGGGCGCGGCGTCCTTGATCGGGACCACGAAAACTAATCGCTATCGTTTGGTGCTTCCTAGTCCCAGCATCTGCCGTGCCTCCGCCGGCGTCGCGACGTGATCGCCCAGTATTTCGATGATCTTCGCGGCCTTCTCTACAAGCGCGGCATTGCTCGGCGCGAGCTTACCTTTCTCCAAATAGAGATTATCCTCCAGCCCGACCCGCACGTGGCCACCCAGAAGGACTGTCTGCGCGGCCATGGGAAATTGGTGCAGCGAGATCCCAAAGGCAAACCAAATAGAGCCGGGCGGCAGTAGGTTGCGCATGTAGGTGACTGCCTCAGGCGTGGCGGGCTGCCCCCACGACACGCCAAGACAAATCTGGAACAGACCGGGTGGCTTGATGTGGCCAATCTCAATCAGCCGTTTGGCGAGGAGGAGGTGGCCGGCCTCGAAGACTTCCAACTCCGGGGTCACGCCGGCATCGCGGATGACTACCGCCATTGCCTCAAGATGGGCGGGCGTGTTGACGAAGACCTGGTCGCCCATATTCATGCTGCCCATGTCCAGGCTGCAGATTTCGGGCATGAGTTCGAGCACATGGCGGACGCGCTCGGCCGGCAATGATAACGTGCTGCCTGCGCCGGGTTTGAGAGGATCGTCTATCCCAGGAATGAAACGCGCGCCGGGCCCCGTGGTCAGATTGACGAGCACGTCGGAGCCGCTTGCGCGGATTCGCTCCACCACCTCACGATAAAGTGCAAGGTCCATGCTCGGACGCGTCGTCTGTGGATCGCGCACGTGGATATGAACGATGGAAGCGCCGGCGTTAGCGGCATCGATCGCCGATGCAGCGATTTCAAGCGGGGTTACCGGGACGGCCGGATTGCGGGCGGCAGTATCCGCCGAGCCCGTCACCGCGCAAGTGATCATAACCTTACGTTGCATTGGAGGAGTTCGGCGCGCTCGCTGTTGAAGTCATTGAACTTGTCATTCGATACGCAAATGCGCGTCGTGGACGACCTTGCCCCACTTCGCGATCTCGCTCTTGATGCGGGCGCCGAACTCTTCCGGCTTGTTTGCCACCGGCTCGAACCCTAGCTTAAGCAGGCGCTGCTTCACAGTCGGATCCGCTACCGCCTTGGCGATCTCGCGCTGCAGCAGGTCGATAATTTCCTTCGGCGTGGCCGCCGGCGCCACCACGCCGGTTAGCGTGTCGGCCTCCTGATCGGGATAGCCGGCTTCTCGCATTGTTGGAACGTCGGGAATTTCAGCGCTGCGCTTAACCGCGAGCACGGCGAGCGCACGCAATTTTCCGTCCTGGATGTTGGCCAGCGCCGGCGGCAACGCCGTAAAAGCGATCGGCGTATGTCCAGCGATGGCCGAGGAGATCGCTTGGGCAGCACCAGGGAATGGCACGTG
>DATGDN010000417.1:0-8864 GCA_035310865.1 Pseudolabrys sp. | reverse complement strand
GCGTGAGGATTTTGCGGAGGCCGCTTCGGAGTGCATCGAATTTGAGAATTCCAGCTTCAGCTTGCAGCATAATAACTGGCCTGATATGCGCGACGCGGTCCAAGAAACGTGGCCATGCCGATGGTGTCATGGGGCTCCCGGAATAGGTCTCGGACGGATCGCCATGGCTCGCTTGCCACGGATCAGTGTCACAGCCTTGAAGGCAGACATCCAAAAGGCGGCTGAGGGTACGCGCTCTGCTTGGCCTTCCGCGATCGATACGCTTTGTTGCGGGACGCTGGGCAGCGTCGAATTCTTCTGCGAGGCGGGCCAGCTGCTTGGACGCAATGATCTCCAAGACCTTGCAAAACGTCACCTGGCGGAGGTTATGCAACAGGCAGCACTAACGGGTGACTACCGTTGGAACAGCGGGGAGGGGCGATTCAATCTGGGCCTCTTCCGGGGGATGGCCGGAATTGGTTATAGCGCCTTGCGGCAAATCGATCCGTCATTGCCCAATGTGCTTATGTTTGAGTAACCGCGAATTCGCGCGCTTGATCGGCGCCCTAATCGATGATGACACTCTTGAAGATCGCGGTCGCGCAAACAGCGCGACGAGGAACTAGTCTTGGCACTATTAGACCATCAATAACCATCGATTTTTCGGACTGCCCGGCACTGCCTAATATTGCTCGGCATGGCTGTTGTCGAATTTCAAGACCGGTGCGTTAAACCATTCGGCCAACCTTCCAATCTGCCGTGGAACTTTTACAGCGGCGAATGTCCCGCGATTCCAGCAGGATACGGGTCCGCCCGCGTAAGAGATCGGTAATCAACGGGTTATATACAGTTCAACGGTTTTATCGCAAAGCCGCGCATGAACGAGTCCGATAAACGACGTTGGTTCCGGGTGGCGCCGAGGGGGCTGGTCCCGCGGGGCGGAAAGCTTTTGGTCGGTCCGAACACACGCCCCCCATCGAAGTTCGCATCGTCGATCTGTCGGCGGGCGGCGCCTGCCTGGAGATGCCGCGCGCACATGCTTTGCCGCCGCTTCGAATTTGTTCATGGCAGCACACGGCGATTTTGCACGCTCGCCGGGACGCGCGGTTTCCGCATCGGTATTTCCTACGAAGGCAGTACCATCCAAAGGTCGTCCGTCAGCGGCGGCCTGACCCGGCCCAAGAGCGGCGCAAGCCTGCTTTCGCGTCGCTAATGCGCAAAACCAGGTGGTAATCTTGCAAGGGCGTAGTGCCCCGGTTATGCCGCGCGCTTGCGGCGTGGCCCAAGTTGCTGCGGAACCAACCATTTACCACCGTTCGGTCCCGAGGTTTCCGCCGGGGCGCTGAGCGGGTAGACTGACTGCTTCCGATCGGGGATCGCATACAGGATGAGTCAATTGGGGGCTTATGAAGGCTTTGGACGTTGCGCGCGCCTTGTTGTGCTGGGCGCGGGATGTCTGGCGCTTGCCAATTGCTCGAACGGACGCATGGCCGGCAAGATTGATCCGCGCTACGGAGTTGCCGCAAGTGCGCGAGTCGTTGAGCCGGGTCAGCCCGTGCCAAAAGGCGGCGGCGTTTATCGAGTCGGCAAGCCGTATGCCGTAGCCGGCCGCGTGTACGTCCCTGAGGAAAATATCAATTACAGCGCGATCGGTCTCGCCTCATGGTACGGCGACGACTTTCATGGCCGCTACACCGCCAACGGTGAAGTATTCGACATGAATTCGATTTCGGCTGCGCACCCCACGCTGCCATTGCCGTCTTATGTACGGGTTACAAATCTTGCAAACCATCGATCGATTGTCGTGCGTGTCAACGATCGTGGTCCTTATGTGGGTGACCGGCTGATCGATGTTTCGGTCAAGACCGCTGAGCTTTTGGGATTCTACGGCCACGGCGTTGCCCGCGTGAAGGTCGACTATGTCGGCCGCGCCCCATTGGAAGGATCCGATGACCGCAAGCTGGTGGCAACCTTGCGGGAAGGCGTCCCGGCTCAGCCGCCGGTGCAGGTGGCCTCCAGCAGACCGTTCGCGCCGACCTATTTCGACAGCCGTCCTCTGCGTACTGCCGATGTCCCGTCGCCGCCGGATCGGCCCTACCGTTTGGGTGAGGGGCCCGGCGAACTACCGGCCGCGGAGGCTCCGACGACGGAGCTTGCCGCAGCAGCGCGTCCACGCGCGATTAGCGCAGCCGCCCGCGGGCCGGCGGCACCCGTTGCATCACCGGTTTCCGCCTATGCCCCTGGGGGCAACGATGCGCGTTCCGGTTTTATGAGTGGCCGCGGCCTTTACTGAGCCCTATTTTATCGCCAAGGGTTCCCTCTGATCGGGGACCGCACCGGATTTAAAGCGGTGCTGCCAGACGAGCCTTGATGATGGCCATGCGGAATTTTCCGTTCGGACGTTGGCTGATGGTGCTAGCCATCGCCGGAGGTCTTTGCGCGGCCGCCGTTGCCGCGCCGCCTCCACATAAGGGAACACCCGCGGCCGCGCAGAAGAAAGATGCGCCCAAAAAGGACGCCCCGAAAAAAGACGAACCGAACATCGGCGCCCCGCATGCCATCCTGATCGATGCCGACTATGGCGGCGTATTGTTTGAGCGCGATGCCGACGGGCTGATCTTTCCGGCAAGCCTCGCAAAGCTCATGACCGCCGAATACGTTTTTCATGAGCTCAAGGAAGGCCGCATCAAGCTCACCGACGAATATATGGTGAGCGAAAACGCCTGGCGGAAAGGCGGCGCGCCTTCGCACGGCTCGACGATGTTCGCGGCAATCTACAGCAAGGTTTCAGTCGACGACCTGCTCCACGGAATGATCATTCAGTCCGCCAATGATGCGTGCATCGTGCTGGCCGAAGGCCTTGCCGGCAATGAAGCGGATTTCGGGGTCAAGCTCACGCAGCGTGCACGCGAGATCGGCCTCGAAAAATCGGTGTTCACAAATTCGAACGGCCTGCCGGATCCGAACGAGAAGGTGACGACCCGCGAACTCGCGATACTCGCGCGCCATATCATCCGGACCTATCCGGAATTCTATCCGATGTTTGCGCAACCGGATTTCACCTGGAACAAGATCCGGCAACAGAACCGCAATCCGCTTCTGGGAGCGCTGAACGGGGCCGATGGCCTCAAGACCGGCTTCACAAAGGAAGCAGGCTACGGACTGGTTGGTTCGGCGGTCCAAAACGGCGTACGGCTGATCGCGGTCGTCAATGGTGTAAGCACCGCAAAGGAGCGCGCCGACGAAGCAAAGAAGCTTCTGGAGTGGGGCTTCAGAAATTTTGAGCAGCGCGCGATCTTTGCCGAAGGTCAGACGATCGGCAGCGCAAAGGTCTTCGGCGGCGCGAACGGCCGCGTGGCGCTGAAGGCGGATGGAGAGGTTAAGGTGATGCTGCCCAAGTCGGGTGCAGACAAGCTGATTGCACGCATCGTCTATACGGGGCCCGTGCCGGCCCCGGTGGCCGAAGGCACGCCGATCGGCAATCTCAAAGTCTGGCGCAGCGACAATCTGATCCTGACAATGCCGCTGAAGGCGGCGGAAAGCGTCGGTAGGGGAAATATGCCGCAGCGGGCATTCGATGCTGTGACTGAAATGATAATCGCGCTGTTCCGTGCCGGAGCCGAGCGGCTATGATGGCGGGCGCCATCGCACGTCGGCGCTGACAGGAAAAGGCTGGCTGGCTTTGCGCGGACACTTCATTACCTTTGAAGGCGGCGAAGGCAGCGGAAAATCGACGCATGCAGCCACGTTAGCCCAGAGGCTGAAAGCACTCGGGCAAGACGTCGTCCTAACCCGTGAGCCAGGCGGTTCGACCGGCGCCGAGATCATCCGGCATATCCTGCTTTCCGGCATTGCCAAGCCTCTCGGTGCCGAAACCGAGGCGATCCTGTTCGCGGCCGCGCGCGATGATCACGTGCGCAACACGATTTTGCCGGCTCTGAAATCGGGGAGTTGGGTTATTTGCGACCGCTTTATCGATTCAACGCGTGTCTATCAGGGTATGCTCGGCAATGTCGACCAGCGGCTGATCCGCAGCCTGGAACGCGTAACGGTCGGGCCAGCAGTACCCGAACTCACTTTTATTCTCGATGTCCCGGCGCAAATCGGACTGGCGCGTGCCAAGAGCCGCCGCGGGCAGGTTGAGGCCGACCGTTTTGAAGCCGAGTCGATGGAATTTCACAAGAACCTCCGGCAGGCGTACCGGGCGCTTGCCGCGGAGGAACCCAAGCGTTGCGTCGTGATCGATGGGCGGGCGCCGCGCGACGTCGTTTCCGACCGCATCTGGTCGATCGTGCAGGAGCGGCTGCACCCCGAACGGCTTGGAATTGCGGAGACCTCAACGCCGTGACGAGCGGGGATGCCGAAGAGGGCGCAGCAAAGTCTCCGCGCGAGACGACGAGCCTGTTTGGCCACGCCGAGGCGGAAAAGGCATTATTGGATGCCTACAAAACCGGACGCATCGCACATGCTTGGCTGATCGGCGGGCCGCCGGGCATCGGCAAGGCGACATTGGCGTATCGCCTGGCCCGCTTCGTGCTAGCCAACCCTGATCCGTATTCGCTCGAAGTCCAAAAGGCCTCCTCGCTGAACGTGGATCCCGCTCATCCGGTCGCGCGCCGTATGGCGGCGCAGGCGCAGGGCGACCTGCTGGTGCTGGAGCGCGTCGTCAACGAACAGACGGGCAAACTCTACACGGTGATCCGTGTTGATGATGTCCGCCGCACCGTTTCGTTTTTCGGCTCGACGGCGGGGGAAGGCGGCTGGCGCATCGCCATTGTCGACGCCGTCGATGACCTGCAGCGCGAAGGCGCCAATGCGCTTTTGAAGGTTCTGGAAGAGCCACCGCAGCGATCGCTCATTCTCCTCGTCAGCAATGCTCCCGGCCGCGAATTGCCGACCATCCGATCGAGATGCCGGCGGCTCCTGCTGCGGCCCCTTGAAGACGAAGACGTCGCGCGCGCACTCGCGGAGGCAACTGGCCGTGACGCGCAGGACGCCGAAATCCAGCCGGCGGTGGCTGCTGCTGAAGGAAGCGTCGGCCGCGCTCTTGGACTGCTCGAAGGGCAGGCGTTGGCACTCCGCCAGCGTGTCCTCGATCTGCTGGTGCAGCTGCCCGATGTCGACGCGCGTGCCCTGCATGCACTGGGCGACGCCATGGGCGGTGCCGACCCAAAGGTCCTCGACGCCTTCATGGATCTGATCAACGGCTGGCTTTCAGCGCGTCTCGGCGAGATGGCTCACGAAAAAGCGCGGATGGTGCGCGTTGCGGAGACCTGGCAGAGGGTTAATCGCGCTGCGCACGAGGTCGAAACCTACAATCTCGAACGCAAGCCGCTGGTGTTTGCAGTGTTTGGTGCGCTGGCAGAGGCCGCTCGACCGTAACCGGATGCGCGACATGGGCCAGGTGGTAAGTTTGGGGGTTCGCCCGGACGTTGCGTTGTGATTGAATTCCCTGCGTTCGCATCACGTCCAAACATCTGGCCGCGCCAGAACGGCCGAAGTCCGGGGAGGATGCTATGACCCTAAAGTCCAATCGACGTCAATTTCTTGCCGGCTCGGCGGCCGCTGCCGGCGCCGCAGCGTTTCCCATGCCGGCAATGCTCAAAACGCGCCGGTGAAGGTCGGCTTGCTGACCGTCAAGACGGGCCCTCTCGCCGCCGGCGGCCAGCACGCCGAGGAAGGCATCACATCGTTCCTCAAGGAAAAGAACTTCACGCTGTCAGGCCGGAAAATCGAGTTGCTGGTCGCCGACACTGGGGGTCACCTGCCGGCGCGAAAACCAAGGCGCAGGAGCTGGTCGAACGCGACAAGGTCAATGCCGTGCTGGGCCCGTTTGCGGCATTTGAGCTGCTGGCGACGCTCGACTATTTCGCGCAGGCCAAGATGCCGACGCTTGCTTTCGCCGGTGCGGAAGACGTGACCCAGCGCAAGGGCAACCCCTACCTCACGCGTACGTCATATACTTCGGCACAATGTCTTGCCGACTACGTCCAGTCGGAAATGAAACTGAAGACCGCGAGCACGATCGCCGATGATTTCGCCTTTGGATATGAGCAGATCGGCGGATTTCAGCGAGTCCTCGAAGAAAAGGGTGGACGCGTCGTTAAAAAGCTGTGGTCGCCGCTCAATACGGCCGACTACGCGCCGTATGTCGCTCAGATTCCGGAATGCGACGTAGTCTGCGTTGGGCTTGCCGGATCAAATCCGATCAAGTTCATCAAGCAGGCGAAAGGACTCGGCATCAAGCAGCAATTGGTCGGCGGGTCGACCACGGCGGACGACACCATCATTCAAGCCTACGGCGAAGAGGCGCAGGGCCTGATTAACACCAATCCGTACTCGCTCGATATCGACAGTGAAGCAAACAAGCGTTTCATTGCCGCGATGCGGAAAAACTACGGTGCCGACGTTCGCATCGGCCATTATGCGGCATGCTTCTATATCGACGGTCAGGTGATCGAAGCGGCGCTCGCCAAGACTGGTGGAAAATCGGACAATCCCGACGAGTTCGCGAAGGCCGTCCGTTCCGTAACGCTGGCTGATACACCGCGGGGGCCGATCAGCTTCGACGACCACGGCAACGTCGTGATCGACGTTTACGTTCGGCGCGCGGAAAAGCAGGGCGACAAAATGGTCAACAAGACCATCAAGACCTATCACAAGGTCAGCCAATTCTGGACCATGGAGCCGGCCAAGTTCCTAAGCCAGCCGGTATTTTCGCGGGACTTTCCACCAGTGAAGGGCTGAGCGCAAAAAAGCGCGCGGCCCGCAACAGGCTGCGCGCTTATCGCGGTCACGCTGATTGGTCACGCCCGGTAGGAAAGCGTCTCGGGACTGCGATCCTTGAGAAACTGATCAAGGCCCCAGCGTTCGACCTGTGCGAATACGCCATAGAACTCCTCGCGCGGCAGCGGCTTGTTGACGAAGCGCTCACCGCGGCCAAACTTGCTGAAGTCCCACGGATGATAGTTTTCGAACTCAGCCGGGACCGCCAGCTTCCATAACGGCAGATATATCGGCAGGTCCGCCTCCAATGCCTGTTCGGCGCGGCCGAGCGCGCGCATGTAGCCATGCACGACATCGGGCGTCGCGCTGTCAGGCACCCACCACAGCGTCTTGAAGCGATCCTCAATGATCTTGCGGAGCCCCAGCTGTTCGGCCATGGCGATCTGCGGCGGCAGCAGGCTTGCCGCTTCAACCTCTCCGTCAAGCAGTGCTTTGAGCCGCGCACCGAAACCACCGGTGTTCACCGTTTTGATGTGCTCGAGCGGGAGATATTTCTCTAGGCGGTAAGGCACATTGAAATGACTGCCGGCGCGCATGCCGACCGAAATCGGCACGTCCTTCAAATCTTCTGGTTTGTGAATTTTGGACTCCGGACGCACGAAAATCGCCCAGGGTGAATCACCGTAGCCCCCGGTGACGACGCGACCCATGCCTGCGCTGGCGTTGCAGATTGTGCCCCAGAGGCAGGCGCCCTGGACGACGTCCTGCTTGTCCTCAGTGTACGGACGGTCCTGCGGGCGCTGAAAATAATCGAGACCTTTCCAACTCGATTGCGTGCCCCGAAAGGTCTTCCAGTCAAATTCGACGTCGAGCCCTTCGGCGGCGAAATAACCTTCCTGCATCGCGACGAAATCATTGAGGCCCATGCCCTTGGGCGCGACTCTGACCCGCTTGAGGCCCGTAGCCATGTCGAACTCCTCCCGCTGTCATGGTGTTTGAGGATTATTTACCACGAACCGCGCGGGGCAGGGAGCAAAATGCGCGCCGATGTTGCCCATCCCGACTGCCCACTCTGCGTTACATCAGCGGCTAGAGCTATCCGTCAAATTTTAGGGAATTGCAGAATAAACTGTTGTGGAACCGACACTACTAAGGAACTGCATGAGCATTGCGAGCACGATTGCGGTTTCCGGATTGAACGTGGCGAGCCTGCGCTTGCGGGTTTCCGCCAGCAATATTGCGAACGCATTGTCGAGCGGCCCGCTGCCGGGCGCACCAAATCCGGAAAATTTCCCGCCTGCCTATTCGCCCTTGCGCGTCAATCAAGTGGACGTTGTTGGCGGTGGAACCAGCGCGAGCATGACTGCGGTTTCCCCCTCAACCGTCGCGACATTCGATCCAACCGCACCATTCGCGGACAGCCGCGGCATAGTGGCAAGTCCGAATATCGATCTCGCCAACGAGCTCGTGCAGACGCTGATCGCCCGGCACAGTTTTGCCGCGAATGCAAAAGTCATTCACGTCGATGCGCAAATGAGCGCGGCCTTATTCGACATTACAGCCTGATCGGGATTTCGCGCGGGAGCTAGTTGCCGCGGGCAGGGCGCGCCGGCGTGCGATGGAAGTCGAAAATTTGCTGTGCGGTCGATTGCCTAAGCCGATAAAACGATGGCATGGCTTGATCAATTCCAGCCAGCGACCGCCGGTATCGTTTTGCCGCGAGCGTCATGATGCTGCGCGTGGTTTCCCACGAGAGGCCGATCGCCTTCGCCAGAACGAGCAGCGAATGCGTATTCGTTTCGCGCATGTTCCGTTCAATAACGGCTGTCGGCACGTTCGATATGACAGACAGTGCTACGACCATTTCCTCGAACCGGTCGGCGAGAGCAAATTCTTCCAACTTTGCCACAGTGAGAAGTCCGGCCCGATGCATCGATTCGGCAAGCACTTGTGCAGCGGCGTAACTGAGCGGTTCTGAGCGGTTGCGTATTGGCTTCGGTCTGGATGCGGTCTGCGACGTGGCCAACCACATCTGCAATATCGGCTTTAACGTACTTGCGTTCGGCCTCGAGCCTGGTGCGTACTCTTTCGGATGCGGCGTCCAGCAATCGTTCAAACAGTTCGGGCGGCAGATCGGGCCGCGCGCCGACGCAGACAGC
>DATGDN010000416.1:0-4550 GCA_035310865.1 Pseudolabrys sp. | reverse complement strand
CGGTATTCGGTGCAGTCGAAGAGGATCGCCAGACTTTCGAAGCCGCCCCATGAATAGCCCAGCCCAAATAGAGCGAGCTCGTTCAGGAACGCGTGCACCGATTTCTTATTCACGGGCTTGAGGACAATGCTGAAGAGACCGCTGGCGCCGGTGAAGTCCCGTTTCCAGATCGCGTGTCCCGGATCGCTCTCGAGCACGGGATGCATCACACGCAAGACTTCCGGCCGCTGCGCCAGCCATCGCGCCACGCGCAGGCCGGACTGATAGTGGCGTGCAAGCCGGACGCTGAGCGTACGCAAGCCGCGCAACGCCAGATACATGTCGTCGGGACCAACGCAAAGGCCCATCGAATAGACCGCGTCTTTCAGCGCCGGCAATGTCGCCTCGTTTGCCGAGACGCAACCAAACATGATGTCGGAGTGCCCGCCGATATATTTGGTGCCGGCCTGGATTTCCATGTCGACGCCTTTCTCGAAGGCGCGAAAAAAGAGCGGCGTTGCCCAGGTATTGTCCATCATCACGATCGCGCCCTTCTCGTGGGCGGCCTTGGCGATGGCGGGAATGTCCTGCATTTCGAAGCTCTGCGAGCCCGGCGCCTCGACGAACACCACACGCGTATTCGGCTTGAATAGTTTGGTGATGCCGGCACCGATCATCGGGTCGTAGTAGGTTGTCTCCACGCCCAGCCGCGCGAACACTCCATTGCAGAAATTGCGCGTCGGCCGGTAGACGCTGTCGGTGACGAGAATGTGGTCCCCCGAACGCGCCACTGCGAGGAGCGCCGCCGAAATAGCCGCCAACCCTGACGGCAGCAGCGCGACGCCGGCGCAGCCGTCGCCGTCGAGTTCGCGCAGCGCATTCTCCAGCGCCTCCGAGGTCGGCGTGCCACGGCGGCCATAGCTGTAGCGGGCGCGGTGGGCAACCTGATCGTCGGCGGTGGGATAAAGTACGGTCGACGCGTGATAGACCGGCGGATTGACAAAGCCGTGATAGGCTTGAGGATTGCGTCCCGCGGTGACCAGACGGGTATCCGGCTTAATAGGGGCTTTTGTTTTCTTCGCCATACGCTTGGGACGTCATTCGATCGGTGGATAGCTGGCTGCGCCACCGGGACATATACGTCTGCATGTCACGCCGGCGTCAACCCCTTGACCCGGCATGCTGATCGTTCTGTGATGCCGCGAGATAAAAGGCTATCGAGAGAGAAAAGGGCTGCAAGACGATACGGTCACCGCCGGACGGAGGTCGGGCGGGGGAATGTATGGAATTCTGCAAGGCCTTTGCATCCGAACAGGTTTTTGAAGGAACCGCCAGATGAAGCGATTTGCCACAATAGTTGCGCTAGTCCTCGCCGTGGCCGTGCAAGGCGCGTCCGCTCAGACACTCAAGGCGGTGAAAGATCGCGGCATGCTCAACTGCGGCGCCAACGGAACACTTGCCGGCTTCGGTTTGCCCGATGCTCAGGGAAAATGGACCGGGCTCGACGTCGATTTTTGCCGGGCGATCGCCGCTGCGGTGCTCAACGATGCCAGCAAGGTCAAGTTCGTGCCGCTATCGGCCAAGGACCGCTTCACCGCCTTGCAGTCGGGTGAGGTGGATGTGCTGGCACGCAACACCACCTGGACCTCGTCGCGCGATACTTCGCTCGGCCTCAACTTCGTGGGCGCCAACTACTATGACGGCCAGGGCTTCATGGTCCGCAAGACGCTCAAGGTGAACTCCGCGCTTGAGCTTAACGGCGCCTCCGTCTGCGTGCAGCAGGGCACCACCACCGAGCTCAATCTCGCCGATTATTTCGGTGCGCATAAGATGCAGCTCAAGAGCGTGACCTTCGCCACCGCGAACGAAGCGGTAAAGGCTTACGATGCCGGCCGCTGCGATGCGTACACGACCGATGCTTCAGCTCTTTATGCGGAAAGGCTGCGCGTCACCAATCCCAACGACCACGTGATCTTGCCGGAGATCATCTCGAAAGAGCCGCTGGGTCCGGTGGTGCGCCACGGGGACGACCAATGGTTTGACGTCGTCAAGTGGACGCTGTTCGCGATGCTCGATGCAGAGGAGCTCAATATCTCTTCCAAGACTCTTGATGAGGCGATGAAGTCGCCGAATCCGGAAATCAAGCGGTTCGTCGGAACAGAAGGCAATTACGGCGAGCAACTCGGCCTCAGCAAGGATTGGGCGGTCCGTATCATCAAGCAGGTCGGCAACTACGGTGAATCCTTCGAACGCAATGTCGGGCAGGCCTCTCCGCTCAAGATCGAGCGTGGCTTGAACAAGTTGTGGAACAAAGGCGGCATCCAGTACGCGCCGCCGATCCGCTGACCGGCATCGAAACGGCCGTTCCGTCAAAAGGAGTCGCTGCGCCGGAAGTCCGACGAGGGGGAAATGTCGAGTGACCTGCCGGCGCCGCCGCGCCCCGCGCCTGTCGTTTTCTACAACGACCCGAAGGTCCGGAGCATTGCCTATCAGCTTGTCCTTTGCGCGGTGGTCGCCTTTCTGGTTTACGGCGCCACCCGCAATGCTATCGACAATCTCGAACGCGCCCACATCGCGTCGGGCTTCGGATTCTGGAACAACACTGCTGGCTTCGACATCAGCCAGACGCTGATCGAGTATTCGGCACGGGCCTCCACATACGGGCGGGCCTTTTGGGTTGGCCTGCTCAATACGCTTTTGGTTGCCGGCATCGGCATCGTCTTTGCGACAATCATCGGCTTCGTCGTCGGGATTTCGCGGCTGTCGCGCAACTGGCTTCTGGCGAAAGCCGCCGGCGGCTATGTCGAGATCATCCGCAACCTGCCGCTGCTGTTGCAATTGCTGTTCTGGTACAACGCAGTGCTCAAGGCACTCCCGGACATCCGCGAGAGCATCGCCATACCCGGCGGCGCCATTCTCAATAATCGCGGTTTCTTTCTGCCGGTGCCGATTTTCAAGAATGGATTCGGATTCGTCGGGATAGCCTTGCTTGCGGGCGCCGGTGCCGCGATTGCGTTTTACGTCTGGGCGCGAAAGCGGCAGGAGCGGACAGGGCAGCAGGCACCGGTTTTTTGGCTCACCCTTTTGCTCGTGATCGGCTTGCCGCTTGCCGTATTCGCGCTGGCTGGATTTCCGCTTGGTTTTGAATTTCCGCAAGCCGGCCGCTTCAACATCACCGGCGGAATTGAGGTACTACCTGAATTTGCCGCTCTGCTGTTCGGCCTGTCGATCTACACAGCGGCATTCATAGCGGAGGTGGTGCGCGCGGGCATATTGGCGGTGTCGCGAGGCCAGACGGAGGCGGCCTATTCGCTTGGCCTGAAGCAGGGGCCGACCTTGCGTCTGATCGTTGTGCCGCAGGCGATGCGGGTCATCATTCCGCCGCTCACCAGTCAATATCTCAACCTGACCAAGAATTCCTCGCTGGCGGTGGCCATCGGCTACCCGGACCTGGTGCAGGTCTTCACGGGGACCGTGCTCAATCAGACCGGGCAGGCCGTCGAGGTCGTCGCCATCACCATGCTGGTCTACCTGATCATCAGTCTCGTCACCTCGCTTTTAATGAACATCTACAACAGCCGCATGGCGCTGGTGGAACGGTGAGGCTCGTCCCATGACCATGTCCGAGGGCGATCTTGCCGTTGCCGAACTGGCTTTTGTGCGCCGCACGACGATCGCGCCGCAGCCGCCGCCGGCTGCAATGACCGGCGCGCTCGGCTGGCTGCGCGCAAATCTGCTATCCACTCCGTTCAATATCGCACTCACGACCGCGATCGCGCTGCTCCTTGCCTGGGCGATCCCCGAGCTTGCCAAGTTCCTGCTTATCGATGCGGTGTGGAGCGGGGCCGACCGCGATGCCTGTCTTGAATCCGTCCAGCATCGCGAAATCGGCGCCTGCTGGCCGTTCGTCTGGGAACGGCTGCCTTATTTCATCTACGGCTCTTATCCAATTCCGCAGCGGTGGCGCGTCGATATTTTCTTTCTCATGCTGGCTGTCGGTATCGTCTGGCTGCTGTGGCTCAATGCGCCGCGGCGCGACCTCGGCACCATTTATTTCTTCATCGTGCTGCCAATCACCTCCTTTATCCTGCTGACAGGATGGTCGGCGATCGGTCTCGAGCCGGTCGATACCGTCCTGTGGGGCGGCGTGCTTGTCACGATTGTGGTGGCCTCGGTCGGGATCGTGTTCTCGCTGCCGCTTGGGGTTCTCCTCGCGCTCGGCCGGCGATCGCGCATGCCGGCAGTGCGCTCGCTCTCGGTCATCTTCATTGAATTCGTGCGCGGCGTGCCGCTCGTGACCGTGCTCTTCATGGCCGGCGTGATGTTGCCGCTGTTTGTTCCGGAACAGCTTTCGCCCGACAAGCTGGTCCGAGCGCTGGTCGGCATCGCAATCTTCGCATCTGCTTATATGGCGGAAGTCGTCCGCGCCGGCCTGCAGGCGATCCCCAAGGGCCAGTACGAGGGCGCAATGGCCGTCGGCCTCGGCTACGCCCAGATGATGCGCCTTATTATTTTGCCGCAGGCGCTGAAAGTAACGATCCCGAACATCGTCAACACCTATATCGGTCTGT
>DATGDN010000415.1:0-12365 GCA_035310865.1 Pseudolabrys sp. | reverse complement strand
GCCGCCCGTCTGAACTTCGATCAGACGATCCAGGGCGTTTTCGCGGACATCGCGGCAAAAATCACGCCCGCTGGCCGCCAGGCTCTCGCCAATTGGCCCCCGGGCCGCAAAGCCGTGAGCGACAAACGGTAGTATTATTTCCCGATCGAGTCGTTTCCGAGCCGGGTTTTGAAAGACATTGGAATGCATCGGGGCGGGAATACAAAGGAGGCGGGAACGAAAACGTGGGGGCGCCCGTTTTGGACCATGCTTCAGGGCCTATGTCTTACGCTTCCCGTTGGAGGCTGCCTGCTGACCGGCGAGCCGCCGGAGCCGGGCCTCGAGATCCCACAGGGTTACAATTACGGTCCGCGCAATCCGGTTGCGGCAGAAGCAGCGCTTCCGCCGCTCGACTGGTGGCGCGCCTTCCACTCGCGTGAACTGACCGAGATTGTCGAGGCAGCACGCGAGGGCAATCTCGATATTGCGGCGGCGATTGCGCGCATCGTGCAGGCCGATGCGAACGCGCGTATTGCCGGCGCCGCGATTTTGCCGACGGTCGATCTCAACGGCAGCGCATCGCGCATCCGGACGTCGCAGTCGACAGCAGCCGGCGGCACCAGCGGCTCACTCGGCGGTTCCGAACGCGACCTTCTCTCCACCTGGCTCACAGCAAGCTACGAGATCGATTTCTGGGGCAAGAACCGCTCCAACATGCGCGCGTTCGAAGAATTGGCGGTCGTCAGCCGCTACGACCGCGAGGTCGTCGGCCTTTCGACGATGGCCACTGCCGCCAATGCCTATTTCACGGTGCTAGCCTCGCAGGACCGTTTGCGCGTCGCGCATCAGAATCTCGAAAGCGCCACCCGCGTGCTCAACCTGATCAACCAGCGGCTCCAGGCTGGCACAGCATCTGCGCTCGACACCGCGCAGCAGGAAAGCCTGGTCAACACGCAGCGCGCTGCCATTCCACCGCTTGAGCAGACCCTGCGGCAGAACCGCGTCGCGCTCGCCGTGCTGATGGGGCGCTCACCCGAGAGCGTGAACATCCGCGGCGGAAGCCTGCGCAGCATCGCCTATCCGCGCGTGACGCCGGGACTGCCGTCCGAACTCCTGGCGCAGCGCCCTGACATTCGCAAAGCGGAAGCCAATCTGGCAGCCGCCAATGCAAACGTGGAGAACGCGCGCGCGCAATTCCTGCCGAGTATCACGCTCACCGGCGAAGGCGGCTATCAGAGCGCGATCCTGAGGACATTGTTACGGCCGGAATCGGCATTCTACACGGCGACCGCGGGCCTGGTTCAACCGATCTTCGAAGGCGGAAGGTTGCTCGGCAATCTCGACCTGCGAAAGGGCCAGCAAGACGAGTTGCTGCAGACCTACCGCAAGACGGTCATCTCGGCCTTTGCCGATGTCGAGAACGCACTCGACGACATTCGAAAAACGGCAGAACGCGAAAGACTTCAGCGCGATGTGGTGACGAGTTCGCGGCGCGCCTTCGATATATCGGAACAGCGCCTGCGCGAAGGCACGGTCGACCTAGTCACTGTGCTGCAAACCCAGCAGACGCTCTATCAAGCCGAGGATGCGCTGGCGCAAGCGCGGCTCGACCACGTGAAAGCGATTGTCAGCCTCTATCAGGCGCTAGGCGGCGGCTGGCTGCCGAAGCCGGTGGAAGCCGCCGATGCACGGTAAGGTCCCCAAACAGCTTTTGGCGAAAGCCCGCGGCAGCACGCGCCGCACGCTTGCCGTTGGCATCATCCTGATCGCGGTCGTTGCCGCGCTTTACTATGTTTTCAGCGGCTCGGCGCCGCAGCGGCGCGCCGGCCGTTTTGCCGCCGAAGGCCCGGTGCCGGTGCTCGTCGCAGCCGCGGCCCGCGCCGATGTGCCGGTCTATCTGGACGCCGTCGGAACCATCAAGGCCCTCAATACCGTGACGGTGCGCCCGCAGGTCGACGGCAAACTTCTCAGCGTCAACTTCAAGGAAGGCGACGACGTCAAGAAGGGTGACCTGCTGGCCAAGATCGACCCCGTCATCTATCAGGCGCAGCTCGCTCAGGCGATGGCCAAGAAGGCGCAAGACGAAGCGCAGCTCGCGAACTCGAAGATTGATCTTGACCGCTACGAAAGACTCTCCGCCACCGCCGCGATCAACAAACAGCAAGCCGATACGCAGCGCGCACTGGTGGCGCAGAACACCGCGCTGGTGCAGGCCGATCAGGCGGCGGTCGACAACGCCCAGGCGATGCTCGGCTACACGACCATCACCGCGCCGATCGACGGCCGCACCGGCATCCGCATGGTCGATGAAGGGAATTACATACGCGCGGCCGACACCGGCTCGTCGATCGTCGTGATCACGCAGCTGCAGCCGATATCGGTGCTGTTCAATCTTCCGCAGCAGGACCTTTCGCAGGTGAACGCGGCCTTCGACAAAGCTCCGCTCAATGTCGACGCGCAGCGATCCGACAACAATGCCGTGATCGATCATGGCGTGCTCAGGGTCGTTGACAACCAGGTCGATCAGACGACCGGCACCGTGAAGCTCAAGGCGGAATTTCCCAACGCCAAGCTGCAGCTTTGGCCCGGGCAGTTCGTCAATATCCGACTGCTGATCGACACCCTCAAGCAGGTCGTGGTGATTCCGACCGGCGCGGTGCAGCGGGGCCCGAACGGCACTTTTGTTTATGTCGTCAAGGATGACAACACGGTCGCGGTACGGCCGATCACTGTGCAGAAGCAGGATGAGACGCAGACGGTGGTCAGCACGGGCCTCGATGCGCCCGAACGCGTGGTCACCACCGGCTTCGTACGGCTCACGGACGGCAGCAAGGTCGCGATCGGCAGCGCCAACGCGCCGGCGGCGCAGGGCGACGGCCAGCGTCCGCAGCAGCAAGGCGGCAGCCAGCGGCAGCGGGGCGGCAACTCGACGAGGCCGAACGCGCAACAATGAGCGTGTCTTCGCCATTTATTCACCGGCCGATCGCCACCTCGCTGCTCGGCGTCGCGGTGATGCTGGGCGGTTTTCTCGGCTACTGGTGGTTGCCGGTTTCCGCGCTGCCGCAGGTCGATTTCCCGACCATCCAGGTCACGACCCAACTGCCCGGCGCCAATCCCGACACCATCGCTTCGCTGGTGACGGCGCCCCTGGAGCGGCAATTCGGCCAGATTCCCGCGTTGCAGACCATGACTTCGTCGAGCTCGTTCGGCATCAGCCAGGTCACCCTGCAGTTAGACTTGAACCGCGATATCGACGCCGCCGCGCAGGACGTGCAATCGGCGATCAATGCGGCTGCCTCGACGCTGCCGCGCAATCTGCCCTACCCGCCTCTGTACTCCAAGGTGAACCCGGCCGACGCGCCGATCATCACGCTCGCGCTCACCTCGCAGACGATCGATCTGCGCACGCTGAGCGACATGGCCGATACCATCATGGCGCCGCGGCTGTCCGAGGTGACCGGCGTCGGTCACGTCTCGGTACAAGGCGGCATCCGTCCGGCGATCCGTATTCAGGCCGATTTGTCGCGGCTCGCGGCCTACGGCATCGCACTCGACGATTTGCGCACGGCAGTGGTCGGCGCCAACGTCGCCGGCCCAAAAGGCGCGTTAGACGGCGCGCACCAGTCTTACACCATCGCCGCCAACGACCAGATCACCGCCGCGAGCACCTACAGGGACATCGTCGTGGCCTTCCGCAACGGCGCACCCGTCAAGATCAGCGACGTCGCCGACGTCGTGGACGGGCTGGAGAACACGAAGGTTGGCGCCTGGTATCGCGGCCAGCCTTCGATCGTCGTCGACGTGCAGCGCCAGCCTGGCGCCAACGTGATCGAGACCGTGCAGCGAGTGCGCGCCGAGTTCCCGCGCCTGCGGCGCGCGATGCCGGCGGGTGCAGACCTGACGATCGTGAACGACCGCACCACGACTATCCGCGCCTCGATTCATGACGTGCAGTTCACGCTGGTGCTCAGCATCGCGCTGGTGGTGCTGGTGGTTCTCATCTTCCTGCGCACGATCCGGGCGACCATCATTGCCGGCGTTGCATTGCCGCTGTCGTTGATCGCGACGTTCGGCGTGATGTGGTTCTGCGGCTTCTCGCTCGACAACCTGTCGCTGATGGCTCTGACCATCGGTACTGGGTTTGTGATCGACGATGCCATCGTCATGATCGAGAACATCGTCCGCCATATCGAAGATGGCGAAGGCCCGCTTGACGCCGCGCTCAAAGGCGCGCGTGAAATCGGTTTTACGGTGATATCGCTGACCTTGTCGCTGATCGCCGTGTTCATCCCGCTGCTGTTCATGACCGGCCTGGTCGGGCGGATGTTCCGCGAATTCGCACTTACCCTCACCATCGCCGTGGTGGCGTCGGCCGTCGTTTCCCTGACGCTGACGCCGATGATGTGCGCCCGCATTCTGCGGCATGGCGGCGACGGTGAAGGCAACGCGCTGACACGGCGCTTTACCGCGCTGGTCGATAGCACCGTCGAGTTTTATCACACAAGCCTGCTGTGGGTGCTGCGGCGGCAACCCGAAACGCTCATTGTCACGCTCGCGACGCTTGCCGCCACCATCCTGCTTTATGTCGCCATGCCGAAAGGTTTTCTGCCTTTGCAGGACACCGGCCTGATTACCGCCGTGACCGAAGCCGGCACCGACGTCTCATTCATGGAAATGCAGCACCGCCAGCGTCTGGTTGAGGACGCGATCCGCACCGATCCTGACGTCACGGGTGTCGTATCCGTTATCGGCGTCAGCCCGATCAACGCGACACCGAATGCCGGGCGGCTTGCCATCTCGCTGAAACCGCGTGACGAGCGCCGCGCGCGTGTTGACGAGATCGTCGCGCGCCTCAAGCACGCCGTCGCCGGGGTGGCCGGCATGACAGTGTATTTTCAGGCCACGCAGGACATCCAGATCTCGACCCGGCCGAGCCGGGCGCAGTACCAGTACACGCTGGTGTCAACCGACCGCGACGAGGTGATCGAATGGGCCGACCGGCTGGTGCGCAGCCTGCGCGGCAGCCCGGCGCTGCGTGAAGTCGCATCGGAAGCGCAGGAAGGGGGGCCGCGCGTGCGGGTCGACGTCGATCGCGAACAGGCTGGACGGCTGGGCGTCTCCATGCAGAGCGTCACCGACACGCTTAATGATGCGTTCGGCCAGCGGCAGATTTCCACGATTTATGGCCAGGCCAACCAATACCGCGTCATTCTGGAGGCGCAGCCGCGCTTCCAGCAGGACCCGAATGCGCTAACAAAGCTCTATGTCACGGGCGCCAGCACCTCGACCGGCACAGCGGCGACCGTCTCCACCACTGCGACCGGCACCACCAACACCAATACGACCGCGACGCCGAACGCGATCAGCTCCAGCAACCAGGTGCCGCTATCCTCGTTCGCCCGTTTCGTGTCGACATCAGCGCCGCTCGCGATCGCACATCAGGAGCAGTTTCCCTCGGTGACGATCAGTTTCGATCTCAATGATGGCTACGCACTCTCCGACGCAGTGGCGGCCATCCGTGCGGTGGAGCAGCAAATCGGCATGCCGTCTTCGGTGACCGGCAGTTATTCCGGCGACGTCGCCGAATTCGGCAAGTCGCTGGCGGGCGAGCCATGGCTGATCCTTGCGGCTGCCATCGCGATCTACATCGTGCTGGGCGTCCTGTACGAAAGCTTCATCCATCCGCTCACGATTCTTTCCACCCTCCCCTCCGCGGGTGTCGGCGCGCTCCTGGCGCTCATGCTGTTCGGTTACGACCTCTCGGTTATCGCGCTGATCGGCATCGTGCTGCTGATGGGCATCGTGAAGAAAAACGCGATTCTGATGATCGACTTCGCGATCGAGGCCGAACGGAACCAGGGACTTTCGCCGGAGCAATCGATCGTGCAGGCCGCAATGCTTCGCTTCCGGCCAATCATGATGACGACGTTGGCGGCGCTGTTCGGCGCACTGCCGTTGGCGCTCGAGGGCGGGACCGGCTCGGAGCTGCGCAATCCGCTTGGCGTCACCATCATCGGCGGATTGCTGCTGTCGCAGCTGCTGACGCTCTACACGACGCCGGTGATTTACCTTTATATGGAGCGCCTGCGCACGCGATTTGCGCCTGCACCGCCGCCGGTTGCGCGCCCGGTGACGCGTCCCGCGCGGGGCCGCCCGTGAATTTCTCCTATCCGTTCATCCGGCGTCCGATCGGCACCACGCTGCTCGCCATCGGATTGTTCCTCGTCGGCGCGGTCGCCTACACATTTCTTCCCGTCGCCAGCCTGCCGAGTGTCGAATTTCCCACCATTTTCGTGAGCGCCAGCCGCCCGGGTGCCGAGCCCAATGTGATGGCGGCAACGGTGGCTGCCCCGCTCGAACGGCGGCTCGGCGAAATCTCCGGTGTGACCGAACTGACGTCGGTCTCGTCGCTCGGCCTGTCGCGCATCACGATCCAGTTCGACCTGAGCCGCAGCATCGACGGCGCCGCACGCGACGTCCAGGCCGCGCTCAATGCCGCCCTCAGCGACTTGCCCGGCGACATGCCGACGCTGCCGACGTTCCGAAAAGCCAACCCGTCGGCGGCTCCGATCCTGATTTTGGCGCTCACGTCCAAGACCATGCAGCCGAGCGCCGTTTATGACGCTGCCGACAGCGTGATCGCCCAACGCCTGTCGCAGGTCGCCGGCGTAGCCGACGTTACGGTCGCCGGCTCCGAGCAGCCGGCGATCCGGGTCCGCGTCGACCCGGCCCGGCTGTCCGCAATGGGCCTGTCGATGGAAGACATCCGCACGGCGATCTCCAATTCCAACGCGGCGGGACCGCTCGGAGCTTTCGATGGCGCAAAACGCGCCGTCACCATCGGCATCAATGACCAGCTGCGCAACGCCGGCGAATACGATCCGGTCGTGGTCAAGACCGTGAATGGCACGGTGATCCGGCTGTCGAATGTCGCAACCATCCGGCCGAGCGTTCGCAACAGCCGCTCTGCCGGATGGTTCAACAACGATCCCTCCGTGCTGCTCATTATTACCAAGCAGGGAAACGCCAACGTCATCGATACCGTCGACCGGATCTACGAACTGCTGCCCGAGCTTCGACAATGGATACCGGCCGGCCTCGATATCTCGGTGCTGAGTGACCGGACGCAGACCATTCGGGCGAGCGTGCACGACATGCAGCTCACGCTCGCCGCGACCATCGTGCTCGTAATGCTTGTCGTGTTCCTGTTTCTGCGGCGGGCGGCACCGACCGCGGCTGCCGGCGTAACGGTGCCGCTGGCGCTGTCGGGCACCTGCGCCGCAATGTGGGCGGCGGGCTTTTCGATCGACAACCTGTCATTGATGGCGTTAGCGGTCAGCGTTGGCTTCGTGGTCGACGATGCCATCGTGATGATCGAAAACGCGTTTCGGCATCTCGAAAAAGGCGCGTCGCCTCTGCGTGCCACCTTGCTCGGCGCCAAGCAGATCGGCTTCACGGTCGTGTCGATCTCGGTGTCCCTGATCGCCGCCTTCATCCCGCTCCTGTTCATGGGCGGCATCGTTGGCAGGCTGTTCCGCGAATTTTCCGTCACGCTCGCCTTCGCCATCGCCATCTCGACGGTGGTCTCGCTCTCGGTGACGCCGATGATCTGTGCCTATTTCGTGCGGCAACCGCCGAGCCGTGATGCGACATGGCTCGACCGCCGTTTCGAAGGCCTGCTGGCGCGCCTGGTCCGCTTTTATGAGCGCACGCTGTCGTTCGCAATTGACCATCGGCCGCTGATGCTCGTCGTATTTGTCGCGACCATCGCGCTCACGATCGGGCTCTATATCAAGACGCCCAAGGGCTATTTTCCGCAGGATGACACCGGGTTGATCTTCGGTGGCACCGAAGCCTCAACCGATATTTCCTTCGACGCGATGGCGCAGCTGCAACGGAAGGCGATGGACATCGTCCTCGCGGATCCGGCGGTGGCAGGGCTCGGGTCTTCGGTCGGCTCATCCCCGTTCAATGCGTCCGTCAACCGCGGACGTATCTTCATCAGTCTCAAGCCGCTCAACCAGCGCAACAAAGCCAGCACGCAGCAGGTGGTCAATCGGCTGCGCGCAAAGCTGAACCAGATTCCCGGCATCCGCGTCTTCATGGTGCCGGCGCAGGATCTGCGCGTGGGCGGGCGGCAAAGCGATTCGCAGTATCAATTCACGCTATGGAGCGCGGACATCGAAGAATTGCAGAAATGGGTGCCTCGCGTACTTGATCGCGTGAAACAGGTGCCCGGCCTGGTCGATGTCACCACCGACCGCGAGCAAGGGGGCTTGCAGGCGACCGTCAGTATCGATCGGCCGGCCGCCGCAAGATTTGGCGTGCGCGTCCAGGATATCGACAATGCGCTCAACAACGCCTTCTCGCAGCGGCAAATTTCGACGATCTACGGCCCGCGCAACCAGTACCGTGTCATTCTCGAAGTCGACCGCGCCTATCAGCGCGACCCGACCGATCTCGCGCGCGTCTATGTTACGGGCAAAGGCGGTGCGCAGGTTCCGTTGTCGGCCGTCACGCAGGTCGAGCGTGGCATCGCCCCGCTTGTGGTGAATCACCAGGGACAATTCCCCTCAGTGACAATCACCTACAATCTGGCTCCCAATACCCAACTCGAAACCGCGACCGCTTCGGTCGAGCAGGCCGTGGCTGAAATGCATATTCCGGACATCATCCACGCCGATTTCTCCGGCGACATCCGGGCCTTCAAGCAGGCGGCCGGCGCGCAGCCACTGTTGCTGATAGCGGCATTGATTGCGGTCTACATCGTGCTCGGCGTGCTGTACGAAAGCCTCGCGCATCCGCTGACCATCATTTCGACGCTTCCGTCGGCCGGGCTCGGCGCACTGCTTGCCCTGCAGATTTCCGGCACGGAGCTTTCGGTCATCGCCTTCATCGGCATCATTCTTCTGATCGGCATCGTGAAGAAGAACGGCATCATGATGGTGGACTTCGCGCTCGACGGCGAACGTCGGCTCGGCCTGTCGCCGCAGCAGGCGATCCACGACGCGTGCCTGGCGCGCTTCCGGCCGATCTTAATGACCACCCTGGCCGCCATGCTCGGCGCGGTGCCGCTGGTGATCGCCATTGGTCCGGGATCCGAGCTGCGGCGCCCGCTCGGCATCACCATCATCGGTGGGCTCTTGGTGTCGCAGGTGCTCACGCTCTATACGACGCCGGTCATCTATCTGCTGCTCGACCGGCTGCACCGCAGGCTCGGCGGGGCGAACTTCACGTTCATCCGCCGCCGCGGCCCGCCCCTGCCGGCGGAATAAATTAAACCCCCAAATACCGGTGCTGCACGTCCGGTGCGGCAGCGAGCTCCGGCGAAGTACCCTTCCACACCACGCGCCCGCGCTCGATCAGGAAGTGGCGATCGGCAGCGCGCAGCAGCGCGCCGACATTCTTGTCGATCACCAGGATCGACAGGCCCGACTCCTTGAGACTGGCAAGGCAGCGCCAGATCTCGGCGCGGACAAGCGGCGCCAGACCTTCGGTCGCCTCATCGAGAATAAGCAGGCGCGGATTGGTCATGAGCGCGCGCCCGATCGCGAGCATCTGCTGTTCGCCGCCGGACAGCTGATTGCCCATGCTGGAGTCGCGCTCGGCCAGCCGTGGAAACAACTCGTAGACCTTGTCGAGCGTCCAATCCTCGCCGTTGCGCCGCACCGCCGTCGCCAGCAGATTCTCGCGCACCGAAAGGTTCGGGAATATCTGCCGGCCTTCCGGCACCAGGCCGATGCCGCATTGGGCCACCTTGTACGACGGCAGTCCCCGTATTTCGTTTCCCATGAACCGGATGCCGCCCGCGCGCGCAGGCGTCAATCCCATGATCGAGCGCACGGTGGTCGTCTTGCCCATGCCGTTGCGACCCATCAGCGTCACCATCTCGCCGGGCGGAATCTCCAATGAAACGCCGAACAGCACCTGGCTGAGGCCGTAGCAGGTTTCGATTCCGTCGAGTGCGAGCACGGGTTCAGCCATGGACGGCCTCCTGCTCGCCGAGATAGGCATCGCGCACATGCGCATTGTTGCGGATCTCTTCCGGCTTGCCAGAAGCGATCACGCGTCCATAGACGAGAACGGTGATCCGATCGGCGAGCGCGAAGACCGCTTCCATGTCGTGCTCGACCAGGAGAATCGTCAATTCCTTTTTCAGTTCGAGCAGTGTCGCCACCATGCGCGCAGATTCCTCCGGCCCGAGCCCTGCCATCGGTTCGTCGAGCAGGAGCATGCGTGGCTTCGAGGCCAAAGCCATCGCCAGCTCGAGCTGACGATGTTCACCGTGGCTGAGCGCGGACGCCGGCAGGTTCTCGCGTACGCTCAAGCCCACACGGGCAAGCGCCGCGCGGGCAGGATCGCGCAGTTCAGGCTCACGGCGCGCATCGCGCCAGAAATGAAACGAGTGCCCGGCATGCGCCTGCACGGCCAGCGCCACGTTGTCGAGGACGCTCAAGTCGAGAAACAGCGAGGTGATCTGGAACGACCGCGCGAGGCCGAGTGCGCTGCGGGCATACATCGGAAGCGCCGTGATATCGTCGCCGGCAAAATAAATACGGCCGGAATCGGGCTCGCGTTGCCCGGCTAGCTGAGCGATCAGCGTCGTTTTTCCAGCGCCATTTGGACCGATTACCGCATGCAACTCGCCCTTGGTGACGCCAAAGGTGAGATGGTCGGTCGCGACGATACCCCCGAAGCGCTTGGCGAGATTCTTAACCTGCAGCAGGTCAGCCATGACGCACCTTGCCGAGTAGGCCATCGATGCCGCCGCGCGCAAACAGCACGACCAGCAGCAGCAACGGCCCGAGAATGATCTGCCAATACTCGGTGATACCCGAAAGCGTTTCCTCCAGCACCAGGAGCGCGACCGCACCGAACACCGGCCCGACCACCGAACCCATGCCGCCGAGCACCACCATGATGATAAGATCGCCCGAGCGAGTCCAATACATCATTGCCGGGCTGACGAAGTCGGTATGGTTGGCAAGCAACGCACCGGCAAGCCCGCACAACGTGCCCGCAATGACAAAACAGGTCAGCTTGTAACGGTAGGTCGGGAACCCGATCGCGCGCATGCGGGTGTCGTTCGAGCGCGCGCCCTGGATTACCAGCCCGAAGCGCGAATTAACGATGCGCCACACCAGGTAGATCGAGGCATAAAGCAGTACGAGGCAGATGTAGTAGAATTCGGTCTTGTTCGAGAAATTCAGCGGCGCAAAGAACTGGCTGCGCTTGTTGATGGTGAGCCCGTCGTCGCCGCCATAGCGCGCAATGCCTGCGACGATGTAATAGGCCATTTGCGCGAACGCCAAGGTGATCATGATGAAATAGACGCCGCGTGTGCGCAGGCTGAGCGCGCCGATCACCAGGGCGAAAAGCGCGGAAGCGGCGAGCGCCACCGGCCACTGTATGAACCCGGTGAAAATGCCCTCATGCGCCAGCATACCGACGGCATAGCCACCGATGCCGAGGTAGGCGGCATGACCGAAGCTCATCATGCCGCCATAGCCGAGGATCAGATTGAGGCTGACCGCCGCGAGCGCCAGAATGACGATGCGGGTGAACAAGGTGAGCAGGAAGCGGCTTCCGGTGAGCTCGACATAGACCGGCAGCAGCGCGAGCGCGGCAAGCAGCACGACGACCGTGACGGTGCGCGTGGAAAGCCAGCTGCTCATTTGCCGCTCGCCGAAAACAGGCCTTCCGGCTTGACCACGAGCACGACCGCCATCAGCAGATAGATCAGCATCGATGAGAGCGCCGGCGCGGCAGTCGAAGCGGCGGCCGGGCTCAAGACCATGCGCAGCAGATCGGGAAAGAATGCCCGGCCCAGCGTGTCGATAAAGCCGACAAAGATCGCAGCCACCAAGGCGCCGCGGATCGACCCAATCCCGCCGATCACCGTGATGACGAAGGCGAGGATGAGAATGTTCTCGCCCATGCCGATCTGCACCGTCAGGATCGGTGCCTGCATCAGCCCGGCAAGACCTGCGAGCGCCGCCCCCAGCCCGAATACAAGCGTATAGAGAAGCTTGATATTGACGCCGAGCGCGCCGACCATTTCGCGGTTGCTGGCACCTGCGCGGATCAGCATGCCGATGCGTGTGCGCATCACCAGCACGTAGAGAAATACCGCGACGGCAACCGTCACGACGATGATGGACAACCTGTATGCGGAGTAATCGACACCCGGCAGAACCGGCACCGACGTGTTGAGCCAGGACGGCAGCGGCAAAGTGAGGCCTTCCGGCCCCCAGATCAGCCGCACCAGTTCGTCGAAAAACAGAATCAATCCGAACGTGCCAAGCACGTGATCAAGATGATCGCGGCCGTAAAGCCGACGCATGGCGATCACTTCCACCGCCATGCCGACGAGAAGGGTCGCACCC
>DATGDN010000414.1:0-2297 GCA_035310865.1 Pseudolabrys sp. | reverse complement strand
GCGAAGGCGGGACTGCCGTAGCCGGTCCGCTCCGAAAATGTTGCAAAGCCGATGCCGAGATAACGGCCCTTGGCGCGCGCCTGCGCCTGCCGTTTGCGGAAGGCGGGCACGTCGATGGCCTTCACAGCTATTTCCAGCGTTTCTTTATATGTCGCTTCGTCGTATTCGAGACTCATCGCCGACTTGTAAGGAAATTTGTCGATCAGATTACGCCGGCGGATATCGATCGGGTCGAGGCTAAAGGCTCGCGCTGCCTTGTCCATCAGCCGTTCAAGCGTGAAGGTGATGACGGGCCGCGATACACCACGGTACGGCGCCATGGTGCAGGTGTTCGTGATGACCCCGCGGGCAAGGCACTGGTACTGCTGAACGTCGTAAGGCCCCGGCATTTCCGCCATCGCCATCAGCGGCTCGACCCCGCAGGTGGTCGGAAAGCACGAGTAGGCGCCGATATTGGAAATGATATCCGCTTTCAGCGCGAGCAGCCTGGCGTTCTTGTCGAAAGCGCCTTCGAGCGTGATGTACTGGTCGCGCGCGTGAAATCCCGCGATCAGATTCTCGCGGCGGTCTTCCGTCCAGGCAACCGAGCTTTTGAGCTTGCGCGCAAGCCAGACCAGGACGACGTATTCGCCCGCGAGCGACATCTTTTGCCCAAATCCACCTCCGACATCGGGAGCAATCACACGCAGCTCGGATTCCGGGAGACCGAGGACGTCGCAGATTGCCGTGCGGGTCAGGTGCGGCATCTGCGTGGTGCAGGTCAGCGTTATCCGCCCGGTCGCAGCATCATAAACAGCATGTGCGGCGCGCGGCTCCATCGGAGTCGCATTTTGCCGCCGTGATCGTGCGTCGATCTTGATGATCTTATGCGCATTTTTCCAGGCCGAGTCGAAGTCGGGCGTCTTCACTTTGCCCTCAAGGATGACATTACCTGCCGCTTCGGCGTGCACCTGAGGCGCACCGGCATCGAGCGCGGCGCGCGCATCGGCGACCGGGGGCGTTTCATCGATCGAGAGCTCGACCTGATCGACGATGTCTTCGGCTTCTTCTTCACTGGTCGCCACGACGGCTGCCACCGGCTCGCCAATGAAGCGAACGGCGCCGTCCGCGAGCACCGGTTGCCCGATCGGCTTGTAGTTGAACTTGTGCAGCATCGGCGTGATCTTCTTCACGTCCTTGAGGTCCGCAGCCGAAACCACCATCGTACCGCCCGGTGCGCCGACCTTTCGCAAGGTTCCGGCAGCGACAGGACTGCGCACGAAACGCACCCAATGGACGGCGGCAGCATCCGCGGTAAAGCGGCCCCGTCCGGTGATCAGCGCGGGATCCTCGATCCGGCGGATGGCGCGGCCGACCCAGGTCATGCCGGACCCTCGGGTGCCGTGGGCACTCATGCTGCACTCTGCTCCAGCGCGCGGCGGACCACGGCGCGCACCAGGTCCCGGCGATAGTCGGCATCGGTTTGGTGATCTTCCAGCGGGTCGATCAGCGTGGCGGCGGTTTCGGCGGCGGAACGAAAGGCCTTGTCGCCGGGCGCTTGACCATTGAGCGCGGCTTCGGCCTCCGCAATTCGCCGGGGAAATGACTCGGCGCCGCCAAGGCCGACTCGGGCATCCACCATTTTGCCGCCCTGCAGTCGGTAGGTGACCAGCGACGCCGCCATCGCGAAATCGCCGGCGCGGCGATTAAATTCGTTGAATCCGAATCTAGCCTCTTCCGCCAATAGCGGCAGGCGCGCTTCCACGAGCAGTTCGTCTTCGGCGAGAGCCGTCGACATGATGCCGTTGAAAAAATGTTTTGCTGCGATCAGGCGCTCACCGCGTGTGCTCCTGGCAACGAGCGTCGCATCAAGGGCGGCTGCGACGAGGCACCATTCAGAAGCGGGGTCGGCATGTGCCAGGCTTCCGCAGAAGGTGCCTCGCATCCTAATGGGATAGTGTGCGATGTGGCGCGCGACCACGCTCAGCAATTTGCCGAGCGGGTTTTCGACAACCAATTTGTGAAACGCCGCATGGCGTACGGTCGCGCCGACCGACAGCAATTTGCCATCGCTTGCGAGCTTGTCGAGACCCGCAACCTCGTTAATGTCGACGAGGTGCGCAGGCTTCGCGAGCCGGAAAGCCATGATGGGGACGAGACTTTGCCCGCCGGCCAGTATGCGGCCGTCCTGCGGCGCCACTTCCGCCAGAATCTTGAGCGCCTCATCGAGCGTCTTCGGCGCATGACGGACGAAGGGCGCGGGCTTCATGCGGTGGACTTTCCAGCGCGGCTTGGGCTAATTATTTGTATACAAACGA
>DATGDN010000413.1:0-6218 GCA_035310865.1 Pseudolabrys sp. | reverse complement strand
CGATGCGGCGCTCGATCTCGGGGCGGAAATGCCGCAGCAGGCCCTGCACCGGCCAGGCGGCACCGTCGCCAAAGGCGCAGATGGTGTGGCCCTCGATCTGCGTCGTCACCTGCATCAGCATGTCGATTTCGCGCTTTTGCGCACGGCCCTCGGCCATGCGCGTGAGGACGCGCCACATCCAGCCCATGCCCTCACGGCATGGCGTGCATTGGCCGCAGCTCTCATGCTTGTAGAAATAAGAGATGCGCGCCATCGCGCGCACGATGTCCGTCGATTTATCCATCACGATTACGGCGGCGGTGCCGAGCGCCGACTTCTTGTCGCGGCAGCCGTCGAAATCCATCACCAGCGAGTCCGCCCAGTCTTTGCCTGCCGGGACCAACGGCATCGACGATCCACCCGGAATGACCGCAAGTAGATTGTCCCAGCCGCCGCGCACGCCGCCGGCATGAGTTTCCAGAAGCTCGCGCAGCTGAATGCCCATCGCTTCTTCCACGTTGCATGGCTTCTCGACGTGACCGGAAATACAGAAGAGCTTGGTGCCGGTGTTGTTCGGCCGCCCGATGCCGGCAAACCAGGTCGCGCCGCGCCGCATGATGTCCGGCACGACCGCAATCGATTCCACGTTTTGCACGGTCGTCGGGCAACCGTAGAGGCCCACATTGGCCGGGAACGGCGGCTTCAGGCGCGGCTGGCCCTTCTTGCCTTCGAGACTTTCCAGCAGCGCGGTCTCCTCGCCGCAGATATAGGCGCCGGCGCCGTGGTGAACGTAAAGATCAAAATCCCAGCCATTCACATTGTTCTTGCCGATCAGCTTGGCCTCGTAGGCCTCGTCGATCGCAGCCTGCACGCGCTCGCGCTCGCGAATGAATTCGCCGCGCACGTATATGTAGCCAGCGTTCGCGCCCATGGCGAAACCGGCGATCAGACAACCCTCGACCAGCAGATGCGGATCGTGCCGCATGATTTCCCGGTCCTTGCAGGTTCCCGGCTCGGACTCATCGGCATTCACGACGAGGTAATGCGGCCGTCCGTCCGACTTCTTCGGCATGAACGACCATTTCAGGCCGGTCGGAAATCCCGCGCCGCCACGGCCGCGCAATCCCGACGTCTTCATTTCCTCAATGATGGCGTCGCGGCCTTTCTCGAGGATCGCCTTCGTGCCGTCCCAGGCGCCGCGCGCACGCGCGCCTTTCAGGCCCCAGTCGTGCTGGCCGTAGAGGTTGCGGAAGACGCGGTCCTTGTCAGCGAGCATGGCTCACGCCTTCTCCTTGAGCGTGGTCGCACCACCAACCGGCGCCGACAGTTGCCGGTCTATCTGCGGGCCAGGCTTCACTTTCTTGCCCGCCGCGAGATTGTCGAGAATCTTGCCGAAGCTCTCCGCCGTCAGGTCTTCGTAATAGTCGTAGTTGATCTGTGCCATCGGCGCGTTGACGCAGGCGCCCAGGCACTCGACTTCGACCCAGGAGAACTTGCCGTCCTTGGTGACCTCGCCCTGATCACCGATGCGCTTGCGGCAAATCTTTTCCAGATCATCGGCACCGCGCAGCCGGCACGGCGTGGTGCCGCAGAGCTGCACGTGGAATTTCCCGACTGGCTGCAGGTTGAACATCGTATAAAAAGTCGCAACCTCAAGCGCGCGGATATGCGCCATGCCGAGGAAGTCGGCGACATGGCGGATCGCAGCTTCCGGCAGCCAGCCGCCGGCCTGCTCTTGGGCACGCCAGAGCAGCGGGATGATTGCCGACTGCTGCCGGCCTTCCGGATATTTGGTAATTTCCTTCTTCGCCCAAGCAAGGTTGTCCTTGTCGAAGGAAAAATCCTTTGGCTGCAGCTCGGGCGGCGCGAGGCGGCGGACGCTCATCGGTCGACCTCACCGAACACGATGTCGATGGAGCCGAGAATGGCCGAAACGTCGGCTAGCATGTGGCCGCGGGTGAGGAAGTCCATCGCCTGCAAATGCGCGAACCCCGGCGCGCGGATCTTGCACTTATACGGTTTGTTGGTGCCATCGGCGACAAGATACACGCCGAATTCGCCCTTCGGCGCTTCAACCGCCGCGTAGACTTCGCCGGCAGGCACGCGATAGCCCTCGGTGTAAAGCTTGAAGTGATGGATCAGCGCTTCCATCGAGCGCTTCATCTCGCCGCGCTTGGGGGGCACGATCTTGTGGTCGTCGACGGTCACTGGACCCTGCCCGTCCGCCGAGCGCAACTTTTCACAGCACTGCTTCATGATTTTGGTCGACTGCCGCATCTCTTCCATGCGGATGAGATAGCGGTCGAAGCAATCACCGTTTTTGCCGATCGGGATGTCGAATTCGAGTTCGGAATAGCATTCATAGGGCTGGGCCTTGCGCAGGTCCCAGGCCGCACCCGAACCGCGAACCATCACGCCGGAGAAGCCCCAGTTCCAGCAATCGGAAAGTTTGACTACGCCGATGTCGACATTGCGTTGCTTGAAGATCCGGTTGTCGGTGAGCAGCGCATCAAGGTCGTCGACCACCTTCAGGAACGGATCGCAGAACGCGTAAATGTCGTCGACGAGCTTCGCCGGGAGATCCTGATGCACGCCGCCCGGCCGGAAATAGGCTGCGTGCATGCGCGAGCCGGACGCGCGCTCATAAAACATCATCAGCTTCTCGCGCTCCTCGAAGCCCCAGAGCGGCGGCGTAAGCGCACCGACGTCCATGGCCTGAGTTGTGACGTTGAGAAGATGCGACAGCAGTCGCCCGATTTCCGAATAGAGCACGCGGATCAGTTGGGCACGCCTGGGAACCTGAATCTCGAGCAGCTTTTCAACCGCGAGACAGAAAGCATGCTCCTGATTCATCGGCGCGACGTAGTCGAGCCGGTCGAAATACGGCACCGCCTGCAGATAGGTCTTGTACTCGATCAGCTTCTCGGTGCCGCGATGGAGTAGACCGATGTGGGGGTCGACGCGCTCCACGACCTCGCCGTCGAGTTCGAGAACGAGGCGGAGCACACCGTGCGCAGCCGGATGTTGCGGCCCGAAGTTGATTGTGAAATTGCGGAGAGACGTTTCGGCCATATCAAACGAGCTCCGCGGCCGACCTGGCCTTTTCAGCGACCTTGGCGTTGAAGCGATCCCACGCCACCACCACGCGCTCGTGACGGCCTTCGCCGATCAGGTCGATCCCGTCGTGGGCACTGACCTTGAAGACGATTTTACGGCCTTGCACTTCGACAACTTCGACGTCGACCTTGACAGTCAGGCCCGGCGGGGTCGCGGCCAGATGTGAAACATCAACGTGAATACCGAGGCTGCCCTCTCCGGCGTCGAGATGCGGCGCCATCAATTGCGTGCAGGTCCACTCCATCAGCACGATCATGAACCCGGTCGCGAAGACCTTCGGCATCTGCGCGATGATTGGCGATTCCGGATAGGTATGAGGTACGGTCTTGTTCTCCGGTACCTGGTAGGAGAATGAGTGTTTGAGACCGGACTTCAAGGTCGGTTTCATATCTACGACCCTTTCCCTTCGGTCTTCGCCTTCTCATCGCCCGGCAAAACGTAGTCCGTGCCTTCCCAGGGCGAGAGGAAATCAAAACTGCGAAATTCCTGCGCCAGCGCAACCTTGTCGTAGACGACCCTTTTCTGCTCGTCGTCGTAGCGCACCTCGACAAATCCTGTGAGCGGAAAATCCTTGCGCAGCGGGTGGCCTTCGAAGCCGTAGTCGGTGAGAAGCCGCCGCATGTCGGGGTGACCGGTGAACAGAACCCCGTAGAGATCGTAGGTCTCGCGCTCGAACCAATTGGCGCCGTGGAATACGTCGATCAGTGACGGCACCGGCGTGGTCTCGTCGGTCATGACCTTGAGCCGCATGCGCTGGTTCAGCCGGGGCGACAGAAAATGATAGACCACGTCGAAGCGTTGCTCGCGTGCCGGCCAATCGACCGCCGTTACGTCGATGATGTTGATGAACTGGCAAGCCGGATCGTCACGCAGGAACGTCGCAACCCTGACGACATCGGCAGCCTTCGCATTTACCGTCAATTCGCCGCGCGCGACCGCATAGCTGACGATCGAACCGCCCAGAGCGTTCTGGATTGTCTGTCCAAGCCGTTCGAGCGTGTCTTCCATGCCAAAGCCTCGCTCAACGCTCGATCGTGCCGGTTCGGCGGATTTTTTTCTGCAACAACATCACGCCATACAGCAGCGCTTCCGCAGTCGGCGGACAGCCGGGTACATAGATGTCGACTGGCACAATACGATCGCAGCCGCGCACGACCGAATACGAATAGTGATAGTAGCCGCCGCCATTCGCGCACGACCCCATCGAGATGACGTAGCGGGGTTCCGGCATCTGGTCGTAGACCTTGCGCATCGCCGGCGCCATCTTGTTGGTTAGCGTGCCCGCCACGATCATCACGTCCGACTGGCGCGGCGACGCGCGCGGCGCAAAGCCGAAGCGCTCGGCGTCGTAGCGCGGCATCGACATCTGCATCATCTCAACGGCGCAGCAGGCAAGCCCAAACGTCATCCACATCAGCGAGCCCGTGCGCGCCCACGTAATCAGGTCATCGGCGGTAGTTACCAGAAAGCCTTTGTCGGAAAGTTCGGCATTCATGCCGGTGAAAAAGGAATCGTCCTCGCCGACCGGTTTTCCGGTGTGCGGATCAAGTATTCCCTTTGGCGCGGGTGCAACGAGGGTCATGGGTTTATCAATCCCATTCCAGCGCCCCCTTCTTCCACTCATATATGAAGCCGATGGTGAGTACGCCAAGGAACACCATCATCGACCAGAAGCCGTAAAGCCCTATTTCCCGGAAAACGACCGCCCACGGGAACAGGAAGCTCACCTCGAGATCAAAAATGATGAAAAGGATCGCAACGAGATAGAAGCGCACGTCGAACTTCATGCGCGCGTCGTCGAATGCATTGAAACCGCACTCATAGGCGGACAGCTTTTCGGGATCTGGCTGCTTGTAGGCGACGATGAAGGGGGCGACCAGGAGTGCGAGGCCGATGCCGAGCGCGACCGCTATGAAGACAACGAGGGGCAGGTAATCCACCAGCAATGCGCTCATCGGCGACCTCAAGCGTACATCCCAGCTCTAACGTGATTTTACGCCCGCCCGGACTGCTCGGCAGCCCGAAAGGCGCCGGTTTACCCCGCACAAACAGGCCCTTGTTTGTTGGAATAGCCTCAAGGACGGGAGCGGGCGAGGCTTAGCGCAGCATATAAGGGGTGGCAAGCCGACATTGGGCGGCATCCACGAACGATGAGCTCCTGGCGGATAGCCGGCGCCCACATGCGATTGACATGGCGAGGACCCGCCCTCGATAGTCGCCGCGGGCGACATCTGCAGTGGAAGTTTGGAAGAGCACCTATGGCGCTTCTGCGACACATCGTAGCCCTGCTCGCGCTCGCAGGCACCCTCATCATCTCGGCTTCACCGGCAATTGCCGATGACTATCCCACCCGACCCGTCAAAATCATTGTTCCCTTTGGCGCCGGCGGCCCGACTGATGTCTACACCCGCGCGATCGCCGAAGAGCTGCGGAAGTCCCTGCATCAGCCTTTTGTCATGGAAAATCGCCCCGGCGCCGGAACAACCATCGGCACCGACGTCGTCGCCAAGTCACAGCCGGACGGCTACACGCTGCTGATGGTGTCGGGCACTCAGACGGTCAATGAGACGCTCTATGCACACAAGCCCTACCAGCTCATGCGCGACCTGGTGCCAATCGCGCCGCTCATCGATACCGATCTCGTCCTCGTTGTCCATCCGTCGGTGCAGGCAAAAAACCTGAGCGAACTTCTGGCGCTGGCACGCGCCAAGCCCGGCACCATCAACTACGGCTCTTCCGGCCCAGGCTCGAACTATCACATGGCCGGCGAGCTGCTGAAGAATCTCACCGGCATCGACATCGTTCACGTGCCTTACAAGGGCTCAACGGGCGCCCGCAACGACATCCTCAGCGGTCAGATTCAGATCCTGTTCGATTCGGTGCCCACGATGGCGCCGATGATCAAGGCGGGAATGGTGCGCGCACTCGGGACCAGCGGAAAGACACGCTCGTCGACTTTGCCCGATATTCCCACGATGGCAGAAGCAGGCGTGCCTGGCTTCAATGCGACGTTATGGGTCGGCTTCATGGCGCCAGCCGGCACGCCCAAGGCGATCGTAGACAAGCTCCACGACGAAATCACAAAGGTCCTGCGTCGGCCTGACATCAAACAAGCCTGGGAA
>DATGDN010000412.1:0-11465 GCA_035310865.1 Pseudolabrys sp. | reverse complement strand
GTTCATCGATTCCAATCGGCAAGTGATTCGGAAAGCGATGCGGCACATCCTTCCGTTTCGAGGGTGACAGGGGAACTTCCGACGGAGGCCTACTATGGCGCGCGCCGGTGCGGCGAGTGCGTCTGCACATCCCGATTCCATCAAGGGCCTCGCGCAATCCATCGCCAAACCGGCGTATCGGCGGCTGCTGAACGCTGAGCCCCTCCTGCGCCGGGCGGTCCCCGTTCTGATCATCGCCTTTCTCGCAACGATTTGCGTCGGCGCCCTCGTACAAGTACTCGACCACCGCCGTCAGACTCTCACTAACGAGGTCGTTTCACTCGAAGCCGTGGCCGACCTCGCCGCCGAGCGCCTGCAACAGCCGCTTAAGAAACCGGCCGCCGCGCTCGATCAGCCGCAGCAGGCGCTTTCGCAAGTGCTGCCGTCCTGGGCGATGGCAGCTGGGCGCCGCTTCATCCTGACAAATGCCGATGGCGTGGTGGCTGCCGCCACACCCGTCACCGACGCGACCATAGGCCGCCGGCTTATCGACCTGCTGGGGTCGACACAGCCATTGACGACATTCGGCGCCGGTGCGGGCGTTATGGAGATTACGCTGCCGGACAACTCGCGCGCACTGGCAACTGTGCGAATGCTCAATGCCCCGTTCGGCCAGCTCGCGGTAGTCCAGTCGCGCAAAGCTGCGCTTTCGGAATGGCGCTCACTGACGACTCTGACCGTCACCCTCTCCTCAACGACCGGCTTCGTCGTTCTCATCCTCGGCTTTGCCTTTCATTGGCAGGCGACACGCGCGCGGGAAGCGGACCTCATCTACGAAACGGTTCGCAGCCGCATCGATACCGCTTTGAATCGTGGCCGCTGCGGCCTTTGGGATTGGGATCTTGCTCGCGGCCGCATCTTCTGGTCGCAATCGATGTTCGAAATCCTTGGTCTTGAGTCCAAAAATGACCTGCTGTCTTTCGGTGATGTGAGCGCCCTCGTACATCCCGATGACGTTCGCCTCTACGATCTCGCCGTCGAACTCGTCGACGCGACCGCAACCACAATCGATCATGCGTTCCGCATGCGTCACGCAGACGGGCATTGGGTATGGCTGCGTGCCCGCTGTGAACTGGTGCGCCAGGCTGGCGAACCGGGGCTGCATCTCATCGGCATTGCCGTCGACATCACTGAACAAAAAAGCCTGGTGGAAAAGACTGTCGCTGCCGATATGCGCCTGCGCGATGCCATTGAAACGATTCCGGAAGCATTCGTGCTGTGGGACGCTGACAATCGACTTGTATTGTGCAACTCCAATTTTCAGGAACTGCACAATCTGCCCGATGAAGCAATCACAGTCGGCGCATCTTATGAGTCGGTGGTAGCGGCCGGCAGCAAGCCGGTTGTGCGCAACAAAATCGTCAATGCCGATCGGAGCATTCCCGGTGCGCGCACATTTGAGGCCCAACTCGAGGATGGCCGTTGGCTGCACATCAGCGAAAGACGTACCAAAGACGGTGGCTACGTTTCGGTGGGCACGGACATCACTGCCCTCAAGACCCACGAGGAAAAACTGGTCGACAGCGAGAAGCGCCTGATGGCGACGGTCAACGACCTGCGGACATCGCAGCAGCGTTCTGCCGAACTCGCGGAAAAATACGCCGAGGAAAAGACGCGGGCTGAAGAGGCCAACCAGGCGAAGTCAAAATTCCTCGCCAACATGAGTCATGAGTTGCGCACGCCACTGAATGCGATTATCGGCTTCTCCGAAATCATGGAATCTGGAATGTTCGGCCCGCTGGGCGCCGACAAGTACCACGAATATTGCAGCGACATTCGCGGCAGCGGGCAATATCTGCTTGAGGTCATCAACGACATTCTTGATATGTCGAAAATTGAAGCCGGCCGCCTCCGGCTGGATTTCGAGGATCTTCACCTTGATACGTTGCTCAACGAGGCCATGCGCGTCGTCGCGGCGCGTGCCCAAGACAAGGAATTGCAATTGACGGCTCGCATATCCCCGCAATTACGTTTGCGCGCCGATCGCCGTGCACTTAAACAGGTCGCCCTCAACCTTCTTTCCAACGCCATCAAATTCACGCCAACGGGCGGCCGTATCACGGTGCGCGGACGGGCCACGGACCATTGCATCACGCTATCCATTGCCGACACCGGCATCGGCATTGCCGGGGACGCCCTTGCACGTCTCGGACGTCCGTTCGAGCAGGTGGAAAGCCAGCTGACCAAAAGCCATCAGGGTTCAGGGCTCGGCCTCGCAATTTCGAAGTCCTTGGTCGAGTTGCATGGCGGCCGCATGCGGATTCGCTCCACGCTCGGCAAGGGCACGCTGGTCGTGGTGCGGTTGCCACTTGAGCCCCAGTGCTTGCTCCCGCGGGAAGAAGCAGCCTAGCTGGCAAGCGGCGCTTTTCCCAAAATTCGCACAAAGCTCTCGCGTACTTTTGCCTGCGTATCTGCCAATGTGGCCTCTAGCGTCGCGAAATCGGGTACATCAGCCGCACGCGCGAGCAAACGCAAAAGTCCTGGCCCTGCCTTCGCCGGATCAAATGCGCCCGGCAGGCACAAGCGCAAGATCTGCGTTAAATCATGATAGAGCTGCACCGCGGGACGAAGAATTTCGGCGTCTTCTACCGCCAGCACGTTTAGCGCCCACGCCTTGTCGAGTGTGCGCGCCGTCGACGTATCGAGAATGTCTGGCAGGCGATGCGCGTGAATAAGTTGCAGATATTGTGCAATGAACTCGATATCGACCAACCCGCCGGCTACATATTTGAGGTCCCATCGCGCGCCGTCGCCTTTCTCCTTGGCAATGGCGGCACGCATCTCCACCACGTCACCGGCCGTCATATGGGCGTCGCGCGGACGCTGCAGAACCTCTCGAATGACTCCTTCAACTCGCTGCTGGAATGAAGGAGACGCGGAAACCACCCGGGCGCGCGTGAGGGCCATATGCTCCCACGTCCATGCTTCAGTTTCCTGATACTCAAGAAATCCACCGAGCCGTGTCGCCAGCGGACCAGCGCGCCCCGACGGACGCAGCCGCATGTCGACCTGATAAAGCGCGCCGTAGTTGGTCTGCGCCGTCAGCGCATTGATCAGCCGCTGCGTCAGGCGTGCAAAATACTGCGCGCCGTAAAGGGGGTGCGCTCCATCCGACTCTGGATTTTCGTCGTCAAAATCATAGACCAAGATCAGATCGAGATCCGAAGTCGCGGTCATTTCAAATCCGCCAAGTTTGCCCATGGCGATAACCGCCGACTCTTCATCCTGCATATGGCCGTAAGTTTTTGCGAAGCTGTCAGCAACCGCGCCGTGGACCGCGCGGATGACGGCATCGGCGAGCCGCGCAAAGGCTTGTCCTGCCTGTCGCGCTGTCACCGTGCCCGACAGGATCCGCACGCCGATCAAGAACATGTATTCCAGCCCGAACATCCGAATGCGCTCGAGCAGATCCTCGTCGTAGCGCGATTGTGCCAGAGCGGCATTAAACCGCCGACCAAGTTCCGTTTCACTCGGCAGAGCACCAAAAAAGCTGGGGTCAACCAGTGCGTCGATCACCTGCGGATGGCGCGCCAACGTGTCGCCCAGCCGCGGCGCGGTACCGAGTACGAGCGCAATGAGCGCGATGAGATCCGGGTTCTGCCTGAGGAGGGAGAGCAGCCGTGTCGCACCGTGCAGGTTTTCCAGGAAATGGTCGAATAGTACCAGCGTTGTGCCGGGATTGTCCGTCCGCGCCACTTGTTCCAACAGCGCGGGTAGCAGTGCCTGAAGGTGTTCCTGCGCGGTTTCACCTTTGAGGGAGCGATGGTCAGCGCGCAGCCAGTGGCGCACGATGCTGGAGGCCTCGAGCGGCGCTTTGAAGCCGAGCTCGGACAGGCGATCGAGCGTTTTATGATCATCGGCATCGGGCGGAAATGCCATTGCGGGGCGTTCCGTCTCCGGCGACTTTTCGAACAGCCGGGCGTAGTAGTGCTGCACCTTGTTAAGGTGCCCAAGCAGAACTTTCGCGAAGACATCCCTGCCTTCAAATCCAAGGAAGCGTGCGAAGTGCTCCAGCTCTGCCCGATCCGAAGGCAGGCTCTGTGTCTGCTCGTCATTCACCATCTGCAGACGGTGCTCGACGACCCGCAGGAAGCCATAGGCTTCTTTCATGGCGTCGCGCGCGGCGGCGTCGATCCATTTGTCCGCGCAAAGCTTGTCGAGCGTAGTCAGTGTGTCGCGATCGCGGAGACCAGAGTTGCGGCCGCCTGCAATCAATTGTTGTGTCTGCACAAAGAACTCGATTTCACGGATACCGCCGCGGCCGAGCTTGATGTTGTGCCCTTCCACCGCGATTTCGCCGTGGCCCCGATAGGCATTGATCTGCCGCTTCATCGCATACACATCGGCGACTGCTGCGAAGTCGAGATACTTGCGCCAGACGAACGGCGAGAGGTCATTGAGAACCGCCTCGCCCGGGGCAATATCGCCGGCACAGGCGCGCGCCTTTATCATGGCGGCGCGCTCCCAGTTCTGCCCAACGCTCTCGTAGTACGAAAGGGCCGCTGCGGTGGAAATCGCGATCGCCGTCGATGCCGGATCGGGGCGTAGCCGCAGGTCGGTCCGGAACACGTAACCGTCGGCAGTGCGTTCCTGCAGCAGCTTTACGAGCCGCTGCGTAAGACGCACAAAAAGTGTGGACGGCTCCGCATCTTCCGGCAATGCAGGTGCTGACGGGTCGTACAAGACGATGAGATCAATGTCGCTCGAGTAGTTGAGCTCGAAGGCCCCCATTTTACCCATGGCGAGGACGATGTAACCGGAGCCGGTTTGCGGGTTGGATTTGTCCTTCGGAGCCAGGCGCCCTGCCCGAGTAGCATCGGCCAACACAAAGCGCACGGCGGCAGCGACGGCTGCATCAGCAAGCTCGGTGAGCGCGCGCGCCGTTCGCATCACGGGCCAAACACCGCCGATGTCGGCGAGCGCAATCAGAAGCGCCGCTTCGGCCTTCATGCGACGAAGCCAACGCATGGCCTCGGCCTCATCCTTGCTCATGGCGGCACCGTGGCCATGCTCAGCCAAAAGCGCTGCAAGATGCTGTTCGGGGTCTCCCCGCAGCAGCCGCAGAAGCCTTCCGGGCTCACGGGATGACAATTCCCATAGGTAGGGCGAACTTTCCGAGAGGCTTTCGACGAGCGTTCTGACGACCGGGTGGGCTGAAAACATCGTATTGAGGGAACTGGCGTCATTCGACGCCAGCCCGGCGAGCCATTCGGAAACACGTGTCCGGGCGGTCTCACTGTCAACCAAACGCGGCGCAGTCACGATCTGGGCGGCAAGCGTGGCGTCTTTTGCGGCCGCGGCGCTTTTGCGCGCAGCCCGCTTACGGGTAGCTTTGCGTCTAACAGGAGGCCTCATCCAGCAATCTGTACCGGCCCTCCCCGTGGCAGGGCAATGACGCTCTTGAGGCCCGGTTGATTGTCGGCCAGCATCAATTCTCCCCCATGCAGGCGCGCCACCGCAGCAGCAAGGCTCAAGCCGAGCCCGGATCCCGGTTGTGAACGGCTCTGTTCGAGACGCACAAAGCGCTCGATCACGCGGTTACGATCGCCTTCCGGGATACCTGGCCCGCTATCGGTCACCGTCAGGAGAATTCGATCGCCATCCGTAAGCGCACGCACGATAATCTCTCCTGCTGCACCGTTGACCGTTTCACCTCGCGGCCCGGCATATTTGATCGAATTGTCGACCAGGTTGGCGAGTGCCTGGCTGATCAGTTCACGGTTGCCCACGACGGGCGCTGGCGTATCGGCTTCCACTTTCAACACAATGCCCTTTTCGTCGGCCAGCGGCTCGTACAGTTCGCCGACATCGTGAGCAATCTCAGCCGCGTCAAACTCGCTCATATTGTCCCGTGCCTGGCCGGACTCGGCGCGCGCGATCATCAGCAGCGCATTGAAAGTACGAATCAAGCCATCAGACTCTTCGATCGTGCTTTCCAGCGCAGCACGGTATTCAGATTCACTTGTTGCCGTGCGTAACGCTTGCTCGGTGCGATTCTTCAGGCGGGTGAGAGGCGTCTTAAGGTCATGAGCGATATTGTCGGAAACTTCCTTCAGACCGCGCATCAGAGCCTCAATGCGTTCGAGCATCACATTGAGGTTTTCGGCCAAGCGATCCAGTTCGTCACCGGTGCCGGCGACGGGCAACCGGCCACCCAAATCGCCGTGCATGATCGTGCGTGTCGTCTCAGTCATCGCATCGACGCGCCGTAGCACACGACGGGTGACAAATAGTCCGCCTGCAAGCCCCAGTACGATGACGATCGCGATCGACCAGCGTCCGGCAGAGAGCACGATGTTGTAGAGACGCTCACGCTCGTCCAGATCGCGCCCGACCAGCAAGCGGAATCCTCCGGACAATTGGAAAACGCGCGCAAGGGCATGATGCTCGGGGTGGTCAGCTGCATCGGCCTCATCGAGCCGGCGATAGCCGGTCTCCGTCCAACCCGGATTGTCTAGAGTCCCGGGCGGCAAAGCGGTGACGTTGCCGGCAAGCGCCTCCCCGGCAAATGTCGTGACAAGATATAGGCTCGATCCGGGACGCCGTGCGCGCGCGTCGACGACGATCACAAGCCGTCTGATTCCGCCTTGCCGATACTGTTCAGACAGGCCGGAAATTTCGGCATTGACGGTGTCGGTGATCTGTTCGGTAATTAGCCGACGCGTATTGAGTGCAAAATAGCCGAGCAAAAATGCCGCAAACAACGCAAAAATGGTCAAATAGACCAGCGTTAACTTGAACGTGGTGGTGCGAAACAGTTTACCGAGCGCCGTCACGTATCATGTATCCCGCGCCGCGGATTGTATGCAGAAGCGGCTGGGAGAAACCTTTATCGATTTTTGAGCGCAAGCGCGAGATGTGGACGTCAATCACGTTGGTTTGCGGGTCGAAATGGTAGTCCCACACGTTTTCCAGCAGCATCGTGCGGGTGACCACCTGTCCGGCATGCTGCATCAGGTACTCCAGAAGACGGAATTCTCGCGGCTGCAGGGAAATTTCTTCATTCCCGCGGCGCACCTGATGCGATAGGCGGTCGAGCTCAAGATCGCCAACTCGAAGCACGGTTTCTTCGCTGCGACCGACGCGGCGACGCGCCAGAACCTCAACGCGCGCGAGCAATTCCGAGAATGAATAAGGCTTGGGCAGGTAATCATCGCCGCCAGCCCGCAAGCCTTTGACCCTGTCATCGACTTGGCCGAGCGCGGACAGGATCAGTGCCGGCGTCTCAATTCCTTTTCCGCGCAATGTCCCAATCAAGGCAAGGCCATCCCGCTTGGGAAGCATTCGATCGACGATCAACACGTCGTATTGGCCCTCGATAGCCAAGGCCAGGCCGTCATCGCCGTCGTTGGCCGCGTCGGCAACGTGACCGACTTCACGAAATGCCTTGACCAAGTAATCCGCGGCGTCGCGGTCGTCTTCAATGACCAGTAAGCGCATTGTGACCCGGTCCGGTTGCGCATCGGCCGCTCGGCCGAAGGGGCGCTGCCCGTTAATATCCGCATAGGTGGGCATCGGTCACACCAATTCCAGTCATTTCGGTGGCGGGGTCAACTGCCTCCGGCCGTCAGCCCCCTATTCGTACGCGAGGGGGTGGCGGAGACCGCCACCCCCTCAACGACTCCACCCCAGCGGGGGCGACGGATGCCAGGGTTGGAGTTCGGGTCGAAAGTGGCGCCTCCCTCTGAGAACACGCCACTTCCGGAAATTTGCCGGGACGGGCGAGACCGCCCGCCCCGTTGAGGTCGGACCACCGGCGGGGGCGACGGATGCCGGCGGGACGTCCCCAATCTCGTGTCTCAGCCGCGGTCGAGCGGCAGCGCGACAAAGCGCGTGGTTTCGCCTTTCTTCACGCGGACCAGAACCGTGCGCTTGCCTTCGGTCCGCGCGGCCGTGATAACGTCACGCACATCGATCGGTGTCGAAACAGATTTGCCGGCGACCTCGAGGATCACATCCCCCGTCGAAAAGCCGTGATCTGCTGCGACACTACTCGAATCGATTCCGGTGACGACGACGCCCTCGGCACCGGCACCGGCAACGCGCGCAGCCGGTGCAAGAGTGAGACCAAGTTTGCCAAGGTCGGCGCTGCTGTCGCTGTCTTCGGAAGCCGCACGCGCTTCCTTGGTGTTGGGCATTTCACCGAGCGTCAGCGTCAGAGTCTTTGCTGAGCCCTGATGCAGAACCGTGAGCTTGATTGACGTCTTCGGCGCCAATGCCCCAATTTTTTTGGCGAGGTCGCGAGCGTCTTTGACTTCCTTGCCATCGACGGAAGTAATGACGTCTCCGGCTGCGATCCCCGCCTTAGCGGCTGGACTGTTGGGTTGCGGCTCGGCAACCAGAGCGCCTTCCGCCTTCTTGAGCCCAAGGCTATCCGCAATATCCTGTGTCACGGGCTGGATTTGAACGCCGATCCATCCGCGAGTAACGGAGCCGTGCTCTTTGAGTTGGGCAACCACGCTATTTACGGTGTCCGATGGAATCGCGAAGGCAATGCCAACGGATCCGCCGGAGGGCGAAAAGATCGCGGTATTCACGCCGATCACATTTCCTTCGGTGTCGAACGTTGGACCGCCGGAGTTACCCTTGTTGACCGGAGCGTCGATCTGAATGAAGTCATCGTATGCGCTCGCGCCGATGTCACGGCCGCGCGCCGAGACGATGCCAGCCGTAACAGTGCCGCCGAGACCGAAGGGATTGCCCACGGCCAGAACCCAGTCGCCAATCCGCGGGGTCTTGTCTGACAATTTCACGTAAGGAAACGGTCCGCCCTCAACCTTGATCAGCGCAAGGTCGGTACGCGGGTCGGCACCGATGACTTTGGCCCTGTAACTCTTGCCATCGTCGGTGTTGACCTGAACACTTTCAGCTTTCTCAACGACATGATTGTTGGTCACCGCAAAGCCATCAGCGGAGATGAAGAAGCCGGAACCTTGGCCGGTAATAACATTGCGACCGCGGCCACGCGGCATGCCCTCTGGCGCATCCGGCATGCCGAAACGCCGGAAGAATTCACGAAGCCCGGGAGGAACATCGCTGCTTCCCAGGCCATTGGTTTGCGGACCGCCATCGACTTTGACCCGCACCGAAATAACCGCAGGTTTGACTTTCTCTACGATGTCGGCAAAGCCGACCGGAGCTTGCAGCTTGTGCGCTTGCTCGGAAAGGTTCTGCGCCAGTGCGGTGGGATAGCCGCCTGGTCCGTCGAAGCCAGGGGCCACCACGAATGCTCCAACGCCGAGGCCGGCAATGGTTGTGGCAAGCAAAATGGCGCGGCGCACGGACAGCGCGCGCCGCTTCTTTCGATTTTCTGAAGCGGCATTGACGCTCGGATTCATCGGGTAATCTCCATCGCGATTCGTTGGCGCGTGCTGCGCTGTGTCGAACCTGAAGATGGGGAGCCGAGCCTTACAGCGTCCTGTCGGCGGGATTAAACTTTGGTAACCTGGAAAAAGGAATTGCTGTTGAAATTCAATAGACTAATCAATGCTCAGTTGGGCCTCGATCGACCAAAGTCGAAAGGCGTCGCTGCTCTTCTGCGCTAAGTGTCGCAGGTTCCGTGCCGAATGTTTTGCGGCGCCGAGCCAGCATTAAGAGTGCAATTGTACCGGCAAGAAGTGCCGTCGGCGGCAATCCCCACAAGAGAAAAGTCCGCCATTCCACAGGCGGCTTGAGCAAAACAAATTCGCCATAACGCGCCACAAGAAAATCAAGTACTTGCTGGTCGCTGTCGCCCTTGGCGAGCCGCTCGCGGACCAGAAGGCGCAGATCGCGTGCCAAGGGTGCTTCGGAGTCGTCGATGGATTGGTTTTGGCAAACCATGCAACGCAATTCGCGTGACAGGTCGCGGGCCCTTACTTCCAGCTTCGGATCCTTCAACATTTCATCGGGTTGCACCGCGAATACGTTGCTCGATATCGAGATCGCCAACAGCAAGGCCAACCATCCACGTCGAAACATGTTTTACTCCGCCGGCTGCATGGCCGGTTTCGCCGCCGGCTTGGGCGCACCGATACGCAATCTCCGATCTGACAAGGAAAAGGCACCTCCCACCATCATGATCACTGCGCCAAGCCAGATGAGTAGTACCATCGGCTTGTAATAAAGCCTGATTGCGATTGAGCCGTCGTCGTTCGCATCGCCGAGCGACAAATAAAGTTGGCTTACGCCGCGCGTCATCAAAGCTGCCTCGGTGGTAGTGGTCGAACGCGATGCGAAGCTGCGCTTGGCTGGCTCCATTATGGCGATCACAACACCGCCCTCACGGACGGTGAATTTCGCTGCAAGCTCGCGATAGTTGGCACCCGAGCGCTGAACGAGACCATCGAATGACAGTTCATAGCCCGAGAGTGAAACAGATTGAGAGGGCTTGAGCGAAACGATACGTTCGGTGGCCCATGTACCCACACTAACAATCCCGAGCAATGTCACCGCAATTCCGGAATGCGCAAGTGCAGTGCCCCAGACGGACCGCGGCAGGCCGGCAGCACGCCCTCGCATAACCGACAATGGAACGCGAAACAAACCGATACGCTCCGCAAGATCGGTCAGCGCCCCCATCACAATGAATAGCGCCAATCCTATACCGAACGGCGCCAGCACCGATCCTCCGCTTTCGAGAGCGAACGTAGCAGCCACAGCCACGAGGCCGACGGCAAAGGCGGCCATCAGCCGTTGACTAACACCAATAATATCGCCGCGTTTCCAGGCCAGGAGCGGCCCGAATGGCATGGCAAAAAGAAGCGGAATGAACAGCGGTCCGAACGTCAGATTGAAAAACGGTGCGCCAACGGAAATTTTTTCACCTGTCAGCGCCTCGAGCGCCAGAGGATACAGCGTACCGACTAAGACCGTCAGGCATGCGGTCGTAAGAAATAGATTGTTGAATACCAGCGCGCCTTCGCGCGAGATCGGAGCAAACAGCCCGCCCTGCTTAAGCATCGGGGCACGCCAGGCAAAAAGCGAAAGGCCACCGCCTATGAACAATACGAGAATGGCAAGAATAAATACTCCGCGTGCGGGATCGCTAGCAAACGTGTGTACAGAGGTCAGAACGCCCGAGCGGACAAGAAATGTACCGATCAATGAGAGCGAAAAAGCGAGGATTGCAAGCAACAGGGTCCAGATTTTCAATGCATTCCGCTTTTCCATCACCACGGCTGAATGCAGCAGCGCAGTGCCGGCCAGCCACGGCATCAGCGAAGCATTTTCGACTGGATCCCAGAACCAGAAGCCGCCCCAGCCGAGCTCGTAGTAGGCCCAATACGAGCCCATCGCGATACCGACGGTGAGAGTCATCCAGGCAGCCAGTGTCCATGGCCGCACCCAGCGCGCCCAAGCAGCATCGATACGGCCTTCGATCAGTGCTGCGATAGCAAACGAGAAGGCGATCGAAAATCCGACATAGCCGAGATAAAGTAGCGGCG
>DATGDN010000411.1:0-4322 GCA_035310865.1 Pseudolabrys sp. | reverse complement strand
GAACGCGCCGGTCCTTGTCGAAGACCCACCACGGAAACCGGCTTTCGCCGAAGCGCAACGTCCACTGCTTTCCATTGGCAAGATCGATGAAGGGAAATTCCGCTTCCTTCGGGCCGTGCAGGCCAGCCGACGAGCCGATGGCGCCGACAAAAGACAGCGCCGCGTGGTTGCCCGACAGCAGCAGATGCGTGCCGTTGTCGATCAGCATGTCGGTTGCGGAGTCGTGGTACGAGCGGCATCGTCCGCCCGCATAGATCGTCGCCTCATGGACGGCGACCGTACGGCGCGACTGCGTGAGGCGGATGGCGGCGGCAAGCCCTGCCAATCCCGACCCGATGATATGCACAGTACCGGACTTAGACGAACGCATGCCGCAACGCGATCCATATGAGCTGGGACTTATTGACGTGCACCGCCTGTCGCGGCCACGCCCAGCCACGCGCTATCATGTCCTCGAGCATCTTGCGATAGACCACGCCCATGATCTTCGGAGCGCGGACGCTGCGGCGCGTGCACCTGGCCATGACCTCATTTGCCTTCGTGAAATGTCCTCGCGCACGCTCCGCAAGAAACGTGCACGCCGTCCCGAGCCGCGGGTCGGTAACGGCGGATTGGGGAATAACTGTGTCGATCCCGGCCAGCTGCAGTGCTTCGCGAGGGATATAAAGGCGTCCGATGCCTGCATCTTCATCGATATCACGTAATATATTCGTGATTTGGAGGGCCCGGCCCAGATGGTGGGCCAGCATTTTTCCGTCGGATTCCTCCAATCCGAAAACCCGCACGGAAAGACGCCCCACAGCGCACGCCACACGATCGCAATAGAGATCGAAGTCCTCGCTACTTGGCGCGCGGATGTCGGCGCGCGCATCCATTTCCACGCCGTCGATGACGGCAAGGAAATCGTTTTTGACCAGAGCGTATCGCGAGATCGCCTTCGCGAGACCTTCGAGGCCGGGCGGCACCTGCCCGGCGTAAAGTGCGTCGATTTTTTCACGCCACGCTGCGAGCAACGCCAGCTTGTCGCCCGGCACATCGCCATCGGCGATATCGTCGACCGCGCGACAGAAGGAATAGATCTCGAACATCGCCTCGCGCTGATCGCGGCCAAGAATACGCATAGCGAGGTAGAACGAACTGCCGCCCGCGCGGGCGGCGGCCAGGCGGGCATCTCCGGGCTGCTGGACCTGTGCCGTCATTGCACCTGATACTTGTGCGCAGGTACGATCGCGCGCAACAGCCGGTGCAATCCGGCACCGACAGCGCCGCGAACCGCATAGCCGGCGGCCTGCGCTTTGCTGAGATGAACAGGCTCGCTCAGGGGATCGCGCCTTGCGAGAATCCGCAACAGGCGTTTGGCGAGCGTCTGGATCACCGCAATTTCAAGCCCAAGGCGTCGGTCTTTCACACCCGCCGCAAAGCCTTCGCTCTCCTGCAGCAGGTCTGCGGTTTGCGCGACGAGCCCTTTGAGACATTCGCGCAGCGCGGGACTCGCTCGGTTGCGGGCCAGCATGTCCACGCTCACGCCCGCTGCCGCCATGGCGTCGAGCGGAATGTAGATGCGATTGAGCTTCTGATAGTCGGATCCGCAATCCTGCAGGTGGTTTATGATTTGCAAGGCCGCGCATAGCGCATCGGAGGCAGGCCAGGTCGCTTTCGATTCTCCATGCACGTCGAGCACGAAACGGCCAACCGGCATCGCCGACCGCGAGCAGTAGTCGATCAACTCATCCCAGTTTGCATAGCGCCGCTTGGTGGCGTCCTGCCGGAACGCGTCGAGCAAATCCTGCGCGTGACGCGGGGTAAGCCGTCGCGTTTCGAGAACGCCGCGCAGCCTCACGCCTTCCGGCTCGTGATCTGATTTACCGAGCAGGCTCGCCTCCAGCCCATTGAGGCGATCGACCTTTTCACCGCTTGTCAGCAAGGCATGATCGGCAATGTCGTCGGCGACGCGGACAAATTCATAGAACGCGAGGATCGCCGGACGATGCTGCGGTTTGATCAGCCAGGACGCGACCGGAAAATTCTCGTCGCGCGAACCTTTGCCCGATCGAAGTTGTCCACTGGTGGCCATTACAGGCTTGGCGCGTCGGCATGGACGCGCCCCTTCCACTGGCCGCCTCTACGCCGGAAATGCTGATACGCGGACTGCAAAGTATAAGACATGTAAAGCAAAGCGATTCCTGGAAGGGCTACGCTCCATATGGGCGAAAGCCAATAATACCGCAACGTGGGCACGAATGATAACGACATTGCGGTCCAGGCAAGCAGGCCTAAATAGCGGGGCAATCCAGAGGCAAACAGCGCGAGCATTGGTGGCGCAACAAAGGTGATCGCCATGCCTAAGGTTGTGGCGATCAAAGCAAGCAGAGAGTACCGCAACTGGCTGTAAGCCGATCGTGAGACCATCCGGGCGACATCGGCAATGGCGGGGTACGGACGTATGCTCTGCACCCGGTTGGTCAGGCCAAGCCAGATCGGCCCCACTGTTTTCAGCCTGTCACCCAACGAGCAGTCGTCGATCAGCGCACCACGGATACCGGCTATGCCGCCGACGCTCGCGAGCGCGTCGGCGCGGACGAGCATGCATCCGCCGGCAGCGGCAGCCGTTGATGAATCAGCGCGCGCGACCCACGCGAACGGATACAGCATCTGGAAAAAATAGATGAAAGCCGGGACATGGATCTTCTCGGCAAGGCTCACGCAGCGCAGCTTGGCCATGAGCGACGTCAGGACAAACCTGCCTTCCAGCGACTGCGATACTAGCCAGGAGATCGTGTCAGGCGCATGCTCGATATCGGCATCGGTGAGCAGCATGTATTCGGGATGGGAGGCCTCGGCCGCGGCAATGCCCCGGCTCACCGCCCACAATTTTCCGGTCCAGCCGGCGGCCGGTCCTGTCGTTCTGATGACGCTCAGCCGGCGATCAGCTGCAGCTGAATCCGTTGCGACAGCGCCGGTGCCGTCGTCACTGTCATCGTCGACGACCACAATGCTGAGTGGCCCGCGATAGTCCTGCCGCAGGAGCGACTTTACGCTCCGCGCGATGCATTCGGACTCGTTGCGCGCCGGAATGACAACGGCCACCGTGGGCCACGCTGTTCTGTCCCCTATGGGCGAGGTGTCCCGTACGGCCGCGCGCCAATATCCGCCCCGCGCACCGATTAGGTAGGCCCAGATTGCCACGCAGATAATTGCGATGGTTATGCTCGTCCCCATCACCTTTCCGCTTGCATCGACCGACCCAGCATCAACCTCGATTACTACATTAAGTTCAACTCGTCTCCCGAACTATTTGACAATGTGCGATGCCCTTTACAGGGTCTGCGCGTTGACATGTGGAAGCGGGCACATACACTCCGGCCCTTTCGGATTTCAGGCTTTCTTCGGTGAATACCTCCGCGCACGCCAAACTCCCCCGCTCCGCCGACGTCGTGATCATCGGCGCCGGCAATGCCGCGTTCTGCGCCGCGCATGCCGCCGCTGAGCATGGGGTTTCCGTTCTGGTGCTCGAGCGTGCGCCGGAGGAGGAATCTGGCGGCAACAGCCGCTTCACGGCCGGTGCCTTCCGATGCGTCTACGACGGGGTCGACGACCTGCGCGCGCTGATGCCCGACCTGACCGACGAAGAGGTCGCGAACACCGACTTCGGCACATACACCCAGGATAAGTTCTTCGACGATATGGGCCGCGTGACGGAATATCGGACCGATCCTGACTTATGCGAAGTCCTGATCACGCACAGCAAAGACACGATGCTTTGGATGCAAAAAAAGGGTATCCGGTTCATCCCGATCTATGGCCGTCAAGCCTACAAGATCGACGGCAAGTTCAAATTCTGGGGCGGCCTCACGGTGGAAGCCTGGGGTGGCGGTCCGGGATTGATCGAAGCGCACACTACAATCGCCAAAAAGAACGGCGTTACCATTGCCTATAACGCTCGCGCTCTGTCACTGATCGCTGACGACGATGGTGTCAAGGGCGTTCGGGTGAAGCACGACGGCCGCACCGCCGACATCAAAGCGAAATGCGTCGTGCTCGCGGCCGGAGGTTTCCAGGCCAACACCGAGATGCGTACCCGCTATCTTGGCCCGGGTTGGGAACTGGCGAAAATACGCGGCACGCGTTTCAACACCGGTGACGGCATCCGGATGGCGCTCGATATCGGTGCAATGCCGACCGGCAATTGGTCCGGATGTCATGCCGTTGGCTGGGACCGAAACGCGCCTGAGTTCGGCGACCTGGCCGTCGGGGATAATTTTCAAAAACACTCTTATCCGTGGGGCATTATGATCAATGCCAACGGGGAGCGTTTTGTCGAC
>DATGDN010000410.1:0-4690 GCA_035310865.1 Pseudolabrys sp. | reverse complement strand
GTCTCTGCGGAAGTCATTGAACTGTCAATAAAATCGGGCCGAATTGGAAATACCAATCGGATATTGTCCGCCGGGTGGCGGACGTATATAAGCCTGCCCCTCGGAGGGGGCGGTACAACTCGCCCAAAAATAAAAAATCAGGGAGTAGGTGGGAATGTTGGCCAAAACCAAAAACTATCGGCCGTCCGACAAGGAGCCGTTTATGAACGAGCGCCAGCGCGAGTATTTTCGCGTCAAGCTGCTCGCCTGGAGGGAGGACATACTCAAGGAGGCTAAGGAAACGCTGCAGCATCTCCAGGAAGAAAACGAGAATCATCCCGACCTTGCCGATCGCGCCTCATCTGAGACGGACCGGGCCATCGAGCTGCGAGCGCGCGATCGTCAACGCAAGCTTATTGCCAAGATCGACGAGGCCCTGGCTCGCATCGACGAGGGGACGTATGGCTATTGCGAGGAGACCGGCGAGCCGATCTCTTTGCGTCGACTAGAAGCACGCCCAATCGCGACGCTCTCGGTTGAAGCGCAGGAGCGTCACGAGCGGCGAGAACGCATTTATCGCGACGATTAAACGCGGCAAAAATCGGCGCCGGCAATTTTATTTGCGTAAATAACGTCAAGCTTCGTGCACGCAGAGCGGTTGACGCACCATCATGAAATATATAGCGAGAGCAATTTTATGAACTATTAACCAGAAAAGAGCATCTTTACGAATTCTTAACCATAAATTTGCCAGCAGCTTCGGCCGTTCTTTAATCGGCTTCTGACGGTCGATTTTCAAATCCGACGCCAATCCTTCGAGCGTTTTGCCGACTGCACCCGCTCTGAAACATTTCGCACCGCGCACTCGACGACCTCACCCTGAAAAGAGATCGTTTTCAAAATGCGCCGTCGCGAAGTTTCTACTCTTCCACGGTCCCGTTCGACAGCGGTTTCAGCGTTGTTGTTCCAGTACTTTTAAGGGCATTGTTTTGCGCTCGGCCCACCAACTCCTCTCATTGCCTGCCTGGTGCAACTGGTGGTGATGGCCTCGGCAAAGTGGAATCGTAAACTCGTCGCTAACTTTGAGGCCGATTGCTCTGGGTTGTGCAAAGCGGAGATGATGGGGATCACAGGGGCGCCGACCGAATATCAGATAAGGTTGCAGGGCAACGAACTTCAGATGTGCCTTATCACGCAGCTGGCTCGACGGATTCAGACCAAAATGGTGCGTGTACTTCAAGAAGCCAGTCTGACACACGCGCTCTAAGCGCCTCTATAGTTGGTGGATATAGGCAAACAGTCGGCCATATGTGAACTCTTATGGAACCGCGAAGCGACACGCTTCGTTGACGCAAATCAAGATGTGCGATGGTCAGGTATGCTAGGGGCAAAAATGAAAGAGCTGTCGTGTGCTGTCTTGGAGCTGAAGGCGATGACAGACGACGACAAACCCCCGATTAGTATCACTGCTTTGCGAGCGGAAGACTACAGCCCCGACGCCAAGAACATAACATTGCGTTGGCAACAAAATACTCGAATGCTGAACGAAAATATTCTGTGTCCATTGAATGTCTCTATGAGTTCATTACTGACCTGAAACGACTAAATGCTAACGCCGGTGGACCTAGGCGCGGGCCAGAACATCCTGAGACGCCACGAATGACACCGGACGAGCATCAGGCAAGCTGTTTTGCCTTTGAGGAGGAAAAGGGCGAAGGCTGGAAGGGCAGCGGCGCAACCGAATCAGTCGTTAGCGAGGTAAAACCGAGCTTGTGATTCAGGCTACGGACACGGCGGTCAGAAGCGCCGTCATGATTTTCCTGGAGGACGGCCCAACAAGCTGGCCATCTCCTCTTCGAGATCCTCGTACAAATTCTTGGCGGGCGTCGCCGGCGGCTCGGTGCGAGGCTCGGGCTTGAAATCAGATTTTGGTTCGGTCTTCGATTCGAGTTTTGGTTCAGGCTTCGCTTCAAATTTTGCTTCACCACGCGAGCGCAGCTCGCGCTGCGGCGCGCGCGCCGTTATGTCAGTGGCTTTATCCTGCGCGGCCCGTGCTGCGAGCGGATCGGTGACGGGCGGTCGGCCTTCCGGTGCCGGAACACGGCGCAACGCCGCTTCAAGCTGGTGTGCCATCTCCGCGAGGCTGTGATCGGCCTGTGCCGCCGGTTCATGCGCAGATGCCTGAGCGGGGACAGTCGGCTCGGTAAGTGCAACAGACGCCGCAACATCAGGAGGAGTGAGCCGTGTCGACAATTCGGCGGCAAGACCAGCGAGACTGTCGGCCGGGCGCGGACGCGCGCCGGGCTCGGGTGCGAGCCAAGGCTCTTCCGTTGCCGCGGAGCGATAAAGACGCGGCGCGGGCGTAGGCTCAGTCGCGGGCCGCAATGGCCATCCGTTTTCGATCGTCGGTTGCTGACGCGCCGTAGATTCAGTGGCAGCAGCACGCGCTTGCTCGCGCGCGACATCACGGGCCGCAACCGCGCGCACAATGTTTGGCTCGACAACCAGATCCGTTGGCCCGCCGATCATCAGAAGATGTTCGATGTTGTCGCGCCGGATCAGAACAAGACGCCGCCTGCCGTCAACAGTCGCGGCGTCGATCACCGCGAGTCGCGGGTGGCGGCCACGTGCGGCATTGCCGAGACGGTTTGCTCCGAAGCGACGGACCAGCCAGGCGGTAAGACCAATAAGCGCCAGGACCACCAGAAAGGCGACAAAGAATCGGGCGGCCAGCGGCATTTCAGCGCCGAACAAGCTCTCGAACATCAATGCGCTCCTTCTTTCCGCTAACACTCACCAGATGAGAATTTGCCAGAATGGTTAGTCCAGTAGGCACTATTTTTGAATACTAACAGAGCATTAACAAATAAAGTGGCAATTTACGGGTAGGTTCCCGGAATCCGACCTATTTAAGCACAGAGACATCCAGATGCGCCCGCTTCGCGGCTGACTTTTACCGCCCATTAACCATACGCGCGGCAAAGTCTGCCTAGCGCGGTGCAGCCGGGGGCGTTTCTCGGGGAGGCGGTCTGCAGGAATTGAAGGAGGAGTTCAAGCAGACGGAAGGCGATCCGGCCATCATCAAGGGTAGGACGAAACAGGTCCGACAGGTTCGTATGCGCCGGTGCATGATCGCCGCCGTCCCGAACGCGCCCGTGGTCGACGCACTATGCCATTGCCCTTCAGCGACCTCCTGATTTTCAGGTGCCTTTTGCAGCGCCCACGGGTGCGTCCATGTCGCGCGGCAAACACTCCGTTCCGCTCCCGCTTGCCCGTGCCTTGAGTCGTCACCGAGGTCATCGGCTATGTGATGCGGCTGCGCCGCACGATGCCGCTAAGGCGCTGTTTATAGGGAATCGCCGGGGCTGGCACTTGCGCAAATAGGGCGCCTTAAGGCACTCAGGGGCTATGGCAGGTAACGATCCGTCAGTGTCGGCACGAACGCCAGACCATGCGGAAGGTCACGAGCGCGAGGCTTTTGACAAAAGCCAGACTGCGCCGGGTAGCGGCTCCATCAGCCTGTTACTCCTGGTCGCTTTGGCTTTGATCGGCGCGGCGGGCGGGCTGGTCTGGATTGGCCGTGACTACCTGGAAGCCTATGTCCTGACGCTGCTCGCCATACTCGGAACCATCGGGGTATTCGCCCTGTTTGCTGTGGCCTCTGGTATCATGAAATTTAGCGGCAAGGATCACGGCAATCCTTTGCTCAAGGCCGTGGTGGACGGGGCCTTCGATGGCATCCTGGTCACCGATCAGGGCGGTCGCGTCTTTTACGCAAACGCGACTTACCTCGATCTGATCGGTGCGTCCGACCTGCATGACGTCCGTCCGATCGAACGCGCACTCATCGGAGACCCCGATGTGTCCGAATCGATCTACAGGCTTCTCAAGGCTGCCCGCGAGGGACGACGCCTGCAGGAAGAAGTGCGGATCACGGGTACTGCCGGCGAGAGCGCCCGTTGGCTGCGTATGCGAGTACGCCCGCTCAGCGAAAATCACCGCGATGCTCGCTTGACCGTATGGTCGATCGCGGATGTGACGCGCGATCGCGAGCGTCAGGAGAACGTATTTCAGGAATTGCAGTACGCCATCGACTATCTCGACCATGCGCCGGCCGGGTTTTTCTCGGTCGATGCGGCGGGCGATATCGTCTATCTGAACGCAACACTGGCGTCGTGGCTCGATCACGACCTTGCCCAAGTCGGCGCGGGCTCGCTCAAGCTTGGCGATATCGTCGCGGGTGAGGGCGCGGCGCTGCTAACAACTCTCAACGCGGCACCCGGCGAGGTAAAGACTGAGGTCCTCGATTTCGATCTCAAAACGCGCGGCGGCAAGCCGGTGCCGGTGCGGCTGTTCCATAAAGTCGCCTTCGGCGCCGACGGCGCACCCGGCCCTTCCCGGACGCTGGTGCTCAATCGGGCAAGAAGCGACGGCAGCGATCCCCAACGCGCCGCGGAAGTGCGCTTCATGCGCTTTTTCCAGAATACGCCGATGGCTATCGCCACCGTTGACAAGACCGGCAGAATCGCGCGCAGCAATGCTCGTTTCGCCAGCACGTTTGAAGGTCTGCTCAAGGGTGACGACCGCTCAATTCTCTCGGTGATCGTCGAGCGCGATCGGCCGGTGCTCGAAGCGGCGATCCGTAAGGCGGCCGAGGGCCAGAGCGGTATCGCGCCAGTCGAAGCCGCCTTGAGGGGCAGCGCTGAGCGCT